>DASTPU010000218.1:0-7841 GCA_035762105.1 Nocardioidaceae bacterium | reverse complement strand
CTGCCGTACCAGCTCTACAAGCTCACCGGCTCCAACTTCGCGGTCGGCGCGCTGGGCATCGTCGAGCTGGTCCCGCTCGTGGTGTTCGGCCTGTACGGCGGAGCGCTCGCCGACCACGTCGACCGCAGGCGGATGCTCGTGCTGGCCGGCTCCGCGCAGGCGGTGCTCACCGGCCTGCTGGCGCTCAACGCCGCGATGGCCGAACCCATGGTCTGGCCGATCTACCTGCTCGGCGCCCTGCTCGCAGCCTTCCAGTCCCTGCAGCGACCCTCGAAGGAGGCGCTCGAGCCGCGCACCGTGAAGCACGACCAGATCCTGGCGGCGAGCGCGTTGACGTCGCTCGGCCGCCAGGTCGGCCTGCTGGCCGGTCCGGCAGTGGGTGGCCTCCTCCTGGCGGGCTTCGGGGCGGCGTGGTGCTATGCGGTCGACGTCGTCGCACTGGTGGTCGCCACGGCGCTGTTCGCGGCGCTGCGCCCCTACCCCGTGGCCGACCGGAGCAACCCGCCGTCGCTGCGCGGCATCCACGAGGGCCTGACCTACGCGCTGGGCCGGCGCGACCTGCTGGGGACCTACGTGGTCGACCTGGTCGCCATGTTCATGGCGATGCCGACGGTGCTCTTCCCCGCGCTGGCCGCGGACGTGTTCGAGAGACCCGAGCTGCTCGGGCTGTTGTACTCGGCCGGCACGGTCGGCAGCCTCCTCGCGACCGTCACCTCCGGCTGGACCAGGCACGTCCACCACCACGGCCGGGCCATCGTGATCTCCGCCGCGACCTGGGGCGCGGCCATCGCGGTCGCGGGCGTCATGCCGGACATCTGGCTGCTCATGCTGTTCCTCGTGGTCGCGGGGGCCGCCGACATGGTCAGCGGGATCTTCCGGTCCACGGTCTGGAACCAGACCATCCCGGACCACATGCGCGGCCGGTTGGCCGGGATCGAGATGCTGTCGTACTCGATCGGTCCGCTCGGCGGTCAGGCGCGCGCGGGCCTGGTGGCGGACGCCTGGAGCGTGCGTGCGTCGATCACCAGCGGTGGTGTGCTGTGCGTGGTGGGTGTCGTCGCCACCGCCTTCTGGCTGCGCGACTTCTGGTCCTACGACGAGAGGACCGACGAGCACGCGCAGCGGGAGCGCGAGGCCCGCGCCCGTCGTACTGAGGCGTGAGGCTCGGCCCCTTCCAACAACCCGGGCATACCCGTAGTATGCGAAACCACTTCACTCAGCACCCGGGATGTGGTCATGACCGTCACCGACGATCGGTTCGCGAAGATGAAGCCCTACAACGATGGGCTCGTCCGCCGGATCCCCGCGCGTGACCTGCCACCCGGTCTGCGCCTGCCCGCGCTGGTGCAGAGCGTCCTCCTGATGAGGTTCCGCCACCAGTTCATCCCGGCGATGCACCGCCGCTACGGCGATGCCTTCACGGTCCGCGTCGTGCCGAAGGGCACGCCGCTCGTCCTCTTCACGCGTCCCGAGCACGCGAAGGAGATCTTCGCCGGCGACCCGGAGGTCTTCCACGCCGGCAAGGGAAACGCGATCCTCGGGCCGATCATGGGCGAGCACTCGCTGCTGCTGCAGGACGGCACCGAGCACCGCAGGGCCCGCAAGCTCCTGATGCCCGCGTTCAACGGGGCCGCCCTGCGCCGCTACCAGTCGGTGGTGACGGCGCTGGCCAAGGACGAGGTCGCGCACTGGCGGCCCGGCACGCCGTTCCGCTCGCTGGAGCGGATGAACGCGCTCACCCTCGAGGTCATCCTGCGGGTCGTCTTCGGTGTCACCGACGAGCAGCGGCTCACCGAGCTCCGCCCGCTGGTGAACAGGACCGTCGACATCAACCCGATCGTGCTGCTCGGCTGGGGCTACCCGTTCCTGCAGAAGTTCGGGCCGTGGAAGGCGACGGTCGACAACCAGCGCGCCCTCGACGCGGTGATGTACGCCGAGATCGCCGAACGCCGTGCCGCCGGCGACCTCCACGAGCGGACCGACGTGCTCTCCCAGCTCCTGGCCGTGGGAGCCAGTGACGACGCGCTCTCCGACGCCGAGCTCCGCGACCAGCTCGTCACGCTGCTGCTCGCCGGTCACGAGACCACCGCGACCGCGCTGTCGTGGTCGCTGTACGAGCTCGGTCGTGACCAGGCACAGCTCCGCCGGGCCCAGAGGGCCGCCGACGAGGGCGACGACGACTACCTCGAGGCCGTGATGAAGGAGGCCATGCGCCTCCACCCGGTGATCCCGATGGTGGTCCGCCACCTGATGGCGCCGGCGAGCATCGGCGGTTGGGGGCTGCCCGAAGGAACGAACATCGGGCCGTCGATCATCGTGTCGCACAGCCGCCCCGACAACTTCGAGCAACCGGGCGTCTTCCGTCCCGAACGGTTCATCGACGGGCACGTCGAGGCCAACACGTGGATCCCGTTCGGGGGCGGGGTCCGTCGGTGCATCGGCGCCGGCTTCTCCCTGATGGAGGGCGTGGCGGTGCTCCGCGAGGTGCTCGCCGCCTACGACGTCCGGGTGCCGGCCGGCGCCCGTGACGAGCCCAAGGTCCGCAACATCACGAGCGTGCCGCGCCACGGCGCGCGGATCGTCGTCCAGCCCCGGTAGTCAGCGCGCCGGTCGCGGGACCACGGGTCAGCCCTCCGGCGTCGGCTCCGCCGTGGGCTCCGCCTCCGGCTCCGGCGAGGGGTCGCTCTCGGGCTCGTCCTCCGGCCACGGCCACGGCTCCGGGGTCGGCTCGGGCTCGGGGGTCGGCTCGGGCTCGGGCTGCGTGATGGGCGGGATCACGGCGGGTTCGACCACCCGGATCCGCTGTCCGACGTACAGCTCGATGTGGCCCTCACGCGGGAAGCCGTTCCACACGCGGATCTCCATGACGGTCAGGTCGAAGAACCGGGCCACGCGACGCAGCGTCTCGCCGGACTGGGCGAGGTAGATGCCGTTCCGGTTCGCCTTCGGCCGCCGGATCGCCTCGGGGCACGGGGTGGTGCGCGGCGCCTTCCAGCGCGGCGCGTACTCGCCGATCCACCGCTGGCACGGCCCGTAGTCGTAGGACATGACCTGGCCGGTCCACCACGAGGTGCGCTTGGTGGCGCCGTTCCAGGTGAAGGAGAAGTGGATGTGGTCGCGGTGCGGGGACGACCCGGTGTACTCCCGCCAGCTGCCGTGGGACCAGATCCGCTTGTTCCAGATCAGGTACATCACGCCCAGCCGGTTGGCGCGGCGCGCGGGGTCCCCGGCGACCGGCTCGGTGAGCCACTCGATCACGCGCCTCGCCCGCGCCCGGTCGCCCGGCTTGTTCCAGCTGAGGGCGTGGTCCCAGGCCCGGCCCTCCTTGTGCTCCGACGTCGAGCCGACGTCGCAGCCGCGGACGATGCCGAGGTCGCCGCCGCCGAACTTGCGCAGCACCATGCTGCGGAAGGCGAGCACCCCCTTCTTGGCCACGGGGTCGCAGGAGACCTGCGGCTGGTAGCCGCCGAAGGACTCGAAGGCCTTGCCCTGCGCGGGTACGGCGATGGAGATCGCGAGCAGCGCGACCAGGACGGGTGCGACGACGCGCAGCAGCGTCGTCCGGGCATGCGAGAGCACCGAGCTCTTCCCCCAAGGACAGAGTGCGATCTCGCGGGCCCGTTGGCTTCCCCGCCGGCGGGTGACCGCGACTGACCTCTTTACTTTCGCAGAGAGGGCGGGTGTCTTTGGGCGGTTTCGGGAACTTCGTCGAAGCGGGCAGGCCGCATGCGCCGACGTCACCGGCTTGACAGGGAGCCGAGCCCCGAGGCACTAGGCTCTCGCTGCCGTCTCCGGTCTCGGGAAAGGTCCCGGGTCGGCCGGCGTCCGACCATCCCATCGCAGGGGGCCAGACCGATGAACGAGAACGACTTCCTGACCGGAAGCACCCGCGACCTGGTGCACCACGCCATGCAGTCGACGGCCCTGGCCCTCTATGCGGCCGCCGCCGCGATGTTCGCGGCGATGCTGGTGGTCCTGGGTGCGACCGGTGACTTCCCCGGGCGGTGGTGGGTCGCTGTCGCAGGGGTGCTCGCCGCAGCCGTGGTCGTCCACGTCCGCAGCAACGAGCTGTATGCCGCACCGCCCGAGGTCCAGCCCTCGGGCGCCGACGGGTAGAGCTCCGCGGAGGGCGGCCTCGGGGTCGGACGTGACCTCCTCGTACGAGAACGTGTTTCAGTTATCGACCAGCCCTGGAGGGTGTCGAGGGGTCGCGGACCCTGGGCGCCGGGTGCCAGACTCGGAGCAGCCGACCCGAGGAGATCCGCATGTCCCGCGTGCTGCACTTCGAGATCCAGGCCGACGACGTGGAGCGGGCCAAGGCCTTCTACACCGCGGTCTTCGGCTGGTCCTTCGAGGACTACGGCCCGATGACCGGCTCCACCTACTGGGGGATCACCACTGGGCCGGAGGGTGAGCCGGGGATCAACGGCGGCCTGCTGCAGCGTCCGGCGCCGGCGCCGGCGCTCGGCCAGGGCACCAACGCCTACGTCTGCACGGTGGGCGTCGCCGAGTACGACGAGACCGAGCGCAAGATACTCGACGCCGGCGGTCAGGTCGCGCTGCCGAAGATGGCGCTCACCGGAATGGCCTGGCAGGGCTACTACATCGACACCGAGGGCAACACGTTCGGGATCCACCAACCCGACCCGAACGCCGCGTAGGTCCGGCCGGGCCGCCATGGAAACGTCCTAGGTCCGTAACGTGCCGTCGCCTACCCTGGGTCGCGATGGCTGAGGACGACGACGCTCCGTGGTACCGCTCCCTGCTGACCGGGGTCGGTGCGCTGCTGGGCGTCGCCCTGCTGGTGGGCGGCGTGATCAGCCTCGTCGCCCTCGGAGCGGTGAGCGTCTCCGGCATCGGTGAGGAGACGCAGACCGTCCAGGAGGAGCCCAGCCTGTACATCCCCGACCGCTCTCCGGGCGCCTCCGCCGAGGACGACGACGATCCCGGGCTGACCCTCGAGGACCTCAACGGCGGGGTCGACCCGACCAACACCGATGAGCCCGAGGCCACGAAGTCGCCCCGGGAGGACAAGAAGCGGAAGCGCAAGCCGCCGCGCTCTGTCATCAGCCTGTCGGCCAGCCCGCTCGACGTCGCGGCGATGGAGCGGATCTACCTCACCGGCACGTACCCCGGCGGCGAGGGGGCCTCCCTGCAGGTGCAGCGGTTCGAGGGCGGCGGCTGGACCGACTTCCCGACGTCCGCGTCGGTGAGCGGCGGGACCTTCTCGACCTACGTCATGACCGGCCAGACCGGTGCCAACAAGTTCCGGGTCGTCGACTCCGGGCGCGGCAAGGCGTCGAACCCCGTCACCGTCCGCGTCGGCTGACGCAGCGTACGATCGCGCCCATGTCCCTGCGCACCCAGGTCACCGTCTTCAAGGCTGTCGCGATCGCCGAGGCCCTCTCCTGGGCCGGGCTCCTCGTGGGCATGTACCTCAAGCACGTGGCCGGCACGACGGAGCTGGGCGTGAAGGTGTTCGGCTCCCTGCACGGCGGTGTCTTCATCGCGTACGTCGCCCTCACCCTCCTGCTCGCCAGGAACCTCCGTTGGTCGCCCCGGGTCACGCTGACCGGGCTGGCCTGTTCCATCCCGCCGTTCGCGACCGTGGCGTTCGAGGTGTGGGCCTCGCGGACCGGGCGGCTGGACGTGCCCGCGCCCGACCCGGCGCGTGAACCGCAGCCGGTCGGATAACCGGGGACGCCGTCGACGTGCAGAAGCCCAGGGGCCTCGACTCACCCCTCGTCCCGAAGCTGCTGGTCAGGTACGTCCAGCTCGTCCTCGGCTGCACCGTGCTGGGAGTCGGGGTGGCCTTCCTCCTCGAGGCCGCGCTCGGCTCCGACGGCTACTCCACGCTCGTCAACGGCATCGCGATCGCGACAGGCCTCCCGTTCTGGCAGCTCAACATCGTGGTCGGTGCGGTGTTCATCGGGCTCGCCTGGGTCCGCGGCACACGCCCCGGGCCGGGGACCGTCGTGCAGTGGTTCCTCGTGGGCTTCGTGATCTCCGCTGTGATGCTGCTCGTCCCCGACGGCCCCTCGGTGCCGATACGGGTGGCGATGCTGCTGCTGGCCTTCGTCCTGATCGCGGTCGGTATCGCTGCCTACCTGGCCAGCGCCACGGGCGCCGGCCCCGCCGAGGCGATGGCGATCGCCTGGGACCCGCCGATCCCGTTCCGGTGGAGCTACAACCTCGTGCAGTTCGGCGGGGCCGTGGTCGGCTGGCTGCTCGGGGCGGCCGTCGGGCCCGGGACCGTGCTCGTGTTCCTGCTCCTCGGCCCGGCCGTCGACCTCGTCCGCCGTACCTTCCCCGCCCTCGAGCGGGATCCGAACCGCGCCGCCTGACCCCGGGCAGCGGGCCCAGGGGGTGGCGCGGGTCACGACATGACCCGCCGGAGGCCGGGAACACCCGCCCCTCGCGCTGCGTTGTCCCCTGTGACAAGAGTTGAGTTGAGCAGACTCAAGTTGTTTGCCAGACTCGTGTCAGCGGGACACGTACGCGACCCGCCCCAAGAGCAGACGAAGAAGCACGCCCGCCACCTTGGCGGGGATGAACCGTGGAGGTAGAACATGGCACGCGCGGTCGGCATCGACCTCGGTACGACGAACTCCGTCGTAGCCGTACTCGAGGGTGGCGAACCCACCGTCATCGCAAACGCAGAGGGTGCCCGGACCACGCCGTCCGTGGTCGCCTTCGCCAAGAACGGCGAGGTGCTCGTCGGCGAGGTGGCCAAGCGTCAGGCCGTCACCAACGTCGACCGCACCATCCGCTCGGTCAAGCGCCACATGGGCACCGACTGGAAGACCAAGATCGACGACAAGGACTTCACGCCGCAGCAGATCTCGGCGTTCGTCCTGCAGAAGCTCAAGCGCGACGCCGAGGCCTACCTCGGTGAGACCGTGACCGACGCGGTGATCACGGTCCCGGCGTACTTCTCCGACGCCCAGCGCCAGGCCACCAAGGAGGCCGGCGAGATCGCGGGCCTGAACGTGTCCCGCATCGTCAACGAGCCGACCGCGGCCGCGCTGGCCTACGGCCTCGACAAGGAGCACGACCAGACCATCCTGGTCTTCGACCTCGGTGGCGGCACGTTCGACGTGTCCCTGCTCGAGATCGGCGACGGTGTCGTCGAGGTGAAGGCGACCTCCGGTGACAACCACCTCGGTGGCGACGACTGGGACAACCGGATCGTCGAGTGGATGGTCAAGAAGTTCAAGGACAGCAACAACGTGGACCTGGGTGCTGACAAGATCGCCCGCCAGCGTCTGCAGGAGGCTGCCGAGAAGGCCAAGATCGAGCTGTCTGCCTCGAGCGAGACCACGATTCACCTGCCCTACATCACCCACTCGGAGTCCGGCCCGCTGCACTTCGAGGAGCGGCTGACCCGGGCGGAGTTCCAGAAGATGACCGCGGACCTGCTCGACCGCACCAAGGGCCCGGTCCAGACCGTGCTCAAGGACGCCGGTCAGGACATCTCCAAGATCGACCACGTGATCATGGTCGGCGGCTCGACCCGGATGCCGGCCGTGACCGACGCCGTCAAGCAGCTGCTCGGCGGCAAGGAGCCGAACAAGGGCGTGAACCCGGACGAGGTCGTGGCCGTCGGTGCCGCGCTGCAGGCCGGTGTGCTCAAGGGCGAGGTCAAGGACGTGCTGCTCCTCGACGTCACGCCGCTGTCCCTGGGCATCGAGACCAAGGGCGGCGTGATGACCAAGCTCATCGAGCGCAACACCACGATCCCGACCAAGCGGTCCGAGGTGTTCACCACCGCCGACGACAACCAGCCCTCGGTGCAGATCCAGGTCTACCAGGGCGAGCGTCAGATGGCGGCGCAGAACCAG
>DASTPU010000217.1:0-4923 GCA_035762105.1 Nocardioidaceae bacterium | reverse complement strand
TGTGCATCGAGGCCTGCCCGACGCGCGCGCTCACGATGACCAACGAGTACGAGCTCGCCGACGACAACCGGCAGGACCTGATCTACGAGAAGCAGGACCTGCTCGCGCCGCTGCTGCCCGGCATGGAGCAGCCGCCGCACGACATGTACCTCGGCAACGACGAGACCGACTACTACCGCGGCGCGTTCAAGGCGCAGCCGGGCGCGGCGGGCCACGAGAGTGAGGACGCCCGGTGATCGCCTTCTGGTTGCTCGCGCCGATCATGGTCGCGGCGGCGCTCGGCGTGCTCTTCGCGCGCAAGGCGGTGTACGCCGCGCTGATGCTCGCCGTGGTGATGCTCGGCCTGGCCGTGCTCTACCTCGTGCAGGACGCGCCGTTCCTCTTCGCGGTGCAGATCATCGTCTACACCGGCGCGATCCTGATGCTGTTCCTCTTCGTGCTGATGCTCGTGGGCGTGGACGCCGCCGACTCGGTCGTGGAGACGATCAAGGGCCAGCGTGTGCTCGCGGTCATCGTCGGCCTGCTCTTCGGCCTGCTGCTGGTGCTCGGCGTCGCACAGGTCTCCGCCGGCACGGTGACCGGCCTCTCGGAGGCCAACGCCGACGGCAACATCGAGGGTCTCGCGGCGATGCTGTTCTCCCGCTACGTCCTCGCCTTCGAGGCCACCGCGGCCCTGCTGATCACCGCCGCGATCGGCACGATGGTGCTCGCGCACACCGAGCGCCTCACCCCGAAGCTGACCCAGCGTGACCTCGCCGCGCAGCGGATGCGCTCCTACGCCGAGGCCGGCCGGCACCCCGGCCCGATGCCGGCGCCCGGCGTCTACGCCCGGCACAACGCCGTTGACACCCCGGCCCTGCTGCCCGACGGCACCCCGGCCGACGCCTCGGTCTCCCGGGTGCTCGCCGCACGCGGCACGGTCCGCTCGGCCGGACGTCTCGCGGACGACATCGAGCAGCTGACCCGCGGACTCCACGACGACGGCTCCTCGAACATCCCCGGTGAGCCGGACGCGACGCCCAAGGGCCCCATCCAGGGCGACCCGAGCGAGTCCACCACCGACCGGAACCGCAACGAGGGGGAGGAGCAGCGATGAGCGAGACCCCGTTCCTCGTCCTGTCCGCGATCCTGTTCTCGATCGGCGCGGTCGGCGTGCTCACGCGCCGCAACGCGCTGGTCCTGTTCATGTGCGTGGAGATGATGCTCAACGCGTCGAACCTCGCGCTCGTCACGTTCTCGCGCGTCAACGGCAACCTCGACGGTCAGGTCACGGCGTTCTTCGTCATGGTCGTCGCCGCCGCCGAGGTCGTGGTCGGCCTGGCGATCATCATCACCATCTTCCGGACCCGTCGCTCGGCCTCGGTCGACGACGCGAGCCTGCTGAAGTTCTAGGAGCCACGTTGACCACAACCGTCATGACTCCGCTGGCCGAGAGCGTCCCGGTGATCGAGACCGCCACCGGCGGCGGGGTGTTCTCCCTCCTGTGGCTGGTGATCGCGCTCCCGGCGCTCGGTGCGGCGATCCTCCTCCTGGCCGGCCGCCGTGCCGACGCCTGGGGCCACTGGCTCGGCGTCGCCACCGTCGCGGGCTCCTTCGCGCTGAGCGTGGTCGCGTTCCTCGCGCTGCTCGGCCGCGGTGCCGAGGACCGCGCCATCGGCCAGCACCTGTACACGTGGATGGAGGCCGGCGCGTTCAAGGTGGAGTTCTCGCTCCTCTACGACCCGCTGTCGGCGCTGTTCCTGCTGCTGATCACCGGGGTCGGCGGGATCATCCACGTCTACTCCGTCGGCTACATGGCGCACGACGAGCGCCGCCGACGCTTCTTCGGGTACCTCAACCTCTTCGTCGCGGCGATGCTCGTGCTCGTCCTCGCCGACAACTACGTGCTGCTGTTCCTCGGCTGGGAGGGCGTCGGCCTCGCGTCGTACCTCCTCATCGGCTTCTGGCAGCACAAGCCCTCCGCGGCCGCCGCCGCGAAGAAGGCCTTCGTGGTGAACCGCGTCGGTGACATCGGCATGGCGCTCGGCATCATGCTGCTGTTCGCCACCTTCAACAGCGTCGCCTTCACCGAGGTCTCCGCGGTCGCCGGCGAGGCCTCCGACGGCATCCTCACCGCGCTCGGCCTGCTGTTCCTGCTCGCGGCGTGCGGCAAGTCCGCCCAGGTGCCGCTGCAGTCCTGGCTGCTCGACGCGATGGAGGGCCCGACCCCGGTCTCCGCGCTGATCCACGCCGCGACCATGGTGACCGCCGGCGTCTACCTGATCGTCCGCTCGAACTTCATCTACGAGGCCGCGCCGATCGCGCAGACCGCGGTCGTGATCGTCGGTGCGGTGACGCTCCTGTGGGGTGCGATCATCGGTACGGCGAAGGACGACATCAAGAAGGCCCTGGCCGGGTCGACGATGAGCCAGATCGGCTACATGATGCTCGCCGCGGGCCTCGGCGTCGCCGGCTACGCGTTCGCGATCTTCCACCTGCTGACCCACGGCTTCTTCAAGGCCAACATGTTCCTCGGGGCCGGCTCGGTCATGCACGCGATGGACGACGACGTGGACATGCGCCACTACGGCGCACTGAGCAAGTCGCTGCCGGTGACCTTCCTGACCTTCGCGATGGGCTACCTCGCGATCATCGGCTTCCCCGGATTCTCCGGTTTCTGGTCCAAGGACAAGATCATCGAGACCGCGTTCGCGGACAACCTGGTCGTCGGCCTCGCCGCCCTGCTCGGGGCCGGCATCACCGCGTTCTACATGACCCGCGTGATGCTGATGACCTTCTTCGGCGAGAAGCGCTGGGCCAAGGACGTGCACCCGCACGAGTCGCCTTCGGTGATGACCATCCCGCTGATCGTCCTCGCGGCGCTCTCGGTCCTCGGCGGCTTCATGCTGCTGGGCAACTGGATCGTCGAGTTCCTCGAGCCGGTCACCGGCCACGCCGAGCACCACGAGCTCGCCGTCTCGCCGCTGGTGATGACCGCCATCGTCGTCGCGGTCGTCGCCGTCGGCGTCGCGCTGGCCTGGGTCCTCGTCGGCAAGCGTGAGGTGCCCCGGGTCGCCCCGGCGAGGGTCTCGGTCTTCACCCGTGCCGCCCGTGCCGACCTGTACGGCGACGCCCTCAACGAGGCGCTGTTCATGCGTCCCGGCGACCGTTTCGTCACCGACCTCGGCAGCTTCGACAAGCACGGGGTCGACGGCGTGGTCACCGGCACGGGTGCCGCCTTCGCGGGCCTGGCCGGCCGGATGCGACGGCTGCAGACCGGTTTCGTCCGGTCCTACGCGCTCTCGCTCCTGGCCGGTGCGGTCCTGGTGCTGGGCGCCCTGCTGGCGGTGAACCTGACATGAGGCTCGACCACGATTCCCTCTCCGGACACGACAAGATGCTGAGGCTGGTGTCGCTGTGAGCTCCTTTCCCTGGTTGACCGCCCTGATGGCGGTGCCGCTCCTCGGCGCCGTCGTGGTCGCCCTGCTCCCGAAGCGCGGTGACGCCGCCCTGCCCAAGCAGGTCGCGCTCGGCGTCTCGGTGCTCACGCTGGTGATCGCCGCTGCCATCGGTGTCGGGTACGACGTCGGCGCGGGCATGCAGTACACCGAGGAGTACACCTGGATCTCCGCCTTCGGCGCCCACTACGCGCTCGGCGTCGACGGCCTCGGCCTGACGCTGGTGCTGCTCACCGTGATCCTGGTCCCGGTGGTCATCCTCGCCTCGTGGGAGGACGGCGACGGCGGGCGCTGGAGCGTGAACTCCTTCTTCGCCTGGATGCTCGCGCTCGAGGGTCTCGCGGTCGGCGTGTTCATGGCGACCGACGTCTTCCTGTTCTACGTGCTGTTCGAGGCGACGCTGCTCCCGATCTACTTCCTGATCGGCGGCTTCGGTGGCGTCCGGCGCTCGTACGCGGCCGTGAAGTTCCTGCTGTACTCGCTCCTCGGCGGTCTGCTCATGCTGGCCTCGGTGATCGGGCTGTACGTCGTCTCCGCGGACAGCGAGTTCGGTCCGACGTACCTCCTCTCGGAGCTGGCGCAGGTCCAGATCGAGCAGGACGTCGCCCGCTGGCTGTTCCTCGGCTTCTTCGTCGCGTTCGCGATCAAGGCGCCGATGTTCCCGGTGCACACGTGGCTCCCCGACGCGGCCGCCGCCGGCACCCCGGGCACGTCGGTGCTGCTGGTCAGCATCCTCGACAAGATCGGCACCTTCGGCATGATCCGCTTCGGCCTGGGGCTCTTCCCGGAGGCGTCGCAGTGGGCGACCCCGGTGGTGCTGGTGCTCGCCGTCGTCTCGATCCTGTACGGCGCCCTCCTGGCCATCGGGCAGAACAACATCCCGCGCCTCATCGCGTACACGTCGGTGTCGCACTTCGGCTTCATCGTGCTGGGCATCTTCGTGCTCAACAGCCAGGGCCACGTCGGTTCGACGCTGTACATGTTCAACCACGGCCTGTCGACCGCGGCGCTGTTCCTGGTCACCGGCTTCCTGATCCGCCGTCGCGGCTCGCAGCTAATCAGCGACTTCGGCGGTGTCGAGAAGGTGGCCCCGGTGCTCGCGGGCGTCTTCCTGGTGGCCGGCCTGTCGTCGCTGTCGCTGCCGGGCCTCTCTCCGTTCGTCTCGGAGTTCCTCGTGCTCGTCGGGACGTTCGCCTACAACTGGTGGTTCGCGATCTTCGCCGTGCTGGGCATCGTCCTCGCCGCGCTGTACATCCTGCTGATGTACCAGCGGACGATGACGGGTCCCGCCGTACCGGCCGTCGCGTCGATGAGGGACCTCGGCATGCGCGAGATCTCCGCGCTCGCGCCGCTGCTCGTGCTCATCGTCCTGCTCGGCTTCTACCCCAAGCCGTTGACCGCCATCATCGAGCCCGCCGTGCAGGACACGCTGCAGCAGGTGGGCGTGTCAGACCCCGCTCCGGAAGTCCCGGTCAACGCCGGCGCC
>DASTPU010000216.1:0-23992 GCA_035762105.1 Nocardioidaceae bacterium | reverse complement strand
GAGCCCCGGCAGCCTGCCGACTGGCAAAACAAATTAATTCGTCGACTTTTAGCACACTGTTGAGTTCTCAAAGATCAAACGCACACCACCCTCAACCCACACGGGCCTCGGTCTGGGGCAACCTGACCAAACTTACCGGTTCCTGCCGCGCCGTTCAAGTCGGTCTGGCGGGGCCGGCCCCTCTCCGCAGCACTGTCAGCAGCTGGCTGAGCCGGCGCCATGGGCGCGCTCGTCAACCACCCGAGAAGGTGTTGGTTTGAGGGAGTGTCTCCGGAGCCGGCCACCCGACCTCTCGGCCTTGCGTCCCGCCGCTCTCGGCGACAGAGAAAACATTACGTCTCCCTTGCCAGCAACGCAAATCCGGTTCCGGGTGGCCCCTGTCACCTTGTCGCGACGAGGTCCTCGGTGACGGCGGCGACGCGGTTGCAGCCCGCCAGCCGCATGGTCTCGGCGAGCTCGTCGGCGAGGCCGTCGAGGAGACGGGTGACCCCGTCCTGACCGTCGACCGCGAGCGCGTAGAGCGGGGGGCGCCCGAGGAACACGCCGCGGGCTCCGAGTGCGAGGGCGGCGAAACCGTGGCGTCCGTTGCGCACTCCCCCGTCGACGTACACCTCCGCTGCGTCCCCGACGGCGGCCACCACCCCGGGCAGGCAGGTGGCGGAGGCCGCGGCCCGGTCGAGCTGACGGCCCCCGTGGTTGGAGACCCAGACGGCCGCGGCGCCGGCGTCGACGCAGCGACGGGCGTCGTCCGGGCGCAGCACCCCCTTGACCACGACGGGCAGTCCGGTCGCCTTCTGCAGCCAGTCGATGTCCTGCGGCCCGAGGTCCATCGCCTTCTCGTGGCCGGCCAGGTCGCCGTCCTCGACGTCGAAGTTGGCACGCAGCCAGCTGGACTCGGCGACGTCCCACACCGTCTCCTGGCCGTCGTCGTACTTGGTACCGACCACCGGGGTGTCCGCGGTCAGGACGATCGCGGACGCTCCCGCCTCCACTGCCCGGTCGAGCAGCGGCTTGGAGACCAGACGGTCCGAGGGGACGTACATCTGCAGCCACCAGGCCACCCCGGTCCCGGCGACCTCGTCGAACGTGGTGCCGGCGTTGCTCGAGAGCACCATGAGCGTGTCGCCGGCGGCGGCAGCCCTGGCCATCCCGAGCTCGCCGTCGCGGTGCGCTGCGCGTTGCATGGTGGTAGGCGCGATCGCGAACGGCGTGCGGACCGGGGTGCCGAGCAGCTCCGTGGAGCAGTCGACCTCGGTCACGTCACGGAGGATCCCCGGCAGGAAGCGGATCCGCTCCCAGGCCTCCACGGCCTCCGCGACGCTCACGCCGTCCCGGGCACCCTGGCGGACGTACCGGTGGACCGCCTCGGGCAGCGCGGCGCGCGCCAGCTCCTCGAGCTCCTCGACCCATCGGTCCATGACGGCCTCCCTCGGTTGGCTCAGCCGGCGACGACCTCGACGCCGGCCAGGTGCTTCTTGCCGCGCCGGAGAACCATCCAGGCGCCGCCGATCAGGTCGTCGCTCGTCGGGACCAGCTCCGGGTCCGCCACCCGACGGTTGTTCAGGTAGGCACCCCCCTCCGAGATGGTCCGCCGTGCTGCGCCCTTGCTGGCCACCAGGCCGGTCTCGACCAGGAGGTCGACGAAGCTCGGCATCCCCTCGCCTGACTTGACCTGCACCGATCCGGCCTCGCGCAGAGCTGCGCCCAGCGTCTCGACACTCAGCTCGGTGAGCTCGCCTCCGCCGAACAGCGCCGCCGACGCCGCCTTGATCCGCTCGGTCTCCTCGGCGCCGTGCACGAGCGTCGTCACGTCGTCCGCCAGCGCACGCTGGGCAGCCCGCATGAACGGCTTCTCGCGGGTCTGCTCCTCGAGCTCCGCGATCTCCTCGCGGGTCCGGAACGTGTAGTACCTGAGCAGGTCCACCACGTCGCGGTCGTCGGAGTTCAGCCAGAACTGGTAGAAGGCGTACGGCGAGGTCATGGACGCGTCGAGCCAGACGGTCCCGGACTCCGTCTTGCCGAACTTCGTCCCGTCCGCCTTCGTCACCAGAGGCGTGGCCAGCGCGTTGACGTGGCCGCCGGTGACGCGTCGGATCAGGTCGACCCCGGCGGTGATGTTGCCCCACTGGTCGCTGCCGCCGGTCTGGAGCGTGACCCCGAAGTCGCGGTAGAGGTTCAGGTAGTCCATGGACTGCAGCAGGACGTAGCTGAACTCGGTGTAGCTGATGCCGATCTCGAGGCGTGCCTTGACGACCTCGCGGGCGAGCATCCGGTTGACCGGGAAGTGCTTGCCGATGTCGCGGAGGAACTCGATCGTCGACAACCCCGCGGTCCAGTCGTAGTTGTTGACCACGGAGGCGGCGTTGGAGCCCTCGAACGACAGGAAGCGCTTGAGCTGCGACTTCACGTTGGCGCTCCACTGCTTCACCGTGTCGAGGCTGTTCATCTGCCTCTCGCCGGTGTCCTTGGGGTCGCCGATCATGCCCGTGGCACCGCCGACCAGGCCGTAGGGCTTGTGGCCGGCGTCCTGGAAGCGCCTCAGCGTGAGGATCTGCAGGAGGTTCCCCATGTGCAGGCTGGGTGCCGTCGGGTCGAAGCCGCAGTAGAGCTTGACCATGCCCCCGGACAGCTCGGCGCGCAGGGCGTCGAGGTCCGTCGAGTGGGCGATCAGACCGCGCCACTCGAGCTCGTCGAGGATGTGCAGGTCAGCGGACACCTCAGGGCCTTTCCGGTCTCGGTCGGCACGACGGACGGGCCGTCCGTCGTACACGTGCAGACCAAGCCTGCCCTATCGACGCCCGCTTCCCCCAACCGGTCAGGACGAGCGAGACGCCGGCGGCCGGCCGACGGTGCCGCCGCGCCGGAGCAGATGGTCCCGCGCCGCGTCGTCCATAGGGCCTCCGCGCCCGGCCAGCCGGTCGGAGATCCGGCCACGCTGCTCGGGGGACTTGTTGCCGCCGTACTTCATCTTCGCCAGCACCTCCTCGATGGTGAGGCGGACGCCCCGGATGCCGGGCAGGAGTCGGCGGTCCGTCTCGAGCGCGGCCGTCGGTGGCACGCGGGAGGAGCCCTCGGGCTCGAGGCGGGCGAGCTGGCGACGGAGGATCTCGAGCTTCCCGTCGGCGTCGTCGACGATCTCGGCGGTGCAGCGGAGCTGGACGGCCGTGTAGTACGAGGTCGGCACACCGTGCTCCGGCGGAACTCCGTCGTCGGCGTTCCAGGCGGCCTCGACGTACACGTAGTCCGCGGCCAGCGCGAACACCACCCGGGGGTGCTGCTCGAGTGCGCTCCAGACCGGGTTCGGACGGGCGAGGTGCAGCCAGATCTGGTCGCCCCCGTCGTGCACGAAGTGGCTCGGCACGACGTACGGCCAGTCCTCTCCGGTGACGACCAGCTGGCCGAAGCTGTGCCGGCCCAGGACGTTGCTCCACTCGTCACGCGTCGCGGCGTCCCATGGATGGATCAGCATGCGTCCTCCTCGTGTGCAAGGAGCCTACGAGAGTCAGGGCCCTGAGTACCCCTCGGTTCCGGGCTGAGTACGCGAACGCAGGCGGCAGGGCTGCCCAGGACCGAGACTGGAGGCATGGGGATCCTGGCCACGGCACGCACGCTCGCGGAGCGCACCCCGCCACAGCGCAACAGGTACGTCGACCTTCTGCGTGCGGTCTCGATCCTCGTCGTCGTGCTGGGCCACTGGACGATGGCTGCCGTCACGGTGAGGGACGGCGAGCTCGTGGCCGGACACGTCCTGGTCCTCGCCGCGTGGACGCATCCGTTCACTTGGGTGTTCCAGGTGATGCCGGTGTTCTTCCTGGTGGGCGGCTACGCCAACGCGATGTCCTGGCGCTCGGCACAGCGGCGCGACGAGACGTACGGCACCTGGCTTCGTGCGCGGGTGCGGCGGCTCACCCTGCCGGTCGTCCCGGTCCTGCTGGTGTGGTTCGCGGCAGGGGGCGTCGCGCTCGCCGCCGGCGTGGGCTGGAGGACGCTGCGCCTCGCGTCCGCGGTCGCGTTGGTGCCGACCTGGTTCCTCGCGGCCTACGTCCTGGTCGTCGCCGTCGCGCCCGTCACGCTGCTCGCCTGGGAGAGGTGGCGCTGGTGGTCCTTCGCCGCCGGCGCCGCTGCGTCCGGTCTGGTCGACGTGGTGTCGCTGTCGACCGGCAGCCTCGCCGTCGGGTTCCTGAACTACCTGCTGGTCTGGGCGACGGTCCACCAGCTCGGCTACGCGTGGCGCGACGGGGCGCTGGACGGTCTCCCCCGGCGGGCCGGACTGCTCGTCGTGGGGCTCGCGGGTGTGGTGCTTCTCGTCGTCCTGGGTCCCTACCCGGTCTCGATGGTCGGGGTCGACACCGCGACCGTGAACAACACCTACCCCACCCGGGTCACGCTGCTGCTGCTCGGCATGTTCCAGGCGGGTGTGGTCCTGCTCGTCGAGCCGGCCGGACGGCGCCTCGTGGACGGGGCGCGGGCCTGGTCGGTCGTGGTCGCCCTCAATGCGAGGATCATGACGCTCTACCTGTGGCACGTCACCGCGATGGTCGGCGT
The DNA here is from genome assembly GCA_035762105.1 of Nocardioidaceae bacterium. Taxonomy (GTDB): domain Bacteria; phylum Actinomycetota; class Actinomycetes; order Propionibacteriales; family Nocardioidaceae; genus Nocardioides_C. The sequence goes on along the minus strand of DASTPU010000216.1, from coordinate 19,447 downwards.
CATCGGCATCGCGCTGCTCGCCGGAGGCCGGGGTCTCGTCGTCGAGCCGCTGACCGCCGGGTGGTGGCTCACGAGGCCACTCTGGTACGTCGTGCTCGGTACCGTGACGGTGGGTCTTGTCGCCCTGCTGGGTAGGTTCGAGACACCCGACGTCGACCCACGTCCCGCTCCTCCGTCGTGGCGCCCGCTGGCCGCGGTCGTCGGCGTCTGCGCCGGGCTCGGTGCTCTCGCTGTCCTCGGCATCGCGGACGCCGACGGCTTGCACTGGTGGTTGCTGGTCGTCCCGCTGGCGGCCCTTGGCCTGGGCGGTGTGGTCGGACCTCCGGCGCGCCTCAGGCGGCGGTGATCAGCCCGTAGTGCCCGTCGTACCGCATGTAGAGCACCCGGCCGCGGCCGTCCTCGGGGTCGAGGTAGAACACGAACGGCTCACCACTGAGCTCGAGCCGGGTGATCGCCTCGGCCTCCGCGAGCGTGGGCGCCGTGCCGACCATCTCCACGAGCGATGCGCTCTCGTCGTCCGGGACGGCCTCGCCGCGGATGGCGAAACGGCCGTCTCCGTCGCGGTAGACCACGGCCTCCTTGCCCGACCGACTGTCGGTGAACAGGTAGAAGTCGTGCCCGAGCATGCCCATCTCGTAGGCCGCCTCGTCAGGCGTCATCGGCGCCATCGCGAACGTCTTGCGGCGGACCACCTCGCGCTCCTCCGACGGGCGGGGGAAGTACTCCTCGCGCGCCGTGGGCAGCGTGCCGTGCCGCCAGCCCTGCTCGGTGGCCACGCCGATCCAGCGGTGACGGGTGCGCTCCCGGTCCTGCAGCTGGACGAGGTTCATGCGCAGCTTCTCCTCCAGCAGGTCGATGGCGCCCGGCATGTCCGACGCGATCGCCTGCGCCCGAACCTGGGTCCCGTTCACGTCGAGCGTTGCCTCGGCGCGTGCCGGACGGGCCATGGCGGGGTCCTGCGCCTTGGTGAGCACAGCCCGGGCCGCGAGGATCGACTGGTTCGCGAAGTTCATGACGCGTTCCACCTTGTGCGCCACGTAGTCCACGTCCTCCTGGGGTACGGGCCCGCGAACCTGCACGTCGACCCGCACGGGCTGGTAGATCCCTCTGGTCATGTCTCCGCTCCTGGAGTAGTTCCGTTGATCATCTGCGCGATGCGCGGCGGCAGGGCGGTGGCCACCTTGGCCAGCTCTCCCGATCCGACGTGGCGGAGGAACACCCGGGTCGCCGCCTCGACGGCGTAGGCCGCCTCGGTCTCACCGGCCAGGCGGGCCTCCTCTGCCACCAGAGCGAGGAAGGTGTCCACGTCGTGGTAGTCACGCGGCACCGTCGCGGGGCGCCATCCCTCGTAGTAGATGCCGCGAACGAGCTCGGGCAGCTGTGCCCCGAACTGTGCGGTCTCCGGCACGGGTAGCCGGTCCCGCAGGGTGTGCAGGTAGCCGCGCAGGACGCGCATCGCATACCTTTCGTCGCCCTCGCGACCGAGCTCGCCGGCCAGCTCCTTGAGGAGGACGTGCGTCTTCTGAGCGCTCTCCTCGATGAGTGTCACGTCTGTGATGGGCACGTGGATCACCTCCAGAACCCCCGCCCTTCCACGCTAGGCGGGCCGCTGCCGGACAGCATGTGCCGATGGTCCCTGGTTGGTCCGGGTCAGCCGGCGGGCCGCAGCACGAGGCCGTCCTCGGCCACGACCACGGAGGTCCCGTACCGTCGGGAGGCCTCGTCGAGGGTGCGGGCGAGCCACTCGACGTCGGCGGGATCGGCTTTCCTGAGCGTGAGCCGGCGGGACTGGAACGGGATCATCGTGAGGCTCCGCAGACCGCCGGTGGCCGTGTCCAGACGGACCAGGTACAGCAGACGGAGGTCGTCCCGGAAGCCCTCGTAGCCGCCGATTCCCTCGTAGTCGTTCACCAGGTCGCCGCAGCCGTAGAGGACCAGGCTCCCGCGGTAGATCTCCGCAGGGCGCGGGTGGTGCGAGGAGTGGCCGTGCACGACGTGCACCCCGGCGTCGACGAGGCGGTGCGCGAAACGCCGCTGGTCGTCCGGGACGCGGTAGCCCCAGTTGCCACCCCAGTGGACCGAGACGACCCGGACGTCCCGGTCCCGACCGTCGTCCGTCATCGTCTGCGCGAGCTTCTCGGCCGTCGCGTCGGACAGGTCGGGCAGCAGGGCGATGCCGGGGCGTCCAGGGCCGGCGCCCCAGCTCCAGGGGACTCCGCTCGAGGCGTGGCCGACCGCGGTCACGAGGACCCGTCCCTCGCCCGGGATCCTCGCGCACGCCCAGGCCTCCACCTCGTCGGCGCCCGCGCCGACGGTCCTGAGTCCCGCGGCGTGCATGCTTTCCAGGGTTTCCAGCAAGCCGGGCACGCCGTGGTCGAGGACATGGTTGTTGGCCAGCGACCAGACATCGACGTCGGCAGCCCTGAGCACGTCGAGGTTGGCGGGGTTCATCCGGTAGTGGATCCCCTTGCCCGTCGCGATCTCGTCGCTCGTGGTCACGCTGGTCTCGAGGTTCATGACCCGGACGGCCGGGCCGGCGTCGCGCATCGTGGTGAGCACGTCTCCCCACGGCCAGGATGGGTCCGCGGCTCGCGGCACGGGTCCGTTGAGGTGCTCGGCGAGGTCGACGTAGGACCTGGCGTCGACGACGTACTCCTCGTGCAGGCGCGGCGACCCCGGGGCGGGCAGGATCTGGTCGATCCCGCGGCCGGTCATCACGTCGCCGGCGAGGACGAGGAGCAGGTCGCTGCCCATGACGTCAGCCTATGCCGGACCGGACGCCTTCCCGGGGCGTTCCGCGAGACGCTTCGCGGGCCGGTACACGGAGACCGTGGGTTCGTCCGCCAGCCAGAAGCGCCAGGGGTGGTCTGCGGCGTGACGGAGGCCGACGCGTGGGCCGGTCCGCACCCGGCTCCGGTCCGCGGCTCGCTCCGGCAGCGTCAGCGTGAGCGGTCCCTCGTCCAGGTCTGCGCCGTTGTCGTCCAGGTCGATGCCGAGCGCCTGGCAGAGCCTGGCCGGGCCCCGTGCGAGGTCGCGGTCGGGACCGACCCGTCGTCGTGCCCTCGCCAGGTCGATCCCCTCGACGACCTCACCCGCGCGCAGGAGCACGGCGGAGGCGTGCCCCTCGTTCCCGACCACCACGTTGCAGCAGTAGTGCATGCCGTAGGTGAAGTACACGTAGAGATGCCCGGCCGGCCCGAACATGACCTCGTTGCGAGGCGTCGGCCCGCGGTAGGCATGCGAGCCCGGGTCCTGCTCCCCCGCGTAGGCCTCGACCTCGGTCAGCCGGACGGCGACGGAACCGTCCGCGGTCTCGTGCCGCAGGACCGCACCCAGCAGGCGGGGAGCCACCTCGAGGACCGGCCCCGCGAGGGAGTCAGCCAAGCCACGCACGGTTCTCGGCGACCGCTGCGCGGACCTCGGCGAGCTGTTCGGAGACCCGGTCCAGCGCCGTACCACCGCGACCGGACCGCGAGGCGATCGAACCCTCCACGGTCAGCACCTCGCGGACGCCGGGGGCCAGGTGGGGGGAGATCTCGGCGAACTGCTCGTCGGTCAGCTCGTCCAGCTCGCAGCCGAGCTCCTCGCACCGCCGGACGCAGGCGCCCGCGAGCTCATGGGCGACGCGGAACGGGACGCCCTCGCGCACCAGCCACTCGGCCACGTCGGTGGCCAGCGAGAAGCCCTGCGGGGCGAGATCGGCCATCCGCTCGGTGCGGAAGCGAAGCGTCGCAACCATGCCGGTGAACGCCGGAAGGAGCACCTCGAGGGTGTCGACCGAGTCGAAGACCGGCTCCTTGTCCTCCTGGAGGTCACGGTTGTAGGCCAGCGGCAGCGCCTTGAGCGTGGCGAGGAGGCCGGACAGGTTGCCGATCAGCCGGCCGGCCTTGCCGCGGGCGAGCTCGGCGATGTCGGGGTTCTTCTTCTGCGGCATGATGCTCGACCCGGTGGAGAACGCGTCATCGAGCTCGACGAAGCCGAACTCCTTGGTCGCCCAGAGGATGACCTCCTCGGCCTGCCGGGAGACGTCGACGCCGACCATCGCCAGCACGAAGGCGAGCTCCGCGACGAAGTCCCGCGAGGCGGTGCCGTCGATGGAGTTCGGGCTCGAGTCGGTGAACCCGAGCTCGCGGGCGACCTGCTGCGGGTCGAGACCGAGCGAGGATCCGGCCAGGGCGCCGGAGCCGTACGGCGAGTCGACGGCCACCCGCGCGTCCCAGTCCCGGATCCGGGACACGTCCCTGAGCAACGGCCACGCGTGGGCGAGGAGGTGGTGGGACAGCAGCACCGGCTGCGCGTGCTGCAGGTGCGTGCGTCCGGGCATCGGCGCACCGAGGTGACGCTCGGCCTGCATCGCGAGCGCATCGACGAGGTCGAGGACGAGACCTGTGACGACCCGGGCGTGGTCTCGCAGGAACGCCTTGAACAGCGTGGCCACCTGGTCGTTGCGGGAGCGGCCTGCCCGGAGCCGGCCGCCGAGCTCGGCACCGACCTCGTCGATCAGGAGCCGCTCGAGCGCACCGTGGACGTCCTCGTCGGAGTCGGCGGCGACGACCTCCCCCGACTCGACCTTGGCGGAGAGCGAGTCGAGACCCGCGAGCAGACCGTCGAGATCCGCGTCGGTCAGCAGCCCGGCCCGGTGCAGGACACGTGCGTGCGCCCTGGACCCGGCCAGGTCGTACGGCGCGAGCCGCCAGTCGAAGTGCGTCGACTTCGACAGCGCGGCCAGCGCGTCCGACGGCCCGCCCGCGAACCGACCGCCCCACAGGGCCCCGGTGACTGTCTTCGATGTTTCGCTCACATGGTCCTTCTATCAGGTGCGGCGCAGCCGACGCGGAAGCGAGGAGGCGGGTCAGTCGGTGCCGGCCTCCATGGCGGCGTGGTCCAGCGCCTCGTCGTCGAGGGCGCCCGGCTGGACCGGGTTCTCGGCGATCCGGTCGGCGCCGCCCGGCTCGAGCGCGCCCAGCAGGTTCCCGTGCTCGACCAACACGTGACCCTGGTCCTGCGGCTGCATCGCGTACATCTCGAGCTTGGCGCGGGAGTCGGCGATGTCGAGGTTGCGCATGGTGAGCTGGCCGATCCGGTCGGTGGGGCCGAACGCGGCCGACTCGACGCGCTCCATCGAGAGCTTGTCGGGGTGGTACGAGAAGGCCGGACCCTGGGTGTCCATGACCGTGTAGTCCTCGCCGCGCCGCAGCCGGACGGTCACCTCGCCGGTCACCACGGACGCCACCCAGCGCTGGATCGACTCGCGCAGCATCAGCGCCTGCGGGTCCAGCCAGCGCCCCTCGTACAGCAGCCGGCCGAGACGACGGCCCTCGGCGTGGTAGTTGGCGATGGTGTCCTCGTTGTGGACCGCGTTGAGCAGGCGCTCGTAGGCGATCCAGAGCAGGGCCATGCCGGGCGCCTCGTAGATGCCGCGGGACTTCGCCTCGATGATCCGGTTCTCGATCTGGTCGGACATGCCGAGTCCGTGGCGCCCGCCGATCGTGTTGACCTCGTGGACGAGCTCGACCGCGTCGTCGTACACCTTGCCGTTGACCGCGACCGGGCGGCCCTGCTCGAAGCGGATGGTCACGTCCTCGGGGAGGACCTCGACCTCGGGGTCCCAGAACTTCACGCCCATGATCGGCTCGACGGACTCGAGCGAGACGTCGAGGTGCTCGAGGGTCTTGGCCTCGTGGGTGGCACCCCAGATGTTCGCGTCGGTGGAGTACGCCTTCTCCTGGCTGTCGCGGTAGGGCAGGTTCCGCTGGGTGAGCCACTGGCTCATCTCGGTACGGCCGCCGAGCTCGTGGACGAAGTCGGCATCGAGCCACGGCTTGTAGATGCGCAGCTGCGGGTTGGCGAGCAGGCCGTAACGGTAGAACCGCTCGATGTCGTTGCCCTTGAAGGTGGATCCGTCGCCCCAGATGTCGACGCCGTCCTCGTGCATGGCCCGCACGAGCATGGTGCCGGTCACCGCGCGGCCGAGGGGGGTGGTGTTGAAGTACGCCCGGCCGCCGGAGCGGATGTGGAACGCGCCGCAGGCGAGGGCGGCGAAGCCCTCCTCGACGAGCGCGTGGCGGCAGTCGACCGCGCGCGAGAGCTCGGCGCCGTACTGCGTGGCCCGGTCCGGGACGCCGGAGATGTCGGGCTCGTCGTACTGCCCGATGTCGGCGGTGTAGGTGCAGGGCACGGCGCCCTTCTCCCGCATCCAGGCGACGGCCACCGAGGTGTCGAGCCCTCCGGAGAAGGCGATGCCGACGCGTTCGCCGACGGGCAGGGAGGTCAGGACCTTGCTCACGAGTGTCTTTCCAATCAGTCTTGGGTGCCTGGTCGCGGTGCTCGACAGGCGGGGATGTCCGGGGGTCAGGTCGCCGGGGCGATGTGGTGGTGGTTGGCCAGGGCCAGCAGCTTCTGGACGAGGGCGGCCCCACCGTCGGGGTCGCGGCTGATCACCAGGACGGTGTCGTCGCCGGCGACGGTGCCGAGGACGCCGGGTACGGCGGCCTTGTCGAACGCCGAGCCCAGGAACTGCGCGGCACCCGGCGGTGTTCGCAGCAGCGCGAGGTTGCCGGAGGCGTCGGCCGAGACCATGAGCTCGCTGAGCAGCCGGGCGAGGCGTGCCTCCGCCGCGCCGGACTCACCGGCCGGGACGGGTGTGCGGTCACCGCCCTCGGCGGGCACCGCGTACACCAGAGCGCCGCCGGGGACCCGGACCTTGACCGCGTCGAGCTCGACGAGGTCCCGGGACAGGGTGGCCTGGGTGACCGTGACGCCGGACTCGGCCAGCAGCTCGGCGAGCTCGGTCTGCGACCGCACCTGGTGCCGGGTGAGCAGGTCGACGATCCGCTGCTGACGGGCGTTCTTCGTCCCCGGCATCGGGCTCGGGGCGTGGGGCTGGGTGCTCACTGCTGCACCTCCCGCTTCTCCAGAAGCCAGGTGAGTACCGCCTTCTGGGCGTGCAGGCGGTTCTCCGCCTCGTCCCAGACCACGCTCCGCGGGCCGTCGATGACCTCCGCGGCGATCTCCTTGCCCCGGTAGGCCGGCAGACAGTGCAGCACGATCACGTCGGGCGAGCCCTTCGCGAGCAGATCGGTGTCGACGGCGTAGGGCCGGAACGGCTCCAGCCGCTGGTCGGCCTCACCCTCCTTGCCCATGGACACCCAGGTGTCGGTCGCCACGACGTCGGCGCCGGCCACGGCGTCCAGCGGGTCGGGGTCGTACGACGCCGACCCGCCCGTCGTACTTGCGATCTCCTGGGCCTTCGCGAGCACCGCGGCGTCGGGCTCGAAGCCCGACGGGCCGCTCACCGTGACGTGCATGCCGGCGGTGGCCCCGCCGAGCAGGTAGGAGTGCGCCATGTTGGACGCGGAGTCGCCGAAGAACGCGAGCTTCCGGCCGGCCAGGTCGCCGTGGTGCTCCTGGATCGTGAGCAGGTCGGCGAGGACCTGGCAGGGGTGGAACTCGTCGGTGAGCGCGTTGACGACGGGCACGCCGGCGTACTCAGCCATCTCCTCCAGGCTCGACTGGTGGAAGGTCCGCCACACGATCACCGACGCCTGCCGGCCGAGGACCCTCGCGGTGTCGGCGACCGACTCGCGGGTGCCCACCTGGGCGAGCCGCGCGTCGATGACCATCGGGAAGCCGCCGAGCTCGGCGACCCCGGACGTGAACGACGCCTGGGTGCGCAGGGTCGGCTTGTCGAAGAGGATCGCCACGGTGCGCGGTCCCTCGAGCGGGCGGGCCTTGAACCGGTCGGCCTTCAGCTCCGCCGCCAGTGCCAGTACGGCGGACTGCGCGGCGGGGCTCAGGTCGTCGTCACGCAGGAAGTGGCGGGTCATGACTGCTCCTCCGCGAACGCCTCGTCGAGGATCGACGGCCATGCGGCCACGAAGGAGGCGGCCTGCTCGTCAGTGAGGACCAGCGGCGGCGCGAGCCGGATCCGGTCCGGGGCGCAGTCGTTGATGATGAAGCCGTGCTCGAGCGCGAGCGCGGTCGCCCTGGAGGCGACCGGCTTGGCGAGGTCGAGCCCGATGAGCAGGCCCGCCTGGCGGATCTCCGTGACCCGCGGGTCCCGCAGCCCCGAGGCGAGGGCGGCGCCGACTCGCTGCACGTGCTCGAGGAGGCCCTCCTTCTCGATCGTCTCGATGACCGCGAGCGCGGCCGCCGCGGCGACGGGGTTCCCGCCGAACGTGGTGCCGTGGTTGCCGGGCTGGAGAAGCCGGCCGTACTCGCCCACGGCGATGCAGGCGCCGATCGGGATGCCGCCGGCGAGGCCCTTGGCGAGGGTGACGACGTCGGGCTCCACGCCGCTGGCCTTGTAGGCGAACCAGTCGCCGGTGCGTCCCATCCCGGTCTGCACCTCGTCGAACCACAGCAGCGCGCCGTGCTCCTCGGTGATCTCCCGGGCCGCCTGCAGGTAGCCGTCGGGCGGCATGACCACACCGGCCTCGCCCTGGATCGGCTCGAGGACGACGGCGGCGGTCTCGTCGGAGACCGCGGCGCGCAGCGCCTCCACGTCGCCGTACGGCACGAAGGTGACGCCTGCCGGGAGCGGTTCGAACGGCTCGCGGTAGGCGGCCTTGGACGTGAGCGACAGGGCGCCCATCGTGCGCCCGTGGAACCCGCCCTCGGCGGCCACGACGTGCTTTCGACCGGTGCGGCGGGTGAGCTTGAGCGCGGCCTCGTTGGCCTCGGCGCCGGAGTTCGCGAAGAACACCCGCCCGTCGACGTCGAGCAGCGCCAGCAGCCGCTCCGCGAGGGCGACCTGCGGCTCGGTGGCGAAGAAGTTCGACACGTGCCCGAGCGTGGACAGCTGCTCGGTCACGGCCGACACGAGGGCCGGGTGGGCGTGGCCGAGGGCGTTGACGGCGATGCCGCCGAGCAGGTCGACGTACTCCTTGCCGTCGGCGTCCCACACCGTGGCACCCTCGCCGCGGGTGAGCACGAGCTTCGGCGGTCCGAAGGTGTTCATCAGGGCGTGGGCGTAGCGGTCCTTCACGGACGCGCTGGTCGACTGCTGCGCGTTCATGGTCACTCCCCCTTCTGGAGCGCGGTGCGCACCGTGGTCTCGACGCCGGGCAGCACCTGCGTGCCGACGCCCTCGTCGGTGAAGATCTCGAGCAGGACCGCGTGCGGCTCGCGACCGTCGACGACGGTCGTCCGCGGCACGCCGCCCTTGATCGCGGTCAGGCAGGCGCGCATCTTGGGCACCATGCCGCTGGACAGCGAGGGCAGCAGCTCCTCGAGCGCCTCGGGACTGATCTGGCCGATCACGTCGTCGCTGTCGGGCCAGTCGCGGTAGAGGCCCTCGACGTCGGTGAGCACGAGCAGCTTCTCGGCACCGAGCGCCGCGGCGAGCGCGCCGGCGGCGGTGTCGGCGTTGACGTTGTGGACCAGGCCGGTCTCGTCGGGGGCGACGGAGGAGATGACCGGGATGCGGCCGGCCTCGATCAGGTCGCGCACCGCTTCGGGGCGGACCTTCTCGACCTCGCCGACGAGACCGAGGTCGACCTCCTCGCCGTCCACGACCGCCTTGGTGCGCCGTGCCGTGAAGAGCCCGGCGTCCTCCCCGGAGAGGCCGACGGCCAGCGGGCCGTGCTGGTTGAGCAGGCCGACGAGCTCGCGGCTCACCTGGCCGACGAGCACCATGCGGACCACGTCCATCGCCTCGGGGGTCGTGACGCGCAGGCCGCCGCGGAACTCCGACTCGATCCCGAGCCGGTCGAGCATCCGGTTGATCTGCGGGCCGCCGCCGTGGACGACGACGGGGTGGAAGCCGGCGTACCGGAGGAAGACGATGTCCTCGGCGAACGCGCGCTTCAGACGGTCGTCGGTCATCGCGTTGCCGCCGTACTTCACCACGATGACCTTGCCGTGGTACTTCTTCAGCCAGGGCAGCGCACCGGCGAGGGTGGCGGCCTTCTGCGTGGCCTGCTTCCACTCGTCCGCGCTGATGCCCGCGGTGGGCTCTGATGTCATGAAGTCGCTCATCGTTCGTGGCCTCAGCTCGAGTAGGCGGAGTTCTCGTGGACGTACGCGTGCGTCAGGTCGTTGGTCCACACCGTGGCGCGGGCGTCGCCGGTCTTCAGGTCGATCGTGACGCTGACGTCGCGCGGTGACAGGTCGACCAGCTCGGGCGACTCGGCGGGCTCCGAGCCACGGCAGACCCATACGCCGTTCATCGCCACGTCGAGGTCGGCGGGGTCGAACTCCGCGGAGGTGGTGCCGATGGAGGCGAGCACGCGGCCCCAGTTGGGGTCCTTGCCGAAGACGGCGGCCTTGAACAGGTTGCTGCGCGCGACGGACCGGCCCACCTCGACCGCCTCGTCCTCGTTGACGGCGTTGAGCACGGTGATCGCGATCTCGTGGTCGGCGCCCTCGGCGTCGGCGAGCAGCTGCATCGCGAGGTCTGTGCACGCGCGGGTCACGGCCTCGGTGAAGTCCTCGAGCGTCGGTGTGATGCCCGAGGCGCCGCTGGCCATCAGGGTGACGGTGTCGTTGGTGGACATGCAGCCGTCGGAGTCGAGGCGGTCGAAGCTGACCCGGGTGGCAGCCCGCAGCGCCTGGTCCGCCTCGGCCGGGGTGACCTTCGCGTCGGTGGTGAGTACGACGAGCATCGTGGCGAGCTGGGGAGCGAGCATCCCTGCGCCCTTGGCCATGCCACCGACGGTCCAGCCGCTCCCCTCGACCACGACCTGCTTGCTGACCGAGTCGGTCGTCATTATCGCCTCCGCGGCGTCCGCCCCGCCGTCGGCCGACAGAGCCGCTGCGCAGCCGTCGACGCCGGCGAGCAGGTCGTCCCGGTCGTTCTTCAGACCGATCAGGCCCGTGGAGCAGACGACGACGTCGATCGCGCCGACGCCGAGCTTCTCGGCGGTGCGTTCGGCGACCGCGTGGGTGGTCTGGAAGCCCTCGGCCCCGGTGTAGCAGTTGGCGCCGCCGGAGTTGAGGACGACCGCGCGGACGATGCCGTCCTTGACCACCTCTTGGCTCCACAGCACGGGGTTGGCCTTGCAGCGGTTGGAGGTGAACACCGTCGCCGAGGAGTACTCCGGCCCGTCGTTCACGACCAGCGCCATGTCCTTGGCGCCGGTGCTCTTCAGGCCGGCCGCGACCGCGGCTGCGCGGAAGCCCTTGGGGGCGGTGACGCTCATGATCTTCCTTCTGCGTGCTCGTGGGCGGGGCGGACGGTGTGGCCGGATCGTCGCCAGGCGTCGGCAGCGGCGGCCGCCGCCGAGGCAGGGACGAGGATCCAGTCGGTGTCGAACGTCGAGATCGTGAAGACCGGCACCTCCGCCTCGGCCAGCGGCGCGAGCAGCTCGTGGAGCACGCCGGTGAGCGCGAGGTCGAGCTGTCCCTCGACGGAGAAGGCCGTGAACGGACCCTCCTGGCGCATCTTCTTCGGGACCACCCGGTGCGCGGTGACGATCGAGGTCTCCGCCGCGGTCGCGGTCACCGAGAGCAGCGTGCCCGATGCGGCCCAGGCGGGGATGTCGGACCCCGCTCCGAGGCGTACGACGGCCAGGGGCTCGTCGTGCTGCAGCAGCGTGTGGCTCACGGGGCCAGGCCCACGGTGCTGAGGCCGGTCGTCTCGGGAAGGCCGAGAGCGAGGTTCATGCACTGCACGGCCGCGCCGCCGGTGCCCTTGGCGAGGTTGTCGACCGCACCGACGGCGACCAGACGTCCCGCCGCCTCGTCGACGGTGACCTGCACGTGCACCGCGTTGGAGCCGATGACCGACTTGGTCTGCGGCCACTGGCCCTCGGGCAGCACGTGCACGAACGGCTCGTCGGCATAGGCCTTGGCGTACACGTCGTAGGCCTCGGCGGCGGTGAGGTCGCCGTCCACGGGTGCGGAGCAGGTGGCGAGGATGCCGCGTGGCATGGGGACGAGCAGCGGGGTGAAGGAGACCTTCACGTCCTGCTTCGTGATGCCGGAGAGGTTCTGGATGATCTCGGGCGTGTGCCGGTGCACGCCGCCGACGCCGTACGCGCTTGCGGAGCCCATCACCTCCGAGCCGAGCAGGTGCGGCTTCGCGGCCTTGCCGGCGCCGGAGGTGCCCGACGCGGCGACCACGACGACGTCGGAGGCGTCGACGATGCCGGCCTCGACGGCGGGTGCCATGGTCAGGGTGGAGACGGTCGGATAGCAGCCGGGCACGGCGATGCGGGTCGCCGAGGCGATCTTCTCGCGCTGGCCGGTGAGCTCGGGCAGGCCGTAGGGCCAGGAGCCGGCGTGCTCGCCGCCGTAGAACTTCTCCCAGGCACCGGGGTCGGTGAGCCGGAAGTCCGCTCCGCAGTCGACCACGACGCAGCCGTCGGGAAGCGCCTTGGCGATCTCGCCGGACTGCCCGTGCGGCAGGGCGAGGAAGACCACGTCGTGCCCGGACAGGACCTCGAGGGTCGTGTCCTCGAGGACCCGGTCCGCCAGCGGCAGCAGGTGCGGCTGGAGCTTCCCCAGCGGCTCTCCCGCGTTGGAGCCGGCGGTCAACGCGCCGATCTCCACCGAGGGGTGGGCGAGCAGCAGACGGAGCACCTCGCCGCCGGCGTACCCGCTGGCACCCGCGACGGCGACCCGGTAGGTGGGATGGGACGTTGGTTCGACCGACATGCGCATGACCATACAGGAGTCTGCATGGTCATGCGAAACCGGGTCAGGCCCGGTGGACGGCCCCGTGCCTCTCCACGGCCCGTGCGATCGCCGCCTCGCGGGCTTCGGCGACCTCCGCGTCGGTCAGCGTCCGGTCCGGCGCCCGGAACCGCAGCGCGAACGCGAGCGACTTCTTGCCCTCGCCGATCTGCGAGCCCGTGTAGACGTCGAAGAGCCGGATCGACTCCAGCAGGTCACCGGCGCCTTCCCGGAGGGTGGCCAGGACCTCGGCCGCGGGAACCGTGCCGGCCACCACCAGCGCGACGTCCTCCTTCGCGACCGGGTAGGTCGAGAACGAAGGAGCCGGTACGACGGAACCGCCGGCGCCCACCAGCGCGTCCATGTCGACCTCGGCCATCGACGTGCGGGCGGGCACGCCGAAGGACTTGCACACCGACGGGTGCAGCTCGCCGGCATGCCCGACGACCTCGCCGTCGAGGAGGATCTCGGCGCAGCGGCCGGGATGCCACGGCGCGTACGTGGCGGAGCGGACCTCGACCTCGGCACCGAGAGCGCGCGCCAGGCGGCGGACGGCCTCGATCGCATCGGCCCACGAGGCGGGGCGGCCCTTGCCCCACCAGCCCGACGGCTCCCGGTCACCGGCCAGCACGACCGCCACGTGGAGGGGCTGCCGTGGGATGGCCGCCTGGAGCGTCTCCCACTCGTCGTCGGTCGGTCGGCGGTCCACGCCCAGGATCGGCGCGGCGCCGGCTCCGGGCGTGGGCAGGTAGACGGGCGCCTGCTCGAACAGCGCGACGTCGTCGATCCCCCGGCCCACGTTGCGGGCCAGGGTCTTGAGGAGGCCGGGCACCAGCGTGGTGCGCAGCGCCGGCTCCTCCTCCGACAGCGGGTTCGCGATCTTGACGGTGTGCCGACGGGGGTCGTCGGCGTCGAGGGCGAGCGCGTCCCAGTCGGCGTCGCCGACGAACGGGTAGGTGAGCACCTCGACGTAGCCGGCACCGGCGAGCGCCAGCCCTGCCCGGCGACGCAGTCGCTGCTCGCGGGTGAGGCCGCGGCCCTGTGGCGCGGACGGCAGCACCGAGGGAACCTTGTCGTAGCCGACGATCCGCAGGACCTCCTCGGCGAGGTCGTACGGGTCGCGGATGTCGGGCCGCCACGGCGGCGGGGCCACGGTCAGCCTGGAGCCGTCGACGGCCACGCTGCAGCCGACCGCGCGAAGGTGCCCGACGGCGGTGTCCGCGTCGATCTCCATGCCGGTGACCCGCGCGGGCAGCGCTGCGTCGATGGTGACCTCGCGGCCCTCCGGCGGGTGCCCGACGTAGGTGACGCCGTCGGTGACCGTGCCTCCTCCGTGCTTCACGAGCAGCTCGGCGACCCGGTCCGCGGCGTACGCCGGGAGGAGCGGGTCGACACCGCGTTCGAAGCGCTTCGACGCCTCCGAGGGCAGCTTGTGGCGGCGGGCGGTGCGGAAGATCGACGCCGGCTCGAAGTGCGCCGCCTCGATGACGATGTGGCTGGTGACGTCGGAGAGCTCGGTCTCCTGGCCGCCCATCACGCCGGCGAGGCCGATCGCGCCGCGGTCGTCGGTGATCAGCAGGTCCTCTGGGTCCAGGTCGCGGGTGACGTCGTCGAGGGTGGTCAGCTTCTCCCCCGGCCTCGCCCGTCGGACGACGATCGGGCCGGCCAGCTTGTCGCCGTCGTAGCCGTGGATCGGCTGGCCGAGCTCGAGCATGACGTAGTTGGTGACGTCGACCGCAAGCGAGATGGGACGCATCCCGGCGAGCTGGATCCGGCGGGCGAGCCAGCGCGGGGTGGGCGCGCTCGGGTCGAAGCCGGTCACGGTGCGGGTCGCGAAGACCGGGCAGCCGTCCTCCGCCTCCACGCGCACCGGGTAACCGGCGTCGTTGGGGGCCGGCACCTCGCGGTGCGCGGGGTCGTGGAACGGCGCGCCGTAGGCGAGCGCCGCCTCGCGGGCGAGGCCGCGCAGGGAGAGCCCGTAGGCGCGGTCGGGGTTGATCTCGAGCTCGATGACGTCGTCGCGCAGGTGCAGCAGCTCGATCGCGTCGTCACCGGGCTTCACGTCCGGCTCGAGCCGCGGGTCGAGCACCAGGATCCCGCCGTGGTCGTCGCCGATCCCGAGCTCGCGGGTGGAGCAGATCATCCCGTCGGACACGTGGCCGTAGGTCTTGCGCGCCGCGATGGGGAAGGGTCCGGGGAGGACCGAACCGGGCAGCGACACGACGACGAGGTCGCCCGCGGCGAAGTTCTGCGCGCCGCAGACGATCCCGCGTGCTCCGTCCTCGTCGTTGTGCTCGGGGCCGACGTCGACGCGGCACCAACGGATGACCTTGCCGTTCTTCTGCGGTTCGTCGTCGAAGGTCACCACGCGGCCCACGACCAGCGGGCCCTGGAGGTCCGATCCCGGCGCCTCGAGCGCCTCGAGCTTGAGCCCGAGGGCGGTCAGGCGGGCGGCCAGGTCGGCCGGGGTCACGTCGGCCGGGAGGTCGACGTACTCACGCAGCCAGGAAAGCGGGGCCCGCATCAGATCTCCATTCCGAAGGGCAGGGTGAACCGGACGTCACCTTCGACGATGTCGCGCATGTCCTCGATGCCGTGCCGGAACATCAGCGTCCGTTCGAGGCCCATGCCGAAGGCGAAGCCGGAGTAGGTCTCCGGGTCGATGCCGCAGGCGGTCAGGACACGGGGGTTCACGACACCGCAGCCGCCCCACTCGATCCAGCCCTCGCCCTTGCAGGTGCGGCACGCGTCGGCACTGCCGTCGGCGCCCACGCCGGTTCCGCGGCAGACGAAGCAGATCAGGTCGACCTCGGCGCTGGGCTCGGTGAACGGGAAGTACGACGGACGGAAGCGCGTCGTGATGCCCTCACCGAACATCGCCTCGGCGAAGTGGTCGAGCGTGCCCTTGAGGTGGGCCATCGAGATGCCCTTGTCGACCACCAGGCCCTCGACCTGGTGGAACACCGGCGTGTGCGTGGCGTCGAGCTCGTCGGTGCGGTACACCCGTCCGGGCACGATCGCGTAGATCGGCGGCGCCTGGGTGACCATCGTCCGCGCCTGGACCGGCGACGTGTGCGTGCGCAGCACCAGACCGCCGTCGGAGGGCTCGAGCCAGAACGTGTCCTGCATGGTCCGCGCGGGGTGGTCCGGGCCGAGGTTGAGCGCGTCGAAGTTGAGCCACTCCGCCTCGACCTCGGGTCCCTCGGCGACCGTGTACCCCATCGCGACGAACACGTCGGCGATGAGCTCCTGGACCGTGGTGAGCGGGTGTCGGGCGCCCCGCGGCTCACGGTCCCAGGGGACGGTGACGTCGACGGACTCCTCGACCAGCATCCGGGCCTCGTGCTCGGCCTGGAGCACCTCCTGGCGCTCGACGAGGGCCTTGTTGACCGCGCCCCGCGCCTGGCCGACGCGCATGCCGGCCTCCTTGCGCGCCTGCGGCGGCAGCGCCCCGATCTCCCGGTTCGCGAGCGCGAGGGGAGACCGCTCCCCCGCGTGGGCGAGCCGTACCTCCTTCAGCTCGTCGAGGTCGCTCGCCTTCGCGATGGCCTCGAGCGCGGCGTCGCGCATGGCCTCGACCTCGTCGGCACGCAGCGGCGTGACCTCGACGGGGTCGTAATCGGTGTTCGGGCCCGACATGGCTGCCTTTCACGAGGGTTGGGGTGCGTGCTCAGTCTAGGAACTGCCGGGTCGGACCAGCGAACCGGTTTGCCCTGGTGGACGGCGCCGGGTCGTCGCCGGGGTCGTCGCCGCGCCTCAGTCGGTCCGGCGGTCGTCCTCCGGCCAGACCACGGAGATCCGCGCGCCGCCGCCCGGAGCGTCGCCGATCTCGACGTGACCGCCGTGGGCGGTGACGAGGCCGTGGACGATGTACATGCCGAGTCCGGACCCGCCGCGGATGCCGTGCTTCCAGAACTTCGTGAACACGCGGCTGCGGATCTCGGGGCTGATCCCGTCGCCCTCGTCGTCGACGTGCATCAGCACGCCGCTGAAGGGCTCGGTGCCGTCGAGCGCGCTCGCGGTCAGCCGGACCACACCCTCGCCGTGGCGGACGGCGTTCTCGACGAGGTTGGTGACCACCTGGACGAACTTGTCGGGGTCGACGTAGATGGTGGGCAGGTCGTCGTCCGCCTCGAGGACGATCTCGCGGCCGGTGCCGGCACGCACCGAGTCGAGCACCCGCTCCACCGATGGCACGAACTCGATCGGCCGCGGGTACAGCGAGAGCCGCCCGGTGTCGATCCGGGCCACGTCGAGCAGCTCCGCGATCAGCCGGGTCAGCCGGTCCGCGTCGGAGTTGACCGTTGTGAGCATGAGCTTCTTCTGGTCGTCGTTGAGCCGGTCCCACTTCGTGAGCAGGGTGGCGACGAAGCCCTTCACGCCGGTCAGGGGTGAGCGCAGCTCGTGGGCGACGGTCGCGACCAGGTCGGAGCGCTCACGGTCGAGCCGGGCCCGCGCCCGCGACGTGCGCAGGCAGAGCGCGACTCCCCGGGGCTCGCCGTGCATGCCGTCGCGCAGGATGCGGACGGTCACGAGCAGCTCGGTGCCGTCGGCGAGGAACCACGACTGCTCCGGGATGCCCGAACGGAGCGGCGGACCGGCGTACGGGTCCACGGTGGAGTACCAGTCGTTCCCGGCCTGGTCCTGCAGGGCCACCACGTCGGCGAGGTGCTTGCCCAGACCGTCCTCCAGCCGCAGCATCTTGCGTGCTGCGGCGTTCGTCGCGGTGACCAGCCCGGCCTGGTCGGCGAGGACCACCCCGTCCGGGATCGCGTCGAGGGTCACCTGCACGGCGGGCTCGGTGATGGACGACACCCGAACAGGCTAGTCGTTGGAGGCTGGACGCGCTAACGACCGACGCGCTGGGCGCGGGCCGAGGCGTAGAGGCAGACGGCGGCGGCGGTCGCGAGGTTGAGGGACTCCGCGCGGCCGAGGATCGGGATCCGGACCCGGTGGTCGGCGAGCGCCGCGATCTCGTCCGGCAGACCCCACGCCTCGTTGCCGAACAGCCACGCCGTCGGCCGGCCGAGCAGGCCCTCGTCGAGGGCGTCGTCGAGGTCCGTCTCCCCCGCCCCGTCGGCGGCGAGGACGACGAAGCCGCACTCCTGCAGTGTCGCGACGACGGCAGCGGTGTCCTGCTCGATGGCGAGCCCGACATGGAAGAGGCTGCCGGCCGATGCGCGGACCGCCTTGCCGTTGTAGGGGTCCACCGAGCTTCCGGTGAGCACGACGGTGCTCGCTCCGGCGGCGTCGGCACAGCGGATGACGGTGCCGGCGTTGCCGGGGTCGCGGACGTCGGCGCAGACCGCGACCAGGCCGGTGCCGCCCTCCGCCTCGGGGAGTACGTCGGACAGCGGACGGTCGAGGAAGCGGCACACCGCGACCAGCCCCTGAGGGTGCACGGTCTCGGTGAGGGACGCGAGGGCGGCGTCGTCGACGAGGTGCCAGGGCACGTCGAGCTGCACGGCCGTCGCGTGGATGTCGGGGTGGGACCCGGCCGCCGCGGGGACGGCGAACACCTCGGCCACACAGCCGGGAAGGTCGAGCGCCTCGCGGACCGCCTGCGGCCCCTCGGCGAGGAAGAGCCGCGTCTCGGCCCGGGAAACGCGTCGGGCGAGCCTCCGCGCCGCCTTCACCCGTCCGCTCTTCGAGGAGAGCAGCGGGGAGTCGGCAGGAAGACTCGCCATCGACGGTTGGTGCGTGACCGGGCCGGGAGTCCGGCGGACGGTCAGGCGGACGCCTTCGCGGTGTCGCTGGAGGCGTTCACGTCGGCCGGCACGTTGGCCTTGGCCAGCTCCACCAGCGAGGTGAACGTGGCGGCGTCGTTGACGGCCATGTCAGCCAGGATCTTGCGGTCGACCTCGACACCGGCGGCCTTGAGGCCCTGGATGAACCGGTTGTAGGTCATGCCGTTGGCGCGGGCCGCGGCGTTGATGCGCTGGATCCACAGCTTGCGGAACTCGCCCTTCTTGGCGCGACGGTCACGGTAGCTGTAGACCAGCGAGTGGGTGACCTGCTCCTTGGCCTTGCGGTAGAGCCGCGAGCGCTGGCCCCGGTAGCCGGAGGCGCGCTCGAGGGTTACCCGGCGCTTCTTCTGGGCGTTTACTGCCCGCTTGACGCGTGCCACTTCTTACTCCTTGATGCGTTGCAAAGTCGGGGGGTTCGGCAGGTGCGACCGTGAGGTCACTTGCCGAGCAGCTTCTTGACCTTCTTGGTGTCGGCCTTGGCGACCTCCGTGGTGCCGGCCAGGCGGCGGGTGAGGGTCGAGGGCTTGTGCTCGAGCAGGTGGCGACGCCCGGCCTTCTGCCGGAGCAGCTTGCCCGAGCCGGTCACCTTGAAGCGCTTGCTCGCACCGGAGTGCGACTTCATCTTCGGCATTCGTTGTCCTTCTCATCACGGGTCCCCCTGCTGGGCGGACCCTGTTCACATGTCGGGGTCGAGGTTCTCCGAGCGCCGGCGCGGCTTCTTCGGCTCGGTGGTCTCGGCGGCAGCAGTCGCCCCTGCGGAACGCTCGGCGTGCTCGGCGGCCTTCTCGGCCTCGCGCTCGGCGGCCTTCGCGGTCTTCTCGGCCTTGACCTCTGCCTTGGCCTCGGACTTCTTCTTGTGCGGCCCGAGAACCATGATCATGTTGCGGCCGTCCTGCTTGGGCGCGGACTCGACGAAGCCGAGCTCCTGGACGTCCTCCGCAAGACGCTGCAGCAGCCGGAAGCCCAGCTCGGGGCGGTGCTGCTCGCGACCACGGAACATGATCGTGATCTTGACCTTGTCGCCCTGGCGGAGGAACCGCACGACGTGACCCTTCTTGGTCTCGTAGTCGTGCGCGTCGATCTTC
>DASTPU010000215.1:0-19033 GCA_035762105.1 Nocardioidaceae bacterium | reverse complement strand
GAGCCCCGGCAGCCTGCCGACTGGCAAAACAAATTAATTCGTCGACTTTTAGCACACTGTTGAGTTCTCAAAGATCAAACGCACACCACCCTCAACCCACACGGGCCTCGGTCTGGGGCAACCTGACCAAACTTACCGGTTGCGCTCCGCCCGGTCAAATCCGGGGTTCTGCTGCTCCGGCCCCGCGCACCGCACGCCCACCGAGCCGGTCCGAGGCCGCTGTCGCGCGCACTCGAGCCACCTCGGGCGAGGTGAGGTGTTTGGGTTTTCGCTGGGGCCGAGCGCCCCGCCTTCAGGCCTTGCGCTCCGCCGCACCCGGCGACGAAGAGAACATTACGGGCGGCTTTCCCGGAACGTCAAATCGGAAACCTGTGGCCCCGGTCACCAGCCGTTCACCCCCCTGGAGCGCCACGTTTCCGACCGCTTTCAGACGATGTCGGGTGCGCTGACCCGGGCCTCGTCGGCCTCCTGGTCGGTGAGGGCGAGCTGGCTCTGGCGCTCCGCCTCCACCCGCCGCAGGTAGTGGTCCACCTCTTCGTCGCGTCGCGCGGCGTCCCAGCCGAGCACGCCCGCCATGAGGTCCGCGGCGGGTCCGGCTGCGTGGATGCCCCGGTCGAACGTCTCGATCGAGATGCGGGTGCGCCGGGTGAGCACGTCGTCGAGATGCCTCGCCCCCTCGTGGGTCACCGCGTGGACGACCTCGGCGGCGAGGTAGTCGTCGGCCCCCTGCAGCGGAGCACCGAGTTCCGGCCGGTCCGCCACGAGGTCGAGTAGCTCGTCGACCAGGTCGCCGTACCGGTTGAGCAGGTGGTCGACGCGCGCGAGATGCAGCCCGGACCGGCGGGCGAGCGCCGGCCGCTGGTTCGAGCGGGTCTCGTAGGCCTCGGCGCCGACGAGCGGCACCCGGTCGGTTATCGACCTGGGCACCACTCCCCCGAGCGAGTGCGCCGCGGCGTCGACGGCGTCCCGCCCCATCACCCGGTACGTCGTGAGCTTTCCGCCGGCGATGATCACGAGCCCCGGGACAGGGGTCACCACCATGTGCTCGCGGGAGATCCTGCTGGTCTGCTCCGACTCCCCGGACAGCAGGGGGCGCAGGCCGGCGTACACACCCTCGACGTCCTCGTGGGTCAGCGGCTCGCGGAGGATCTTGTTGACCTCGGTGAGCAGGTACTCGATGTCGCGCCGGGACGCGGCAGGGTGTGCCTTGTCGAGGTCCCAGGGCGTGTCCGTCGTGCCGATGATCCAGTGTCGGCCCCACGGGATGACGAACAGGACCGAGACCGCGGTGCGCATGATCAGGCCGGTCTCGGAGCGGATCCGGTCGCGCGGCACCACCAGGTGGATGCCCTTGCTCGCCCGCACGTGCAGGGCGCCCCGGCCGCCGACCATCTCCTGGATCTCGTCGGTCCACACCCCGGCGGCGTTCACCACCACCCGGGCACGGACCTCGAGCTCGCGGCCGGTCTCGAGGTCGACAGCGCGTACGCCGGTCACCCGCTCGCCCTCGCGGAGGAAGCCGACGACCTTGGTCCGGTTCACGCACAGGGCCCCGTGAGAGGCAGCGGTGCGGGCGATCGTCACGACGAGGCGTGCGTCGTCGACCTGGGCGTCGTAGTACCGGATCGCGCCGGAGAGCTCGTCGGTGTTGAAGTCGGGGGCGATCCGCCTGATCTGGCGGCGGAAGAGGTGCCGGTGCCGGGGCACGCCCATGTCGTACCTCCCGGCCATGGCCATCGCGTCGTAGAGCGCGAGGCCGGCACCGACGTAGGGCCGCTCCCAGCCGCGGTGGGACAACGGGTAGAGGAACGGCACGGGCTTGACCAGGTGCGGCGCCAGGCGGGTGAGCAGCAGCCCGCGCTCCTGGAGGGCCTCGCGGACGAGTCCGAAGTCGAGCATCTCGAGGTAGCGCAGCCCGCCGTGCACGAGCTTGCTCGACCGCGACGAGGTCCCGGAGGCGAAGTCGCGTTGCTCCAGCAGGCCGACGCTGAGCCCCCGGGTGACCGCGTCGAGGGCGGTGCCGACGCCGGTGATCCCCCCACCGACGACGAGCACGTCCACCTCGGCGCGCTGCAGCGTCGCCAGGGCCGCCTCACGCGCCTCGGGGCTCAGCCGTCCGTCGAAGGTCATCGTGCTCCCAGGTCGAGGCGGTTCCGTGTCCCCGACGAGACGAGCCGGTCGCGCCCGATGGGGTTCATCTCCTGCACGCGGCCGACCTCGGCCGGGTCGAGGTCGGCCACGACCACTGCCGGGGCCTCGTCCCCGGCGCGTGCGAGCGGGCGGCCCTCGGGGTCGTAGACGGCGCTTCCGCCGCTGAACTCGAAGTCCCCGCAGGGGCCGACCAGCCCTGAGAAGACGACGTAGATGCCGTTGTCCAGAGCTCGGGCGGCGTAGTAGAGGTCGCGGCGGTGGTCGGACCCGACGAAGTAGGCCGAGGGGCAGAGGTACGCCCGAGCGCCGTCCCGGGCCGCGGCCGCGGCGTGCTCGGGGAAGCAGCCGTCGTAGCAGATGCCCAGGCCGAGCTCCCACCCGTCGACGACGACGCTGGCGCCGTGGTCTCCGGCGGTGAAGAACTTCCGCTCGGTGTCGAAGAGGTGCTGCTTGTCGTACGGCGCAGTCACGCCGCCGTCCGGGCCGACGACGAGCAGGCTCAGTGTGACCGGGTCGTCCGGGTCGGCGCCGCTTCCCCGTCGTACCGCGGCCCCGGCGAGCACCACGACGGCGCGCTGCCTGGCCGTCTCGCGCAGCGGGGCGAGCCGCGGGTCCTCAGGAGTGAGGGTGGCCTGCAGGCTCCAGGTCCCGGGGTCGTAGCCGGTGAGGAACAGCTCGGGTAGCACGACGACCCGCGCCCCCCGCTCCGCGGACGCGACGACGAGGGACACGGCTGTGGCGACGTTGGCGTCGATGTCGCCGGGGACGGAGGTCGCCTGCGCAGCCGCGACACGCAACATGGCGCTCACCGGCTGCCCGTGGTCACTGGACCACGACCTCCACGCGCTGGAACTCCTTGAGCTCGGTGTAGCCCGTGGTGGCCATCGCGCGGCGCAGCGCACCGACGAGGTTCATCGTGCCGTCGGCGACCTGCGAGGGACCGAACAGGATCTGCTCGAGCGTGCCGACGGTGCCGATCTCCACGCGCTCGCCGCGGGGCAGCTTGGAGTGCCACGCCTCGGCGCCCCAGTGGAACCCGCCCCCGGGCGCCTCCTCGGCGCGGGCCAGCGGCGAGCCGATCATCACGGCGTCGGCGCCGCAGGCGATCGCCTTCGCCACGTCGCCGCTGCGGCCGATCGAGCCGTCTGCGATCACGTGCACGTAGCGGCCGCCCGACTCGTCGAGGTAGTCGCGGCGCGCCGCGGCCACGTCGGCGACGGCCGAGGCCATCGGGACCGCGAGACCGAGCACGGTGCGGGTGGTGTGTGCCGCGCCGCCGCCGAAGCCGACGAGCACGCCCGCTGCGCCGGTGCGCATCAGGTGGAGCGCCGCCTGGTACGTCGCACAGCCGCCGACGATGACCGGGACGTCGAGCTCGTAGATGAACTCCTTGAGGTTCAACGGCTCGGTCTGCCCGGACACGTGCTCGGCGGAGACCGTCGTACCCCTGATCACGAACATGTCGACGCCCGCGTCGACCACCGTCTTGGCGAACTCCTTGGTGCGCTGCGGGGACAGCGACCCGGCCACGGTCACCCCGGCCTCGCGCATCTGCTTGAGGCGCGCGGTGATCAGCTCGGGCTTGATCGGCTCGGAGTAGATCTCCTGCATCCTGCGGGTGGCCGCCTGACCCCGCAGCCGGCCGACCTCGACGAGCAGCTCCGTGGGGTCGTCGTACCGGGTCCACAACCCCTCGAGGTCGAGGACGCCGAGGCCACCGTGCTTGCCGAAGGCCACCGCTGTCTCGGGCGACATCACCGAGTCCATCGGCGCCGCGACGATCGGGATCTCGAACCGGTAGGCATCGATCTGCCAGGCGGTCGAGACCTCTTCGGGGTCGCGGGTGCGGCGGCTCGGGACGATCGCTATGTCGTCGAAGGAGTACGCGCGGCGGCCGCGCTTGGCACGGCCGATCTCGATCTCGGTCACGTCAGGACTCTATCCGGGTCAGCGGCTGGAGTAGTTGGGCGCCTCGACGACCATCTGCACATCGTGCGGGTGGCTCTCCTTGAGGCCGGCCGAGGTGATCCGCACGAACTGGCCGCGCTCCTGCAGCTCGGGGATGGTGTGCGCGCCGACGTAGAACATCGACTGGTGCAGGCCCCCGACCAGCTGGTGCGCGACGTTGGCGAGCGGTCCGCGGTAGGCGACCTGGCCCTCGATGCCCTCGGCGACGATCTTGTCGTCGCTGGAGACGTCGGCCTGGAAGTAGCGGTCCTTGGAGAACGACTTCTTGCCGCGCGAAGCCATGGCTCCGATCGAGCCCATGCCGCGGTAGGCCTTGTACTGCTTGCCGTTGACGAAGATCAGGTCGCCCGGGCTCTCCTCGCAGCCGGCGAGCAGCGAGCCGACCATCACGGAGTCCGCCCCCGCGACGAGGGCCTTGGCGATGTCGCCGGAGTACTGGAGACCGCCGTCGGCGATCACCGGGACGCCGGCGGGCCTGGCCGCCAGCGACGCCTCGTAGACGGCGGTGACCTGTGGGACGCCGACGCCCGCGACGATCCGGGTGGTGCAGATCGAGCCCGGCCCGACGCCGACCTTGACCGCGTCGGCTCCGGCGTCGACGAGCGCCTGCGCCCCGGCGCGGGTGGCGATGTTGCCGCCGACGACCTGCACGTGGCGCGTGGCCGGGTCCTTCTTCAGGCGGTCGATCATCTCGAGCAGCAGGCGGGCATGGCCGTTGGCCACGTCGGCGACCAGTACGTCGACGCCGGCCTCGACCAGGGTGGTGGCCCGCTCCCAGGCGTCACCGAAGTAGCCGATCGCGGCGCCGACCATCAGGCGGCCGACGGAGTCCTTGGAGGCGGCGGGGAACTGCTCGCCGCGGACGAAGTCCTTGACCGTGATCAGGCCCGCGAGCTTTCCGTGCTGGTCGACCAGCGGAAGTCGCTCGAGCTTGTGCCGGCGCAGGATGTCGGTCGCCTCTTCGCGGCTGATGCCGACGGGCGCGGTGACCAGGGGCATCTTCGTCATCACGTCGGCGACACGGGTGGTTGCCCACTCGGCGACCGGCAGGAACCGCAGGTCCCGGTTGGTGATGATGCCGATGAGGGTGCTGTCCTCCTCCACGACCGGGAGGCCGGAGACGCGGTACTCGCCGCAGCGCTCGTCGAACTCCTCCAGCGTCGCCTTGGCGTGGATGGTCACCGGGTTCGGGATCATCCCGGTCTGGGTCCGCTTGACCAGGTCGACCTGGTAGGCCTGGTCCTCGATCGACAGGTTGCGGTGCAGGATGCCCAGACCGCCCTGCCGCGCCATGGCGATCGCCATCCGCGACTCGGTGACGGTGTCCATCGCGCTGGAGATCAGCGGGATCCGGATGTCGAGGTCGCGCGTGAGGCGGGTCGTCGTGTCCACCTCGCTCGGGATCACGTCCGTCTCACCCGGCAGGAGCAGGACGTCGTCGTAGGTGAGACCGAGGGCTGCGAACTTGTCGGGGACGCCGGCGGGAGTGAGGTTCATGGGGCCTTCCGGAGCGTGGGCGAGCAGGTGGCCAGTCTACCGAGCCGCCGATGACAGGCCCGATCCGACCGGAGATGCGAAACGCCGCCCGGCCCCGAGGGGCGCGGGCGGCGTTCGTGCCGGTGTGGCTCAGTGACCGTGGCCGTGGCCGTGACCGTGGCCGGCGGCGGCGGCGTTCTCGTCCTCTTCCTCGGGCTTCTCGACGACCAGGGTCTCGGTCGTGAGCAGCATGCCCGCGATGGAGGAGGCGTTGACCAGCGCGGACCGGGTCACCTTGACCGGGTCGAGCACGCCCTGGGCGACCAGGTCGCCGTACTCGCCGGTGGCGGCGTTGTAGCCGTGCCCGACGCCGGCCTCGCGGACCTTGGCGACGATGACGTAGCCGTTCTCGCCGCCGTTCTCGGCGATCCAGCGCAGCGGCTCGTCGGCGGCCTTGCGGACCACCGCGACGCCCATCCTCTCGTCACCGTCGAGGCCGAGGTCGCCCTCGAGCACCGAGACGGCGTGGACGATGGCCGAGCCACCGCCGGCGAGGATGCCCTCCTCGATCGCGGCGCGGGTCGCGGAGACGGCGTCCTCGATGCGGTGCTTCTTCTCCTTCAGCTCCACCTCGGTGGCTGCACCCACGCGGATCACGCAGACACCACCGGCGAGCTTGGCGAGGCGCTCCTGGAGCTTCTCGCGGTCCCAGTCGGAGTCGGTGGACTCGATCTCGGCCTTGATCTGGTTGACGCGCGCGTCGACCTCGTCCGGCTTGCCGGCGCCGTCGACGATCGTGGTGTTGTCCTTGGTGATCACCACGCGGCGGGCCTGGCCGAGGACCTCGAGACCGACCTGGTCGAGCTTGAGGCCGACCTCGGCGGAGACGACCTGGCCGCCGGTCAGGGTCGCGATGTCCTGCATCATCGCCTTGCGACGGTCACCGAAGGCGGGAGCCTTGACCGCGGCTGCGTTGAAGGTGCCGCGGATCTTGTTCACGACCAGGGTCGAGAGCGCCTCGCCCTCGACGTCCTCGGCGAGGATGAACAGCGGCTTGCCGGCCTGGATGACCTTCTCGAGCAGCGGCAGCAGCTCGGCGATCGCGGAGATCTTGCCCTGGTGGAGGAGGATGTACGGGTCGTCGAGGACGGCCTCCATCCGCTCCGCGTCGGTGACGAAGTAGGGCGAGATGTAGCCCTTGTCGAACTGCATGCCCTCGGTGAACTCGAGCTCGGTGCCCATGGTGTTGGACTCCTCGACGGTGATGACACCGTCCTTGCCGACCTTGTCGAAGGCCTCGGCGATGAGCTCGCCGATCACCGAGTCCCGCGAGGAGACGGTCGCGACGGCGGCCATGTCCTCCTTGGAGTCGACGTCGCGGGCGGCGTCGCGCAGGGCGTTGCCCACGGCCTCGACCGCGAGGTCCATGCCCCGCTTGAGGCCCATCGGGTTGGCACCCGCGGCGACCGCGCGAAGGCCCTCGTGGACCATGGCCTGGGCGAGCACCGTGGCGGTCGTCGTACCGTCACCGGCGACGTCGTTGGTCTTGGTGGCAACCTCCTTGCACAGCTGCGCACCGAGGTTCTCGAACGGGTCGTCGCACTCGATCTCACGCGCGACGGTCACGCCGTCGTTGGTGATGGTGGGGGCGCCCCACTTCTTGTCGAGGACGACGTAGCGCCCCTTGGGACCGAGGGTCACCTTCACCGCGTTGGCGAGGGTGTCGACACCTCGCTCGAGCGAACGCCGGGCGTGCTCGTCGAACTCAAGAATCTTCGGCATCGTGAGACTTCAACCTTTCCGGTTGGGCTGGTGAAAAGACACAGCCCCGAGGGCCCGAACGTGTCAGGCCGCCCGGGGCGGTGTCGCAGAGATCTTCGCTTCTGGCTTCGTCAGCCGATGACTGCGAGCACGTCGCGGGCGGACAGGATGAGGAACTCCTCGCCGGAGTACTTCACCTCGGTGCCGCCGTACTTGCTGTAGATGACCTTGTCCCCGACGTTGATGTCCATCGGGATGCGCTCGTCACCGTCCTCGTTGAAGCGACCCGGACCGACGGCGATGACCTCGCCCTCCTGGGGCTTCTCCTTCGCGGTGTCCGGGATGACCAGGCCGGAAGCCGTGGTCTGCTCGGCGTCGAGCGGCTTGACGACGATGCGGTCCTCGAGCGGCTTGATGTTGACCGACACGATGTCGACCTCCACTTTCTCGTGTGCGAGAGGTTCACATGGCTGAATGGGGTGCTTGCTTCGCCGCACGCCGTCGCGGGGGTCGTACGTCCTGCAAGCGCTGGCACCCTCACAGGGAGAGTGCTAAGGCCGAATGTATGCCGCGATTAGCACTCGGTCAAGTCGAGTGCCAGACTTGGCCGCGTGGATCTCGACGCGTTCCGATGGCTGCTCTCCGACGACGGCCAGGCCCTGCTCGCCCGCGCCGTCGAGGTGTACGACGGACAGCGGGACCACGCGCTCGCAGCATCCTCGCAGCTGCGCCGGGACCACTCCCCCGAGCACGTCGCGGCGGCGATGACGCAGGTCGAGCTGAGGCACCGAGCACGGGCGAAGTTCGGGGACCTCGCGGCCTCGATGTACTTCACCCCCGACGGCCTCGAGCAGTCCACGCGGCTGCGGGTCGCGGAGCACCGCGCCGCCCGGGTCGCCGCCGCCCAGCCGTCCTCGGTCCTCGACGTCGGCTGCGGCATCGGCGGCGACCTGGTCGCCTTCTCCCGTGCGGGCCTGACCGCGGCCGGCATCGACCAGGACCCGCTGCGAGTGGCCGTGGCCGAGGCGAACCTCGCCGCCCTGGGCCTCGGCGGCGCGGTCCAGGTGGCCGATGCGGAGGCGCTCGACCTCTCCGGCTTCGGCGTGGTGTTCGCCGACCCGGCTCGTCGTACCGACCGGGGGCGGGTGTTCGACCCGGACGCGTACTCCCCGCCCTGGTCGTTCGTCGACCGGCTGCTCCGCAGGCCGTCGGTCGTGAAGGTGGCGCCGGGCATCCCGCACGACCTCGTGCCCGAGGGCGTCGAGGCCGAGTGGGTCAGCGACGAGGGCGACCTCAAGGAGGCGGTGCTCTGGTCGCCGCAGCTGGCCACGGTCCGCCGGCGTGCGACCGTGATCCGGCCGCACGGTCTGGCGACGCTGACCGACGAGGACGACCCGGGCGACACCTCCGTGCGCGAGGTGGGCCGGTTCCTCTACGAGCCGGACGACGCGGTGATCCGCGCCGGGCTGGTGACAGCGGTGGCCGCCGGTGTGCACGGCGGGCTGGTCGACCCGCACATCGCCTACGTCACCAGCGACGAGGCGTTCCTGACGCCGTTCGCGAAGGGCTACCAGGTGCTCGAGGTGCTCCCCTACCGGGAGAAGGCCCTGAAGGCCGCGCTCCGCGAGCGCGGAGTCGGTCGGCTCACCATCAAGAAGCGGGGCGTCGACGTGGTGCCCGAGGAGCTGCGCAAGCGGCTCGGCCTGCACGGCGAGCAGGACGCCACGCTGGTGCTCACCCGGGTCCACGACAAGGGAACGGCACTGCTGGTCCGGCCGCTGCGCACCACCTGAGCCCTGCAGCCTCGCCGGTCAGGTGCCCGGGTCGCGCCGGTAGGTCGCCGGCGGCGTCCCCACCACCTGGGTGAACGCGCGGGTCAGGTGCGCCTGGTCGCTGAACCCGAGCTCCTGGGCGAGCGCCGCCCAGTCGACCGGGGTCTCGGCCAGGGCAGCGGCTGCGGCCTCCAGGATCCGGAACCGCTGGATGACCCACTTCGGTCCGATCCCGACGTACTCGGTGAAGGCCCGCTGCAGCGACCGCAGGCTCACCCCGGCGTGGGCCGCGAGCTGCTCGGCGCGGCGGATGTCCCGGCGCCGCTCGGCCTCCGCGACGAGGTCGTCGACCCACCGCGCCGTCTCGTCCGGCTCCGGGGCCGTCGCGAGCAGGTACGCCTCCATCGCGTGGACGAGCTCGGCGGCGGTCCCGTCCGCCAGGATCGTGGCCGCCGTGGGGCGGTCGTCGATCCCCAGCACCTCCGCCCCGGGAAGCACCGTCCCGGCGGTGCTGCCGACCGACCGGCCGAGCAGCGGACGGAACCCGGCGGGGTGGAACGCCGCTCCCAGCACCAGCCCGCGGCCGGTGAGCACGCGCTCGAACGGCTTCCGGCTGACTCCGTGCACCAGCAGGCGGCCCTGCTCGGCAGCGACGTGGACCCGGGGCTGGGGCACGACCTGCTGCCGATGGGTGCTGGGGACGTCCCACCGCACGAGCCAGTGGTAGTCGACGAACCTGGCCAGCGCCGCGCTGGGCGCGATCCGCTCGACCGTGAAGACCTCCGCGCCGGCTCGCGGCCGGACGATGGCCTCCGGCCTGCCGCGGGGAGCCTCGTCGGGACTGCTCACGAGCATCGATGCTAGCCGTCGCTTTTGTTCAAGACCCGCGCCCTGCGGTCCGCCTAGCGTCGCAGCCATGGACGAGACGAACACCTATGCGCACAAGGCGGTCTGCCGGTTCGACCCCACGTCGTGGACCGAGCAGGTCCTGGTCGACGTCGACGGCACGGGCACGAAGAGCGGCGGCGCCTACTACCCCGACCGCGGCTTCACCATGGTGAAGAGCGCGTACCGCTATGCCGGCGCCGTCGAGGGGTCCTCGACGATGACGTACCTGATCGCCTACAAGGCCGGCGACGCCGCCCCGGTCGTCGGCTTCGAGCGGTTCGAGGGCTCGGTGGACGGGCACGAGGGCTCCTTCGTCATGAGGCACAGCGGGGAGCAGGACGCCGGCTCCGTCCGTGCCCACCTGGAGGTCGTCCCGGGGATGGGCACCGGGGAGCTGGAGACCCTCCGTGGCGAGGCGGAGCTGGTGATCGCCGGTCACAGCGACGACGGCTACGAGCTGGTGCTCCGCTACGACCTCGGCTGAGCCTGAGCCGCGTGCACGGCTTCAGCAGCCTCGGCGGGCGACGTCGGCGACCGGGACCGGCAGCTGTCCTGGCGCGCGGTCACGGCCGAGGAGGACCCGGACCAGCGCCCGCATCGCGCCCGGGGTGTCGCCGTACGTCGCGATCTTGGCGACCCGCGCCGAGCTGCTGCCCAGCGGGTAGGGCGTGTCCATGGTGACCACGACGTCCGCGTTCGCACCGGAGCCGCCGTACCCGACCAGCGCGACGCTCGTGCCCGACCCGGTGGCAAGGCCGGCCCGCTCGGCGGCGGCGTTGAACCGCGCCACCGCGTCGCCCGGGCCGAACGCCTGGACGGCTCCGCCGACGAGCCGGCCGCGGCAGGGTCCGCCGGCGACGGTGACCGCTCCGGCGGAGAGCCGGTACGACGCGCGGCCGCTCGTGCCTGGTCTGCGGGTGACCTCGGGCTCGACGGCGTCCTGGTGCAGGAGGATCGCGATCTGGCGGGCGGCGGCCCGCTCGAGCCGGTCCCTGGCGAGCCGGCCGGACCGGACCGCAGCGATGATCCCGTCGCGTGCAGCGACCGGGCTCGGCGGCATGAGTACGACGTCGTTGCCGGCCTCGAGGGCACGGACCGCGGCCTCGCCGCTGGAGAACCGGTCGGCGACGGCGGCCATGTTCATCGCGTCGGTGACCACGAGCCCCTCGAAGCCGAGGTCGCCACGGAGCATGCCACGCACGACCTTGCGGGAGACGGTCGAGGGCCTCCCCGGGTCGACGGCGCGTACGTCGATGTGGGCCACCATCACCGACGGGACACCCTGCTCGACGCCCGCCCGGAACGGCACGAGGTCGCTCGCCCGCAGCTGCCGCAGGCTCTTGTCCTGCACCGGCAGCTCGACGTGGCTGTCGGCGGGGACCGAGCCGTGACCGGGGAAGTGCTTGATGACGGGGAGGATCCCGGCCGAGAGGTAGCCGTCGACGGCGGCGTTCATCTGCCGGGCGACGACCTTAGGCCGGCTGCCGGCCGACCGCGAGCCGATCGTCGGGTCGCCCGGGCCGGAGGTGACGTCGCCGCTCGGCGCGAACACGACGCTGAAGCCCAGGGCGGACAGCTCCGCGCCGCTCGCGGCGGCGGCGTTCTCGGTCAGGCCGGTGTCGCCGGCCGCGCCGGCGCTCATGAAGGCGGGGAACCGGGTGGCGCGGCCCTTCACGCGCTCGACGATCCCGCCCTCCTGGTCGACGCCGATGAAGACCGGCCACCGCCTGCCGGCCTCCCGCGCGGCTCGCTGGAGGGCGCGGTTGCTCCGACGCAGCTGGTCGGTCGACCCGACGTTGTCGGACATCACGATGACGCCCCCGAGGTGCAGTCCGTTCACCAGCGAGGTGGGCGCCTGCTGCCCGTCGTACTCCGCGACGATGACCTGGCCGGCCAGCCGCGGGAGCGGCATCCGCGCGGCGATCCGCCCGGCGCGGCGCAGCTCCTCACGCGTGGGGCCCCACCCCAGGGCGGCACCCGCGGACCGGGCCACTTCGGGGGCGGACGTCGGCGCAGTGGGCGACGGCGGCTCCGACCCGGGCGAGGACGCGGACGGCGAGGAGGCCGACGGGGCCGAGGGCGAGGAGGCCGTGCTCGAGGAGAGCGCGGCGCGCTCCCCGCCCCCGTCCGGCGCGGAGCACGCGGACACCACGAGGCTCAGCCCGAGCAGGGCAGCAGCGGTTCTCCTCGTGGTCATGGAAGGGATCCTCTCAAGTCGCGTCGGAAGCGACGAGCTCTCACGCGGCGGTGATGACGGTCGACCGGGCAGGCACCTCGACCATGCCGTCGGCCGGCTCGACGCCGGGCTCCCAGCTCAGCAGCACCTTGCCACCTGCCTCCACCCGCACCGGCTCCTCCCCGAGGTTCACCAGCACCTGGTGGTCGCC
Source organism: Nocardioidaceae bacterium (assembly GCA_035762105.1). Lineage (GTDB taxonomy): Bacteria > Actinomycetota > Actinomycetes > Propionibacteriales > Nocardioidaceae > Nocardioides_C. Next base: position 6,630 of record DASTPU010000215.1, on the reverse strand, counting down.
GCGCTGGACGACGAAGAGCCCGGTCCCCTCGTCGCGGGCGGCCCGGACCAGGTCGAGGTGCGGGTCGCGGAGGTCCCGCCGCTCGCGGCGCAGCCGGATCAGGTCGCGGTACCACCGCAGCAGCCGCGCGTGGTCGGCCTCGGACACCTCGGACCAGTCGAGCCTGGACGCCTCGAACGTCGCCGGGTCCTGCGGGTCGGGCACGTCGTTCTCGTCCCAGCCGTGGGAGGCGAACTCCGCGCGCCGGCCCTGGCGGACGGCCTCGGCCAGGCCGGGGTCGGTGTGGTCGGTGAAGTACTGCCAGGGCGTGCTCGCTCCCCACTCCTCCCCCATGAACAGCATCGGGGTCCACGGCGAGGTCAGCAGCAGGGCGGCGCCGCACGCGAGCAGGCCGGGGGGCAGTCCCGCGGAGATCCGGTCGCCGGTCGCGCGGTTGCCGACCTGGTCGTGGGTCTGCAGCGACGCCACGAACCGCCAGCCGGGCACCGTGGCCGCGTCGACCGGGCGTCCGTGCCGACGGCCGCGGAAGGAGGACCAGGTCCCGTCGTGGAAGAACGGCGAGAGCATCGCCTTCTCCAGGGCACCGGGGTCGGCGAAGTCCTCGTAGTAGCCCTGGGTCTCGCCGGTGAGCGCGACGTGGAGGGCGTGGTGCACGTCGTCGGCCCACTGTGCGTGGATGCCCAGCCCGCCGACGGCGTCGCCCCGGCCGCGCGGGGTGACCGTGCGGGGGTCGTTGCGGTCGGACTCGGCGATCAGGAACATCCGCCGCCCCTCCGCCAGGGCGAGCGCGTCGACCTCGCGGGACATCTCCTCGAGGATGTGCAGCGCGCGGTCGTCGTGGAGCTCGTGCACGGCGTCGAGCCGGAGCGCGTCGATGTGGAAGTCGCGCAGCCACTGCAGCACGTTGTCGACCACCCAGCGCCTGACCGGCTCGCTGTCGGGCGCGTCGAGGTTGAGCGCCGCTCCCCACGGGGTGTGGTGGGTGTCGGTCATGTAGGGCCCGAACTCGCCCAGGTAGTTCCCGTCCGGGCCGAGGTGGTTGTAGACCACGTCGAGGCACACGGCGATGCCTCGGGAGTGGGCCGCGTCGACGAACCGCTGGAGGGCGGCGGGTCCGCCGTACACCTCGTGCACCGCGTACGGCGCGATCCCGTCGTACCCCCAGCCGTGGGTGCCCGGGAAGGGCGCGAGCGGCATCAGCTCGACGTACCCGACACCGAGGTCGACGAGGTGGTCGAGCCGCTCGGTCGCGGAGTCGAGTGTGCCCTCCGGGGTGAACGTGCCGACGTGCAGCTCGTAGATCACCGTGCCCTCGAGCTGGACGCCTGCCCAGCGGGTGTCGGTCCACGCGAACTCCCCGGGGTCGAACAGCTGCGACCAGCCGTGCGGCCCGTCGGGCAGCCGCAGCCCGCGCGGGTCCGGGCGCGGGTCACCGCCGTCGAGGGAGAAGGCGTACGTCGACTCCGGTGCCACCTCCACGGCGACGTGCCAGTGGCCGTTCTCCCCGGCGGACATCGGGTGGCGGTCCTCGGGCAGCAGCAGGTCGACCGACCGGGCACGGGGGGCCCACACCGTGAGCTCACGCATGGACGACTCCTCTCAACGGGCGACGAGCAGGGCGACGGGCATCCGGTCGAACAGGTCGGCGCAGCGGACCTCGCCACCTCCGGCGTGGATCCGGCCGGTGAGCTCGTCGCGCCACGTGCCCGGAGGAAGGGTGACCGACTGGTCCTTCCAGCCGCCCGTGTCCGCGAGCCTCCGGGGAGCACGCGTGGCGACCGCGGCCACGCGTCCGGTGCGGACGAACCCGAGCGCGTGCTCGGTGCTCGTCGGCAGCGGCTCGTAGGTGGCGTCGTGGCCGAAGCACTCGCGGAGCTCTCGGCGGACCCGCAGCGCCCGGGAGGTGACCAGCAGCTTCTCGTCGTCGAGGGTGACCGGCGGCTCCTGCTCGAGCCGCTCGAGGCGGTCGGCGAGGTCGGAGTAGTCCACGGGCCGGCGGTTGTCGGGGTCGACCAGGGAGAGGTTCACGACCTCGCAGCCCTGGTAGGTGTCGGCGGTGCCGGGGAGGAGCAGCTGCAGCAGCTTCTGGGCGAGCACGGTGGCGCGGATGCCTTCCTGGTTCTCGAGCACGGCCTCGTCGACCGCCGTGCGGAGCGACCCTGGGGCGGCCGCCTCGGCGGCGAACGCGAGCACCCGGGCCTCGTAGTCGGGGTTGCCGTCGACCCAGGCGGTGTGCCGCTTCGCTTCACGCATGGCCTTGGTGAGGTAGCCGTGGAGCCGGTCCTGCGGCAGCGGGCCGGCGCCGACCATGGTCTGCCACAGCAGGTGCGCGGTGGGTCGGTCGACGCGTGCGGCGTCGGCGGCCTCCCGGAACGCCTTCGAGCAGTCCTCCCAGGCGATCGTGTCCTGTGCGACTGCGAGCAGGCGTGCCCGCACGTCCTCGCTGCGCTTGGTGTCGTGGGTCGACAGCGTGGTCATGCCCAGCGGCCAGGCCTCCTGCTGGTCGGCCGCCCACGTGTGCAGGATGTCGGGGCCCGCGTGCTCGAGCACCCCGGGGTCGCCGCCGACCTCGTTCAGGGCGACCAGCCTGTGCCACCGGTAGAACGTGGTGTCCTCGATCCCCTTGGCCATCACCGGACCCCAGGTCTGCTGGAGCCGGATGGCGAAGTCGAGGGAGTTCTCGTCCTCGGGGTCCTCGGCCTTGGCGAGCTCCGCGAGCGCGTCGAGCTCGGGCGCGAGGTCCGGCCGCGCGGCGACCGCTTCCTGGCGGGCGTGCCGGATCCGCTCACGGGCGAGCGGGGTGAGCCGGCGGTCGGGGCGGATGTAGGCCCGGTAGACCTCGCTGGCGACCAGCATCTCCACGACCGCGTCCCGGGTGCGCTCCTCGTCGAGGTCCGGCCGCGCCTCGCAGGCCCGGCGGGTCAGCCGGTGCACCTCGGGAGCGAGCAGGTCGTCGACGACCTTGCGCTTGGCGCGCTCGACCGCGTTCTCGAGGTCGAGCCCGCCGCCGGCCTGCACCCAGCACTCGTCGAGCACGCCGAGAGCGGCGGGGTCCACGAGCGCGCCGGTCACCGCGGTCATCGCGTCGTAGCCGGTGGTGCCGTCGCACGGCCAGGACCGCGGCAGGCGCTCGTCCTTCTCCAGGATCTTCTCGACCCAGATGCCGGTGCCCGGGACGGTGGCGTCGCGGAGCTGGCGGAGGTAGCCCTCGGGGTCCGCGAGCCCGTCGGGGTGGTCGATCCGGAAGCCCTCGATGATCCGGCGGTGGTTCAGGTCGAGCAGCAGGCGGTGCGTCGCCTCGAACACGTCGGACAGCTCCACGCGCACCGCGATCAGCTCGGTGACGTCGAAGAAGCGGCGGTAGTTCAGCATGGCGTCGCTGTCGCGCCAGTTGGCGAGCTCGTAGTGCTGCTTCGCCAGGACCGCGGCGACGTCGTCGTCCTCCGTGCCGGGCGCGACCGGGAGCACGTGGTCGTAGTAGCGCACGACCGGCTGCCCGTCGTACTCGCCGAGGGTGATCTCGCCGGCCCCGAGCGCCTCCTCGAGGGTGCCGCCGAGGATCGGCAGGCCGAGACGGCCACCGCCCGCGTCCCAGTCGACGTCGAACCAGTGCGCGGTCTCCGCGTCGCGGCCGTCGCGCAGCGTCTGCCACAGCGGGGCGTTGGCGTGCTCGGGGGCGACGAGCGCCATGTGGTTGGGGACCACGTCGACGATGATCCCGAGGCCGTGGGTCCGGGCCGTGTCCGCGAGCGACAGCAGGGCGGGCTCCCCACCGAGCTCCTCGTTGACCCGCGTGTGGTCCAGCACGTCGTACCCGTGCTGCGAGCCCGGGACTGCCTGGAGGATCGGCGAGAGGTAGAGGTGGCTGACCCCGAGCTTGGCGAGGTAGGGGACCTGGGCCTCCGCGTCCGCGAAGGTGAAGCCGGCATGGAGCTGCAGGCGGTAGGTGGCGATCACGGTGTCCTCGTTCCCCCTGTGCGCGCGTTCAACCTGTGAGCCACGACCCTAGACCGGGAAACGTCCGTGGACGAAGCCGCTGTTCGCGTGCACGGGTACGGTCGAGGTATGCCCAGCTTCTCGCGCACCGTCACCGTCAACCGCCCGCTCGACGAGAGCTTCGCCTACCTCAGCGACTTCACCAACACGAACGAGTGGGACGCAGGCACCGTGAGGACTACCCGGGTCAGTGGCGACGGAGGGGTCGGTACGACGTACCGGAACGTCTCGAAGCTCCTCGGCCGGGAGGTCGAGATCATCTACGTCGTCGAGCGCATCGTGCCGGGCCAGCTCTTCGCGCTGCGCGGCGAGAACAGCAGCACCGTCGCCCACGACACCCTGACCTTCCGGGAGGTCCCCGATGGGACCGAGGTGACCTACGCCGCGACCTTCGACTTCAAGGGCCCGTGGAAGCTCGTCGCACCGTTGACGATCCCGGTGTTCAACAAGCTCTTCGACGACGGGGCAAAGGGCATCCGCGAGGCCCTCGACCGGCCCTGACCGGCGGCCGGCCCCTCAGCCGAGGTTGGCCTTCTCCGCGCCGACCGTCGTGTCCTCGCCGTGCCCGGTGTGCACCACCGTGGCGTCGGGCAGCACGAAGAGCTTCTCCCTGATCGACGCCACGATCGTGTCGGCGTCGCTGAACGACCGCCCCGTGGCCCCCGGACCGCCGTTGAACAGCGTGTCGCCGCTGAAGACGCAGCCGAGGTCCTCGGCGTAGTAGCAGACCGCGCCGGGCGCGTGCCCCGGCGTGTGGAGCACCTGGAGCCGGATGTCACCGACCTCGATGATCTGGCCGTCCGCGAGGTCCACGTCCCACAGCTCGTGCGGGTGGGTGAGCTCCCACAGCGGCCGGTCGTCGGGGTGCAGGAAGATCGGCGCCTGCGTCTCCTGCCGCAGCCGGGGCGCGACCTCGACGTGGTCGTCGTGCGCGTGGGTGCACAGGATGCCCTTGACCCGGCGGTCTCCGACCGCGGCGAGGATCCTACTCACGTCGTGCGGGGCGTCGATCACGACGCACTCGTTGTCGTCACCGACGACCCACACGTTGTTCTGGACGTCGAAGGTCTCGCCGTCCAGGCTGAACGTGCCGCTGGTCGTGGTGTGGTCGATCCGGGTGCGCGGGCAGTTGTCCTGGGGCATTGGTTCCCTCCTGCTGCTTGCTCTGGGGGTACGACGGGTCGAGGTCAGAGGATCACGACGGAGCGCAGCACGTCGCCGTGGTGCATGCGCTCGAACGCCGCCCCCACGTCGTCGAGCCCGATCCGCTCGGTGATGAACGCGTCGAGGTCGAGCCGGCCCTGCTGGTACAGGTCGACCAGCATCGGGAAGTCCCGCGACGGGAGACAGTCGCCGTACCAGCTCGACCGAAGCGCGCCACCGCGGCCGAAGAAGTCGATCAGCGGGATGTCGGGCACCACCATGTCGGGCGTGGGGACACCGACGAGGACGACGGTCCCGGCGAGGTCACGGGCGTAGAAGGCCTGCTTCCAGGTCTCCGGCCGGCCGACCGCGTCGATCACGACGTCGGCGCCGAACCCGCCGGTCAGCTCCTGGACCGCCTCGACCGGGTCGGCCTCCTTGCCGTTCACGGTGTGGGTGGCGCCCATGGCACGCGCCCAGTCGAGCTTCTTGTCGTCGATGTCGACCGCGATGATCTTCGACGCGCCCGCGAGCCTCGACCCCATGACCGCGGCCGACCCGACGCCGCCGCAGCCGATGACCGCGACCGACTTGCCGCGGGTCACCTGGCCGGTGTTGATGGCGGCGCCGATGCCGGCCATCACGCCGCAGCCGAGCAGGCCGACCGCGGCCGGGTCGGCGGCGGGGTCCACCTTCGTGCACTGGCCGGAGTGGACGAGCGTCTTCTCGGCGAAGGCGCCGATGCCGAGCGCGGGGGCCAGCTCCGTGCCGGCTCCCTCCCCCTCGGCGAGCGTCATCTTCTGCCCGGCGTTGAAGGTCGCGAAGCAGTACCACGGCTCGCCGCGGTCGCACGCGCGGCAGTTGCCGCACACCGCCCGCCAGTTGAGGATCACGAAGTCACCGGGCGCGACGTTGTCGACCCCGTCGCCGACCGCCTCCACGATGCCGGCGGCCTCGTGGCCGAGCAGGAACGGGAAGTCGTCGTTGATGCCGCCCTCCCGGTAGTGCAGGTCGGTGTGACAGACCCCGCAGGCCTGGACCTTCACGACGGCCTCCCCCGGCCCCGGGTCGGGGACGTTGACCGTGACCACCTCGACCGGGGCCCCCTTGGACCTCGCGATGACTCCGCGGACCTGCTGCACTCGTGCCTCCCACTGTTCGGCTGCTCTGCGGTCACCCTACTTACCTCCTGGAAGGCGGTCCCTCGGAGACGCCTCGTGCTCAGATGCAACCGATCCGGCGATATCCGCGTCCTGTGCTCAGGAATCCAGGGAGGATGTGGAAGAGGTGCAGCTCGTGGTCCAGACGGGGGTGGATGTGGGACAGGCGTCCTCCGCACGATCGCTTCGCGACGCGGAGTTCGAGGAGTACATGGCCGCGCGGCAGCCGAGCCTGCTGCGGACGGCGTACCTGCTGACCGGTGACCGGCACACCGCCGAGGACCTGGTGCAGACCTCCCTGGCCAAGCTGTACCTGTCCTGGGACAAGGTC
>DASTPU010000214.1:0-13319 GCA_035762105.1 Nocardioidaceae bacterium | reverse complement strand
CCGCACGCTGGACGAGCACGTGGGGATGCGAGGCGCCGTACTGGAGGGAGTACCCGGAGGCGACGTGCAGGTGGACGAAGGGGTCAGGCGACACAGCTCGGCCCCGCGGTGGGGAGGTGCTCCTGGAACGGGACGTGCCGGTCGAGGCCGAGCGAGGTCTCCACCAGGCCGAGGAACCGGTCGGCGTCACGGACCAGGTCGTCGGCCTCGCGCTCGGAGACCGACCGGGACGAGCCGGCCTCGGCCGCGGCCCGCTTCGCGGCGCCCGCGGCGAAGAACGTGGCCCACTCGCTGAACTCGGGAGCCACCTCGGCGAGCAGCACCCAGGCGTTCTTCTGCGCGGGGCGGCCCCGGCGGGGGCCGGCCGGCTGGGCACGGGCGGCGAGCAGCGCCGCGGTCGCCCGCAGCGCGGCCACGTGGGCATGGGCGTAGCGCAGGGTCACCTCGGTGGAGGTGATCGCCTCCCGCAGCGAGGCCGCCGCCCGCTCGAGGTAGGCGTGCGTGGCCGCCGGGAGGTGGAAGGGCTGCGGGACGTAGGGCGTCTGGGGGTGCGGGGTCTGCTGGGTAGCCATCGGTAGGTCCTCCCTCAGTCCAGGCAACGGGCCAGGCGCCAGCTGCCCTCGGCCCAGTCGAACAGCAGGTCGAAGACCCCGCCGCCTCCGCCTTCGGCGCTGAGCCGGCCGCGTGAGGCCTCGACCCGCCAGATCTCCCGCTCGGCCACCATGTCGGGAAGCGTCGGGAGCACGGTCAGCGCGCGGCCACCGCCCAGCTCGTGGTCTGCGCCGCGATCGGCGCCTGCCGCTGCCGCCTCGGTGCCGAGCACCGCGTGGGCTCCGGCGGAGTCCCACCACGCCCCGGTCTCGACCCAGTGCGCGAGCACGCTGTGCACCTTCCACAGTCGGCCTCGCCACAAGAACTGCTCGGGCCCCTCGGACCCGTCCACCATCCCCTTGCGCACATCCACGGGATCGTCGTACCGCCGCATCTGTCTTTCCCCTCCGGCTAGAGTCATCGACCTTGCTGACTCGACCCCTCGACCCCTCTCGACCCCTGTCCTTCAGCCATCCGGAAGCCCGGGATGGACGCCGGTGGGGACGGGGGTCGAGGTCGCCCCCACCGGCGGGGTGTTCGAACATCTGTTCGAACAACTCCAAGGTACACCTGCCCTCCGACAGGACGTCAACCGCTTCCACAGATCTCCCGGCAGACCCTGCTCCACGAGCGGAAGACGTGCTGGGATGGGCCCGTGGCCACGACCTTCACCCTGCTTCCGAGCCCGCTCCTGGGCCCCGCGGCGTGGGAGCCGGTCCGCGACGTCCTCCGCGCGCGTGGCCACCGCGTCGTGGTCGCGGACGTGCCGGTGCGGCCGAGCGGGCCGGACGACGTCCTCGCCCGGCTCCGGGCCGCCGTCCCGCCCGACGGCGACGTGGTGCTCGTGCCGCACAGCAACGCCGGGCTCTACGCACCCGCCCTCGCCGGGCAGGTCCTCACCGCACCCGAGCGCCGCATCGCCACCGTGTACGTCGACGCGGCCCTGCCCTCGTCGACCCCCACCACGCCGCTGGCCCCGGCAGGGCTCCTCGCCCACCTGACCGGCCTCGCCGGCGACGACGGGTGGCTGCCGCCGTGGACGGCGTGGTGGGACGACGCCGAGGTCGACCGCCTCTTCCCCAGCACGACCTGGCGGCGGCGGGTCGAGGAGGCGCAGCCACGGCTGCCGTTGGCGTACTTCCGGTCCCGGGTCGGGGTGCCCGCCGGATGGGCGACGCGCCCGTCGGCGTACCTCTCCTTCGGCGACACCTACGAGCGTGAGGTCACCGAGGCGCGCAGTCTGGACTGGCCCGTCGCGGTGCTCGACGGCGGCCACCTGCACATGCTCCACGACCCCGAGGCCGTGGCGAGCGCGGTCCTCGGCCTGCTCGAGCAGCTCGCTCGGCGGACGCCCTCGGCCGGGGGCTCCTCGGCGTGACCGTCAGGTCCGGCGTCCCGTCGTTCCTCGGCCGGCCCGCCGCCCCGGCGCCGCTGCTTCCTGGGCGCGGCTGAACCGCTCCCCCACCCGGCGCACCCGCTCCGCGAGCTCCGGCGGCGCGAGCACCTCGAACTCCGCGTCGATCGCGCCGAGCAGCAGGATCGGCCAGTCGAGGGTGTCGACGTCCATCCGGATCCGGCAGGACTCCGCGCCGACCGGCGTCACCTCCGCCCAGCGCGCCGCGACCTTCGCCACCTCGCCGGCCGGTGCCTCGACCCGGACCTCGACCTCGATGTGCGTGCGGGCGGACTCGATGCCCTGCCGGACGAACGCGGCGGCGTCCGCGGCCGGGAGCTCTCGCGGCCGGAAGCGCACGCCCGTGACGTGGGGGTCGGAGAGCCGGTCGATCCGGAAGGTCCTCCAGTCGTGGCGCCGGAGGTCGTAGGCGACGAGGTACCAGCGCCGCCCCAGGGTGACGAGCCGGTGCGGCTCCACGAGCCGCAGCTCCGGTTCTCCGCCCCGGGCGGTGTAGCGGAACTGCAGCCGCTCGTCGTCGCGGCATGCCTGGGCGAGCGTCGCCAGCATCGTCGCGTCGACGGTGGGGCCGGGGAGCACGGCCGGCACGGTGTACTCCTGCAGCGCCTTGACCCGGCGCCGCAGCTTCGGCGGCATGACCTGGACGATCTTGCCGAGCGCCTGCACCGAGGTCTCCTCGACACCGGAGACGATCCCGCCGGCGGCGGCGCTCAGGCTCACCGCGATCGCCACCGCCTCGTCGTCCTCGAGCAGCAGCGGCGGGAGGGCGGCTCCGGCCTGGAGCTGGTAGCCGCCGGCGACGCCGCGGTTCGCGCTCACCGGGTAGCCGAGGTCGCGGAGCCGGTCGACGTCGCGCCGCAGGGTCCGCGGGCTCACCTCGAGCCGCTCGGCGAGCTCCGGACCCGTCCAGTAGCGGTGCGTCTGCAGCAGGGAGAGCAGCCGGAGCATCCGGGACCTCGAGTCAGCCATGTGCTCAGCCTAGATCGACTTGAGGACAGGAACTGGCCGCAATGGCTCCTAGCGTCCTCGGCATGGAAACCACGATGATCCAGACCGAGGGTCTGACGAAGCACTTCACCGCCGGCAGCTCCACGGTCGAGGCCGTCCGCGGCATCGACCTGACCGTCCGACCCGGCGAGATGGTGGCCCTGCTCGGCCCGAACGGCGCCGGCAAGTCCACCACGCTGCGGATGCTCACCACCCTGCTCCCACCCACTGCGGGCGTCGCCCGGGTGGCCGGGTACGACGTCACCGCCCACCAGGCGCAGGTACGCCGGAGGATCGGCTACATCGGCCAGGGCAACGGCGCGGGCCACAGCCAACGGGGACGCGACGAGCTCGTGGCCCAGGGCCGTGCCTACGGGATGCCCAAGGCCGCCGCCAGGTCGCGGGCCGACGAGCTGGTCGGGTCGCTGGACCTCACCGAGGTCGCCGACCGCAAGGTGATGTCGCTGTCCGGCGGCCAGCGCCGGCGCCTCGACATCGCGATGGGGCTGATCCACGAGCCGGACCTGCTGTTCCTCGACGAGCCGTCGACCGGCCTCGACCCGCAGAACCGCGCCAACCTGCAGGCGCACATCGTCGCACTCCGCAACCGCCACGAGACGACGGTCGTGCTCACCACCCACTACCTCGACGAGGCCGACGCGCTCGCCGAGCGGGTGGTGGTCGTGGACCACGGCCGGGTCGTCGCCGACGACACACCGGCCCGGCTCAAGGCGACCCTCGCCGGTGACAGGGTCACGCTCGCCTTCGCGACGCCGGTCGAGGCGGCCAGGGCGAGCGGTCGCGCCCGGGCCGTCGCCGAGTCGGTGGCCCAGGACGGCAGGACGCTCGAGCTCCGGGTCCGCGACGGCGACCGGCTTCTGCCCGCACTGCTGCGTGACCTCGACGCGCACGGCACCGCGGTCGTGTCCGCCGAGCTCACCCGGCCCACCCTCGACGACGTGTTCCTCAACCTGACCGGCCGCAGCCTGCGCGAGGGCCGGGCCGCGCACGACGTCCGGACCACCGACACCGACCTCGCGACCGAGGAGGCCTGCGCATGAGCACGACCATCGTCCACGACACCGCCCTCGTCTTCGGGCGGGAGCTCCGGCCGGTCCTCCGCGACCCGTTCTCGGTCCTGTTCGGGCTGATCCAGCCGCTGTTCTTCCTCGCATTGTTCGCCCCGCTGCTGTCCGGCGTCACCGGTCTCGGCACGAGCAGCTCGCTGCAGTGGTTCGTCCCCGGCGTGGTCGTGATGCTCTGCCTGTTCGGTACGTCGACCACCGGCGCGAACCTCCAGGGCGAGATGCAGTCCGGCTCCCATGAGCGGCTGCTCGTCACTCCCCTGTCGCGGTCCTCACTCATGGTCGGCCGGGCGCTGAAGGAGATCGTGCCGACCGTCGTACAGGCGCTGGTGATCGTGCTCGCGACGGTGCCGTTCGGCTTCCGTCCCGACGCCGCCGGAGCAGTGCTGGGACTGGCGATCCTGGCGGTGTTCTGCGTCGGCCTCGGCGCCCTGTCGTACTCCCTGGCGCTCGCTTGCAGGAACAACGACTGGATGTTCTGGGTGGTGCAGCAGACGCTGCTGTTCCCGCTGCTGCTGCTCGCCGGGATGCTGCTGCCGGTCGACAACGGCCCGGGCTGGCTGCAGGCGCTGTCCAAGGCGAACCCGCTGACCTACGTGGTCGACGCCGAACGGGCGCTGTTCAACGGTGACTTCTCGGCCGACGTCCTCGCCGGCGGAGTCGCGGCGGCGTTGGTCATGGCAGGCCTCGGGCTCGTGGTCGGCACCCGCGCGATGCGCCGCACCGACTGAGCCCACCGGCCGGTGCCGGGCGTCGGGGTGACCCGGCGCCCGGCATACTCGCCCCATGAAGAAAGCAGTCCCCCTGGTCATCGGCGGCCTCATGCTCGTCGTCGGCCTGATCTGGACCCTGCAGGGCCTCGGCTACCTGGGCGGCAGCCCGATGACCGACGTCGCCGCCTGGGCGATCATCGGCCCGCTGGTCGCCGGCTTCGGGGTGGCGCTGATGATCGTGAGCCTCCAGCGAGGAGGCCGCCCGTGAGCAGCGAGCACCCCTCGATCGGGCGGTTCCGCGAGGAGCTGGGCCGGCGCGGCGGCACCGGACGGATCGTCGTCCTCCCCGACTCCGTCCACACGGCCGCCCTCGCGGCGGAGGCGCTCGGCTGCGAGGTCGGCGCGATCGCGAACAGCCTGCTCTTCGACGCCGACGGCTCCCCCGTGCTGATCCTGACCTCGGGGGCGCACCGGGTGGACACCGCCAAGGTGTCCGCCGAGCTCGGCGTCACGAAGCTGCGCCGGGCCGAGCCCGAGTTCGTCCGCGAGCACACCGGCCAGGTGATCGGCGGCGTCTCCCCCATCGCGCACCCGGCCCCTGTACCCACCTACATCGACCCCTGGCTGCGGAAGTACGACGAGGTCTGGGCCGCGGCCGGTCATCCCTCGGCCGTCTTCAGCACGTCGTACGACGAGCTCGTGCACCTCACCGGCGCCGAGCAGCTGGACGTGGGGTGACATGGAGATCTGGGTCAACCCGTCATGCTCGAAGTGCCGCGCCGCGACCGCGTACCTCGACGAGGCGGGCATCGACTACACGGTCCGTCGCTACCTCGACGAACCGCCGACCGCCGACGAGCTGACCGCGGTGCTGCACCGGCTCGGACTCGAGCCGTGGGACGTCGCACGCACCGGTGAGAAGGTCGCCGAGGAGATCGGACTCGGCGACCTCCCGCGCGACCCCGATAACCGGGACCGCTGGGTGGCCGCGATGGTCGAGCACCCGATCCTCATCCAGCGCCCGATCCTCACCGCCGACGACGGCACCACCGTGCTCGGACGCGACCCGGAGTCCTTGCGCGAGGCCGCGGAGGCAGCCGCGGAGCCGGGCCGCTGAGGCTGGGCTCGCGTGGCACCGGGGCGCGCGATCAGGCAGCGGAGCCGGCGAGCGCTCTACGCTTGCTGACGTGGAGCTGATGCCGCTGGTGTTCTCGACCGGGTGGGCCAGCGGCGTGAACGCCTACCTGGTCGTGCTGATGCTCGGCCTGATGGGCCGGCTCACCGAGGTGGGAGACGTGCCCGACGCGCTCACCCGGACCGACGTGCTCGTCGTCGCCGGCTTCCTGTTCGCGATGGAGTTCGTCGCGGACAAGATCCCCTACATCGACTCCACCTGGGACGCGGTCTCCACCGCGATCCGCCCCACCGCCGGCGTGGTGATCGCGCTGCTGGTCTCCGGCGACGCGACCACGCTCGAGCAGGCGGTCCTGGCCGCCGTCGGCGGTGGCACGGCGCTCGCCTCGCACGCGGTGAAGGCCGGCCTGCGCGTAGCGGTCAACACCTCGCCGGAGCCGGTCACCAACGTCGCCGCCAGCGTCGGCGAGGACCTCACCGTGGCCGGCGTGGTGCTGCTCGCGGTGTACCACCCGTGGTGGGCACTGGGGATCTCCGCGACCCTGCTTCTCGTCGGAGGCGTGCTGGTCTTCCTGGTCCTGCGCCGGGTCCGCCGCGGACTGCGGACCCGGAGGGAGCGTCGGGAAAACCGCTCGCGGTCACCGGTGGCCCGTTCCTAGCCTGGGGCATGGACCTTTCCGACCCAAGGGACAGAAGCCGCTGGCTCGAGCACCTGGCAGGGCTCGTCGCCGGACGCAAGGTCATCTGCGGCCTGGCGCCGCTCGCGGCGCTGACCGAGCTCGTCGAGCTCCTCGCGCGCGCCGGCGCGGAGAAGCCGCTGCTCCTCTACACCTCGCGGGGCGCGGGCCCGGTCCCGGACGAGGGCGACGCCTTCCTGCTGCAGGTGGAGACTCCCCGCTACGAGACGTTGTCGGACGAGGTCCGCGACCAGGAGCGCCTGCTGCGCTCGGCGTCGCCGGAGGTGCTCGAGGCGCTCGACCGGTACGACCCGGCTCGTGAGGCCCTGCGGATGGTGGGGCCGTTCGCGAGCACGGACCCCGTCGACGGGCGCCCCGTGGTCGGCGGCCGTGAGCGGGCGTGGGCTGCGCTGGAGGACAAGATCGTCGTCGACGAGATCTGGGACGCCGTCGGCTACCCGCGGAGCAGGCGGCGGATCGTGGACGTGAGCTCGCTGGCCGACCTCGTGGACGCCTCGCGCCGCCTCGACGAGGGACCCGGCGTGGTGTGGGTCGCCGACGCCCGCGAGGGCATGAACGGCGGCGGCGAGTTCACCCGCTGGGTGGCCACCCCCGACGACCTCACCGCGGCCGTGGAGTTCTTCCGGCCGCACTGCGACCGGGTCCGCGTCATGCCGTTCCTCGACGGCGTCCCCTGCAGCATCCACGGGATCGTCCTCCCCGACGGCACCGCCGCCCTCCGTCCCCTGGAGCTGGCGATCATGCGGGACTCCCATCGGCGGTTCCTGTACGGCGGCCAGGGCACGACCTGGGACCCGCCGCGCGCCGACCGCGCCCAGATGAGGGAGCTGGTGCGTCGCACCGGGGAGCACCTCCGGGACCGGGTCGGCTACCGCGGCGGGTTCGGGATCGACGGAGTGATGACCGCCGACGGCTTCCGCCCGACCGAGCTGAACCCGAGGTACTCCGGCGGGCTGGTCACGCTCGGCCACGTCCTCGACGCCGGGCTGTTCCAGCTCCTGCAGCTCAACCTCGCCGCAGGGCGGGACCCCGGCGTGACCGTGGCCGAGCTGGAGGCCTGGGCGCTGCCCGCGCTGGACCTCGCCCGGACCGCCCAGCCCAAGGCGATCGTGCAGAGCAGGCTGGTCGAGGACCGGACCACGATCCCCGCGACCTGGGACGGCCGCCGCCTCCGCCCCGACGACATGGGCGAGCTCGAGGTGCTCGTGGCGCCGACGCCGTCGGGCACCTTCGCCAAGGTCGATGCCGACGGGCTGCTCGGGCCCCGCGAACGGGTCGGTCCGCTGAACGCCGCGCTGCTGCGGCTCCTCGACGAGGAGCTCGGCGCCGGCATCGGCCCGGTCGAGGCCGCTCCCGACCTTCGACACGACCCGCCCTCCGTCGTACCGCGGTCAGAGGACCAGCAGCGCCAGCACCACGACGGTGACGTTCGCGACGATCTCGCCGACGCCGACCTGCTTGGGACTGAGCCCGCGCCCGGGTAGCACCGCGGCACGCACGGTGAGCAGCGCGAACAGCCCCGCGAGCCACCACGACACCACGGTCATCGCGACCGCCACGGCTGCGTGGTAGCCGACCGAGAGCCGGTAGTGCGGCCGGCTGTCGCGCTCGCGGATCATCGTCTTGACGTAGAAGAGCGTGCCGACGAAGTACGCCGCGAGCACGGCCGTGAGCGTCCACGCCCGGGACCAGTCGGTGCCGTCGCCGGCGTCGAACGCGACGACGGTCATCAGGCAGGCCGCGACGATCGTGACGATCCCGCTGGCGAGGGACCGGTCCTTGCGTTGCGCGGCGAACCAGAGCCCGGCGAGCAGCAGCGGCGCGAACACCGCCGCCCACACCACCAGGTCGGGGCGCAGCAGCAGGACCACGGCGCCCAAGGGAAGCGTGGCCAGGCCGTAGGCCCGCACCGGCGGGAGGAACCTGTCACGGCGGCCGGACTTCAGCCACAGGCCGGCCGCGAAGAACGCGAAGTAGCCGACGAACCACAGCACCACCAACGGCAGGTGCACCCATCGGGGCGAGGACGCGGCGATGCCCACCACCAGCGGGCTGGCCAGCATCCCCCAGGCGCCGTGCTGGTTCGGCACCCAGCCGGGACCGCGCCGCCGCCGTGGCCGGGTCCGCCGTGCGGTGCTTGTCGCTGCCACGTGCCCAGCGTATCCACGGGCCGCGGAGCCCGGACGGCGCCCGGGCCCCGGCCCGGTCGCTCAGTAGGCTCTGGCCCCATGGCGAGAGTGGTGGTCGTGGGCGGTGGCCTCGGGGGCTCGGCGAGCGCCGCCCGGCTCGCGAAGCAGGGGCACACGGTCACCCTCGTCGAGCGTCTCGACCGCGTCGGCGGCGCGCTCGGGTACGTCGAGCAGGACGGCTACCGCTGGGACGCCGGCCCGGTGTCGACGGCGCTGCCGGCGGTGCTGCGCGACCTGTTCCGCAAGTCCGGCCGGCCGCTGGAGCGCGAGCTCGAGCTGGTGCCGCTGGACCCGGTCCGCGAGCACCGGTTCGAGGACGGCTCGGTGCTGCCGCTCCCGGCCGGCAGCCGGCAGCGCCAGCACGACGCGATCGAGTCCGCCCTCGGGCCCGGTCTCGGCGACAGGTGGCTCGACTACACCCACGGCTTCGCCGACACCTGGGACCTGCTGCGCCGCCACTACCTCGAACGCCCGTGGTCGCCCGAGCACGCCGGCCGCGAGACCCGGGCGCTGCTCGCGTCACGGACCACCCTGCACAAGGCGGTGTCCAAGGCGTTCAAGGACGACCGGCTCCGCGCGCTCGCGCTCCACGCCGCGGTGATGGAGGGCCACGACCCGCGCAACGTGCCGGCGTGGATGGGGATGATGGCCTACGTCGAGCAGAACTTCGGGGTGTGGACCGCACCCGAGGGGATGGGCGCCTTCGGTGCCGCGCTGACGAAGCGGCTGGCCGAGCGCCGGGTCGACGTGCGTCTCGGTACGACGGTCGACGACGTCGTGCTCCGGGAGGGCCGGGCGGTCGGCGTCTCGACGGACGCGGGCGTGGTCGACGCGGACGTGGTGGTGTGCGCGGTCGACCCGCGACGGCTCCCGTCGCTCGAGCCGCTGGTGCGCCGGACCATGCCGGCGATCCCTCCGGTGGTGTGCCACCTGGGGCTGGGGGGCGACGTGCCGTCGTTGCCGCACGAGGTCGTGCTCCACGGCGACCCGCTGATCGTCGTACGCACGAACGGGTCGGCGCCCGAGGGCGGCAGCGCGTGGACCCTGCTCGGTCGCGGCAGGCTCGCCGAGGACGTCGTCACCGCCCTGGCCCGCCGCGGGATCGACGTACGGGAGAACGTCGAGGTGCGCGTGGACCGGTCGCCGAGGGAGCTGGTCGAGCACTTCGGCGGGTCGCCGTACGGCGTGCTCTGGCAGGGCCGGGTCACCGTCGAGCGGCGGGCCGGGACGACCACGCCGTGGCCGAACGTCTACTGCGCCGGCGCCCACGCCGCGCCGGGAGCGGGCGTCCCGTTCGTCGGGCTCGGCGCCGCGCTGGTCGCCCAGGCGGTCGGCAAGGCCTGACGATTACCAGGGGATGTAGGAAAACTTCCTCTTCCCATGGCATGCAACCCATGGGAAGAGTCCATTTTCCAAGGTGCCCTGGTAATCAGGCGACCGGGGTGCGCAGGTTCGCGTAGATCTCGCGGGTCGCCTTGGACCGGTTCAGCGTGTAGAAGTGCAGGCCCGGCGCGCCCCCGGCGAGCAGGGTGTCGCACAGCTCGGTCGCGATCGCGATCCCCTCGCTGCGCACGGCCACCGCGTCGTCGCCGTACCGGGCCACCCGCTCCACCACCTCGTCGGGCAGCGCGGCACCGGAGAGCTCGGTCATCCGCCGGATCTGCGCGAGGTTCGTGATCGGCATGATGCCGGGGATGATCGGGATGTCGACGCCGAGCGCGTTCACCCGGTCCACGAGCCGGAAGTAGTCGTCGGCGCGGAAGAACAGCTGCGTGATCGCGAACTCCGCACCGGCCTTCGCCTTGGCGGCCAGCACCCGCGCGTCCGCGTCGAGGGACTCCGCCGACGGGTGCCCCTCGGGGAAGGCCGCGACCCCGACACAGAAGTCGCCGAGCGACTTCACCATCTCGACGAGCTCGGTGGCGTACCGGAGCCCCTCGGGGTGCATGACGTACGGCGCGGTCGGTCCCTCGGCCGGGTCGCCCCGCAGCGCCAGGATGTTGCGGATGCCGGCGTCGGCGTAGGACCCGATCACGTTGCGCAGCTCGTCGCGTGAGTGCCCCACGCAGGTCAGGTGCGCCAGCGGGGTCATCGAGGTGTCGGTGGCGATCTGGTGGGTCACCCGCACGGTGCGGTCCCGGGTCGACCCGCCGGCGCCGTACGTCACCGACACGAACGTCGGGTGCAGCGACTCGAGCTCGCGCAGCGCCTTCCACAGCTGGCGCTCGCCCGCCTCGTCCTTGGGCGGGAAGAACTCGAAGGAGAACGACTTCTCGCCCGCGTCGATGAGGTCCCGGACGGTCCGGGCGCCGCCGGGCATGCGCGAGGGAAGTCCAAGAGCCATGCCTCAAGGATAGGTGGGTGCCCCGGACCCGTCCGGAGGTGTCCAAAGTAGGCTCGCGGGCGTGACCTCCCCGCACCAGACGCCTGCTCCGGCATGGGACTCGGGCCCGTTTCGGACCGCCGTCCAGCGCACGCTCGACGGGTTCGTCGACGTCCAGGCCGCCCGCCTCGCCGACCTCGGCTCCGACGCCGACCGGCTGGTGGCGGCTGCCCGGGAGGCGGTCTCCGGCGGGAAGCGGTTCCGCGCCTCGTTCTGCTACTGGGGTTTCCGGGCCGTCCAGGATGAGGGGTACGACGAGCAGCGGCTCGTGCGTGCCGCCGCCGCCCTCGAGCTGCTCCACGCCAGCGCGCTGGTCCACGACGACTACATGGACGCCTCCGACACGCGCCGGGGACGGCCCGCCACCCACCGTGCCTTCGAGCGGCAGCACCGCGACGCCGGCTGGGGCGGCGACCCGGAGCAGTACGGTGCCGCCGCGGCGATCCTGCTGGGTGACCTGCTGCTGTCGTGGGCCGACGAGATGCTGCGCAGCTGCGGCTTCGAGGAGGCGCGGGTGCTCGACGCGCTCGGCTACTTCGACACCACCCGCAGCGAGGTGATCGCCGGCCAGTTCCTCGACGTGTCGGTGCAGGCCCGCCGGGCCTCCGATGTCGCGGCGGCGATGACCGTGCTGCGCTACAAGTCCGCGAAGTACTCCGTCGAGCGGCCGCTCCACATCGGCGCCGCCCTCGCCGGCGGGTCCGCCGAGGTGCTCGGCTCGCTCAGCGAGTTCGGACTGCCGCTCGGCGAGGCGTTCCAGCTCCGCGACGACCTGCTCGGGGTCTTCGGCGACCCCGGGCTCACCGGGAAGCCGGCGGGCGACGACCTCGTCGAGGGCAAGCGCACCGTGCTGGTCGCCCTCGCCCTCGAGCACGCACCGGCCGCGCAGGCGCGTCACCTCGACGAGCGGCTCGGCACCTCCCTCGACGCCGCGGAGGTCGACGTACTCCGGCGGATCATCGAGGACTCCGGCGCGCACGCCCGCGTGGAGGCGCTGATCGACGAGCTGACCTCACGCTGTCTGGACGCCCTCGCCGCCGCGCCGGTGACCGCGTCTGCCAAGGCAGTTCTCCGCGAGCTGGCAGCCGCGGCCACCCAGCGCGTCGTCTGAGACGACGAACCGCGTCGTCTGAGAACGACGAACGGGCCTCAGTGAGGCCCGTCAGGGAGCTCCGGCACGTCGATCTCCGGGCCTTCGCCACGGAGCAGCACCGCGCACTTGTCGCACCCCTCCTCGTGTGCCCGACCGCCCAGGACGCTCAGCGCCTGCCGGAAGGCATCCTCGTCCGCCCGGGCCAGGGGGCTCCATCCGTCCCAGAGGAACACGATGCCGCGCTGACCGTGCGCGTCGACGTCGTGCAGCTTCTCCGACAGCCCGTCGAAGCCCTGCCCGTCGTACCCCGGGATCTCCAGCGACGACCCGAGAGCCTTGAGGAAGGTCTCCCTGTCCTCGACCATCCAGCCGTCGAGGTAGACGAAGCGCCATCCCGCTTTCTCCACCGCATGCTCGACGTCGGGGACGTTGGCCGCGTTGTGCCACGAGTACACGTCGGGCTGGGTGTGTCCGGCCAGGAGTGCTGCGAGACCGCTCATCTTTGATCCTCTCGGCGACTTGGATCACCGGCGACCGTGGTTCGCCCGCCGGTCCTGCACGTCCCGACTCTAACCAGACCGAGCGCCGAGCGGCAGGGGTCCAAAGGCCCATACCGGACGCGGTCTGCGCAAACTCAGAAGGCCATCGCCTGGGCGCGGCGCTTGACCTCCGCACCGCGGTTCTCGCGCAGCGCGTCGATCGGCCGGCCGGGGATCGTGTCGTCGGCGGTGAACAGCCAGGTGAGCGCCTCGCGGTCCTCGTACCCGCCGTCGTGGAGCACGGTCAGCACGCCCGGCACGCCCTTGACGATCTCACCGTCCATGATCAGGGCGGCCGGGATCTTCTGGCCGGAGCCGGGCGACGGGACGACCGCCGCGAGCTGGTGCTCCTTGATGTACTGGCGGACCTTGCTCACGCTCACTCCGAGCAGGTCGCTGGCCTGGCTCCAGTCGAGCCACGCCCCCACGAGCGCGTCGAGGTCGGTGTCGGTGTTCGTCGTCGAGTTGTCCACGCCCTCAACTCTGCCACCGG
>DASTPU010000213.1:0-4237 GCA_035762105.1 Nocardioidaceae bacterium | reverse complement strand
TCCGCTCCCTGCGGGAGGACCGTCCCTGGTCCTCGCTCGCGGTGGGCCGGACTCGAACAAAGTGTTGCGCTTGGTCCTCATCAGATGGCGCACCGGATCACCGCCGAAGCGCGGTTCAGATCGGTGCGTCCTACTGGGCGGTAGGACGCAGGGTGAGGCCTATCAGCGGGGTCTGCGCACCCCGTAATCGCCTGGCGCGCTCGCCGTCCGGCGCAGGCGCCGCTGGAAGGCCGGCCGACGACCAGCTCCCGATGAGGCGAGATGTGCACCACTGGTGCACCACAGGGCGACATTTTGCCACCTCACCAAGACAAAACCCCAGGTCAACCCTGGGGTGTCTTTGTGTCCGAGGGGGGACTTGAACCCCCACGCCCGATAAAGGGCACTAGCACCTCAAGCTAGCGCGTCTACCTATTCCGCCACCCGGACAAAGGTGTCGCCCCCGCAACATGTTTCGTTGCGAGCGCGGCGGTAACTGTAGCAAAGAACTGAGCCGGAACACGCATCGACCCAGGGCCACCGCGGCCTGTAAGGATGGTCTCATGACAGCAACGCCTGAGAGCCGCTCGTCCGCACCGGGCTATGACCCCGCGGCGGAGGTCGTCGACATCTGCCGTGACCTGATCCGGATCGACACCACGAACTTCGGAGACGGGTCCGGGCCGGGGGAGCGCAAGGCAGCCGAGCACGTCGCCGCGTTGCTGTCCGAGGTCGGCATCGAACCCGAGATCCACGAGTCCGAGCCCGGGCGCGCGTCCGTGGTCGCCCGCTGGGGAGGCACGACCGGGGACCCGCTGCTGCTGCACGGCCACCTGGACGTCGTACCGGCAGACGCCGACGACTGGCAGGTGCACCCGTTCTCCGGTGAGGTGCAGGACGGGTACGTCTGGGGCCGTGGTGCCGTGGACATGAAGGACTTCGACGCCATGCTCCTGTCCGTCGTACGCGCTCGGCAGCGCGCCGGCGCCGTGCCGGAGCGGCCGATGGTGCTCTGCTTCACCGCGGACGAGGAGGCCGGCGGGCACAAGGGGGCGGAGTACCTCGTCAACCAGCACAAGGACCTCCTTGCCGACTGCACGGAGGCCATCGGCGAGGTCGGGGGCTTCAGCACCACGATCCGCGGGCAGCGGCTCTACCTGATCGAGGCCGCCGAGAAGGGCATGGCCTGGATGCGGCTCACCGCGAAGGGCAACGCCGGGCACGGCTCCATGCGTCACCCGGACAACGCGGTGACCGAGCTCGCCGCGGCGGTCGCCCGGATCGGACGCCACGAATGGCCGGTGCGCCTCACGCCCTCGATGCAGGTGCTGCTCTCCGCGGTGGGGGAGATCGCCGGCGTCGAGGCCACGCCCGAGAACGCCGAGGTGCTGGTGGAGGAGTTCGGCTCCGCCGCCCGCATGCTCGGCGCGGTCATCCGGCACTCGACGAACCCGACGATGCTGTCGGCCGGCTACAAGGTCAACGTCGTGCCCGGCGAGGCGACCGCGCACGTCGACGGCCGGTTCCTCCCCGGCTTCGAGGACGAGTTCTTCGACACGCTCACGGAGCTGGTGGGGGAGAACATCAGCATCGACTGGGTGAGCAAGCAGCACGCGCTGGAGACCACCTTCGACGGGGATCTCGTCGACGCGATCACGGCTTCCATCCTCGACGAGGACCCTGACGCGAAGGTGGCGCCGTACCTCATGTCCGGCGGCACCGACGCCAAGCACTGGAAGAAGCTGGGCATCCGGTCCTTCGGCTTCGCCCCCCTGCAGCTGCCGGCCGACCTCGACTTCACGGCGCTCTTCCACGGCGTCGACGAGCGGGTGCCGGTGGACGCGTTGGAGTTCGGATCGCGTGTCTTCGACCGGTTCCTCGACCGCGCCTGAGCCGGGGCGCACGGCGACCCGTCATGTGCGCGGCGACACGCCGCGAGAACGGCCCCGAAGGTGACGGGTCGGCGAGAAGGCGCGGGTCAGAACATGAGGTAGGGGATGCGCTGCTGACGGATGATCTTGCGGCGCAGCACGACGCGACGCGTGCCGTCGGGGGAGATGCGGACGCGGTCGAGCTCCCAGCCGCCGTGCTCGGCGCGATCGGTGAGCATGCGCGTCACGGCGTTGCGGGAGAAGTCGCGAGAGATCGTGAACCGGTCGAACTCGTACTCCACCCCGGGGTTCAGCGCGCGGCGCCGGGGCGTCGTGTCGATGGAGGCACGGGACATGCAGTCATGGTGCCACGGTCCCGGTGGTGAGCCGGGTAGAACCCGCTCAGGTCACCGGGTTGGAGACGTCCTCGAGAGCGGCGACGATCTCGGCGGGGAGCACGCACTCCTCGGCGGTCAGCGCGCCACGCAGCTGTGCGGCGGTACGGGCGCCCACGATCGGGGCCGTGACACCTGGCCGGTCGCGGACCCAGCTCAGCGCGACCTCCACGGGCGACCAGCTGAGGCCGTCCGCGGCACGGGCGACCGCCTCCACGATCCGTGAGTGCCTCTCGGTGAGGTAGGCGCCGACGAAGTTGGAGAAGTGAGGGGAGGCGGCACGGGAGTCCGCCGGCGTCCCGGAGCGGTACTTCCCGGTGAGCACGCCCCGACCGAGCGGTGACCAGGGGAGGATCCCCAGGCCGAGGTCCTCGGCGGCCGGGATCGCCTCGGCCTCGGCGGTGCGGTTCAGCAACGAGTACTCGACCTGGTTCGACGCGAGCCTGGCCCGGCCGGGAAGAGCAGCCTGCCAGGTCGCCGCCTTCGCGCTCTGCCAGCCGGAGTAGTTCGAGACGCCGACGTACGCCGCACGGCCCGTCGTGACGGCGTAGTCGAGCGCCGAGAGGGTCTCCTCGAGCGGGATGTCGTCGACCCAGGCGTGCACCTGCCAGAGGTCGAGGTGGTCGACGCGCAGCCGCTTCAACGAGGCGTCGAGCGTGGAGAGCAGGTGGCCGCGTGACACGTTGGTCTCCCGCGAGCCCCTCGCGCGGCCGATGCCCGCCTTGGTGGCGAGCACGATGTCGTCGCGGTCCACGATGTCGCCGATGAAGGAGCCGATCAGCTCCTCGGACGCGCCGTCGCCGTACCCGGCGGCGGTGTCGACCAGGGTGCCGCCCGCGGTGGTGAACGCGATGAGCTGGTCGCGAGCCTCGTGCTCGTCGGTGTCGCGCCCCCAGGTGAGGGTGCCGAGACCGAGCCGGGAGACGCGCAGACCGGTACGGCCCAGGAACCTCTGCTGCATGGGGGACACGCTATCGAGGCGTGCCGTGCACGAGGCGCGCGCCTCGCCGAGCACGCCCTTGCGTAGGCTGAGCGGCGCTGTCCGCCCGCCTGACCAGGAGTGACTCCTTGCTCGACTTCTTCAGGGCCGCCGTGCTCGGCGTCCTCCAAGGACTGACCGAGTTCCTGCCGATCTCGAGCAGTGCCCACCTGAGGATCTTCCCCGAGCTGTTCGGGTGGGGGGACCCGGGTGCGGCGTTCACCGCGGTCGTCCAGATCGGCACCGAGGCGGCCGTGCTCATCTACTTCCGCAAGGACATCTGGCGGATCGCCTCCGCCTGGGTCCGTTCGCTGTACGACGCCTCCTGGCGCGGCAAGCTCGACGCTCGCATGGGCTGGTTCATCATCCTCGGCTCGATGCCGATCGTGATCCTCGGGGTGACCCTGAAGGACATCATCGAGGAGGACTTCCGCAACCTCTGGATCATCGGGACGACGCTCATCGTGCTGGGCATCGTCCTCGGCATCGCCGACCGGGTGGGGAAGAACGATCGCGCGATCAAGCAGATGAACGTGAAGCACGCGGTCTTCCTCGGTCTCGCCCAGGCGATGGCGCTGATCCCGGGCGTCTCCCGCTCCGGGGCGACGATCAGCATGGGGCGGTTCCTCGGCTACGAGCGTGAGGCGGCCACACGGTTCGCGTTCCTGCTAGCGATCCCGGCCGTCGTCGGCGCCGGCCTGTTCGAGCTCCCCGAGATCCCGCACGGGGAGAACGTCTACGGTCCCTGGCCCACGGCGTTCGCGACGCTGGTGTCCTTCGTGGTCGGCTACGCCGCGATCGCCTGGCTGCTGCGGTACGTCAGCACCCGCTCCTACCTGCCGTTCGTGATCTACCGGATCACGCTGGGTGCGTTCACCCTCACGATGGTCGGTGCGGGGGTCCTCGCCGCCTGACCCGGGATCTGGCGGGCAGTCGGCGGCGGGACGACTACAGCCAGCCGGACCTCTTGAACAGCCGGTACAACCCGACGGAGGCCACGACCATCACGGCGA
>DASTPU010000212.1:0-8634 GCA_035762105.1 Nocardioidaceae bacterium | reverse complement strand
CTCAGACCGCCGGCTCGAGGGCAGGTGCGCCCTCGCCGTGGATCAGTGGAAGGAGTCGCCGCAGGCGCAGGAACCCGTGGCGTTCGGGTTGTCGATCGTGAAGCCCTGCTTCTCGATCGTGTCGACGAAGTCGATCACGGCTCCGTTGAGGTACGGGGAGCTCATCCGGTCGACGACCACGGCCACGCCGTTGAAGTCGGTGACGACGTCGCCGTCGAGGTTCCGCTCGTCGAAGAAGAGCTGGTAGCGCAGACCGGAACAGCCACCGGGCTGCACCGCGATGCGCAGCTGGAGGTCGTCACGGCCCTCCTGCTCGAGAAGGCTCCTGACCTTCGCGGCAGCGGCGTCGCTGATGTTGATGCCGTCGGTGCGGCGCTCTGTGGTCTCGACCTGCTCGGTCATCGTGTGACTCCCATGGGCTCAGAGAAGATTCTGTGCAGGGTTCAATGGTCGCACATCTCCGCGAATTCCCAACCCCCGCAGTCCCCTGTCAGGACGTTAGTCCCGGCTACACCCGTGAAAAATGCCACGATGCCACGACCGGCGGGACCAGCCTCTTCGGGCCGCCTGGGTACGACGGGAGCTGCACCGTCCGGGCCCCGCACCCGGCACGTTCGAGCCACCGGGTCCGGGCCGTTCTCCCCTGCCCGACCGCCCCATGCGTCCCCTAGCCTCGGGAACAGACCAGGCGGCGGCATCCGGCCGGCTGTCTGCCATCGGGGGCCCCGCCATGAGCTTGGGGGGGATCCCATGCGCACCTGCACGAAGTCTGTCCTTGCCCTCACGGCGACCCTCGCGGCCGTCGCCGCCCCGCTGGCACCGGCCTCCGCCGAGCCACCGGCCGACGCGAACAACGTGACCACCTACCACGGCACGTGGACCCACGGCACAGCGGTGCTTCAGTCGGGGTCTGCGTACCGGTGTGAGGACGAGCTGGCCGACGGCCGGTGGAGCGTGACCGTGAAGCAGGACGGCACCGCGGTGTTGAGCACCACTGTCTTCCTCGCGACCACCGACGGAGGGTCTGCCCGCGGGCAGCTGCACGCCGCGTGGGGCGGCCTGCAGCTGCCGGCGGAGACGAGGCCGGACGGACTCCTGGTGGAGATGTTCGGCGGGGCAACTCTGACAATCAGCGGTGGCAACGTCACCTTCTCGGTTCCCGACCGTTACGACGAATGTCCTGGCCAGCTGGGCACCCTCGTCGGAACAGTCGACTGACCGGTAAGCCCACAGCAGGTCAGTGTGACCAGGTCCTGGCCGTCCGCTCGGCGAGGGCGGCCAGGCTCCCGGCCGCGTCGGCGAAGGACGCCTCCTCCCCCACCAGGTCGCTGACGGAGTAGGCCGACTCGATACCGAGCGCCCGTGTCTCCCTGGACCCGACCAGCACCTTGCCTGCCAGCGCGATGCACGGCACGAGCACCCGGTTCGCCACTGCCGCCACGCCGTAGGGCACCTTCCCGGAGCCGGACTGGAAGTCGAAGGCCCCCTCCCCGGTGATGACCAGGTCGGACGCGGCAACCCTCTGCTCCAGCCCGACGGCCTCGGCGATCAGCTCGATGCCGGGCTCTCGGGTGGCGCCGAGCAGCATGAGCGCGAAGCCGAGGCCGCCGGCCGCGCCCGCGCCCTTAGCGAGCGACACCTTCTTGTCCGTGGTCGCCGCCAGCCGCTCGACCCAGGCGTCCACGACCAGCAGGCGCTCGGCGGCGACCCCCTTCTGCGGGCCGAAGACGTTCGTGGCCCCGATCAGGCCGAGCAGCGGGTTGTCGACGTCGGTGGCGGCGACGAGGGTCACGTCCCGCACGCGCTCGCGGGCGGCGGCGAGGTCGACGGACTCGAGGTCCTTCAGCCCCTGAGGCCCGCGCTCGAGCGCACCCTCGGGCGTCGCGGTCGCGCCGAGGGCGGCCAGCAGGCCCGCTCCCCCGTCGTTCGTCCCCGACCCGCCGAGACCCACCACGACCCGGCGTGCGCCCGCGTCGACCGCGGCGGCGACGAGCTCGCCGACGCCGCGGGTGGTCGCCCGCTCGGGGTCCCGGCTCTCCACCGGGGTCAGGTGCAGCCCGCACGCCTGTGCGCTCTCGACGTACCCGGTGTCACCGACGACGAGCACGCCGGCGGGGACAGGGTCGCCGTAGGGACCGGTCACGGTGAGGGCGAGCAGCTCCCCGCCCAGGGACGCGTGCAGCACGTCCACGAAGCCGGGACCGCCGTCGGCCATCGGCACGAGCTCGAGCTCGTCCTCCGGCGCTCGGCGGCGCCAGCCCTCGGCGATGGCCTCGGCGGCCTCGACCGCGGTCAGGGTGCCGGCGAACTTGTCGGGTGCGATGACGACGCGCATGACCCCTATCGTTGCGCCCGTGTCCAGCCCAAGCGATCCCGGGTTCACCATCCGCCCCATGCGCACCGACGACGTGCCCGCGGTGGAACGGCTGACCGACGAGGGGTTCTACGAGCTCATGGTCCGCACGCACACGCCCGACGAGCCGGTGCCGGTGCGGCGCAGCGGCCAGGCCGCCGAGCTGTGGGCGCGCCGCATCGAGCACATCCTCCGCCACGACCCCGGCGGCTGCTGGGTCGCCGAGGGGCCGTCGGGCCTGGTCGGCGCCGCCGCGGCCATCAAGCGGGATCTGACCTGGATCCTCGCCACCTACGTGGTCCGTCCCGGGCTGCACGGCCAGGGTCTGGGCCGGCAGCTGCTCGAGGCCGCGCTGGCGTACGGCAGCGGCTGCCTGCGCGGCATGATCTGCTCGTCGGCGGACCCGCGGGCGGCCCGCCGGTACCGGCTGGCGGGCTTCACGCTGCACCCGACGATGAGCCTCACCGGTGTCGTCGACCGGTCGCTGCTGCCGGTGGTCGAGCGGGTCCGCGAGGGTACGACGGGCGACATCGACCTGATGGACTCCGTCGACCGGCAGGTCCGCGACGCAGCCCATGGCGTGGACCACGAGGTGTTGACGCAGATGTACCGGCTCGTCGTCGTGGACCGGTCGACCGGCTCGGGCTACGCCTATGTCGCGCCGGGCGGTTCGCCGTACCTCCTGGCCGCGACCAACCGCCGCACCGCCACCGACCTGCTCTGGGAGGCGCTCGCCGGGTCGGACCCGGGGGCCCCGGCCACGATCGGCCACGTCACCGCGGCCAACGAGTGGGCCGTCGACGTCGGCCTGGCGGCGCGGCTGCCGCTGCGGACGTCGGGCTACCTGGCGCTGCGCGGGATGAAGCCGCCGGCGCCGTACCTCCCGAGCGGCCACTTCCTGTGACCCTCCGCCGGTCTGGTCAACCGGTCCCGGGGGCCGATCGGCCCATCCGGTCGTAGGTGTGATCTGGAATACTGTCGTTGTGACTACAACACACCTGCCGCTGCTCTTCCTGGGACACCAGGCCGACCCGGCCGCCGAGCGCGGCGTCGACTGCCCCGGTTCGCTTCCGCCCGCCTCCGACCCCGACCTCGTGGCCCGCGCCCGCGCCGCGAAGGAGGCGCTCGGGGAGCGCGTGTTCGTGCTCGGGCACCACTACCAGCGCGACGAGGTCATCCAGTTCGCGGACGTCACCGGCGACTCCTTCAAGCTCGCGCGCGAGGCCGCGGCGCGCCCGGAGGCGGAGTACATCGTCTTCTGCGGCGTGCACTTCATGGCCGAGTCGGCCGACATCCTCACCGCCGAGCACCAGAAGGTGGTCCTGCCCGACCTCGCCGCCGGCTGCTCGATGGCCGACATGGCCCGCCTCGCGCAGGTCGAGGACGCCTGGGACGCGCTGGCCGACGCCGGCGTCGTGGACTCGGTCGTCCCGATCACCTACATGAACTCCTCCGCCGACATCAAGGCGTTCGTGGGCCGCAACGGCGGCGCCGTGTGCACGTCCAGCAACGCCGAGGTCGCGATGCGGTGGGCGTTCGACCAGAAGGGTCCTGACACCAAGGTCCTCTTCCTCCCCGACCAGCACCTCGGCCGCAACACCGCCGTCCTCAAGCTCGGGTTGACCCTCGAGGACTGCGCGCTGTGGGACCCGCACAAGCCCAACGGTGGCCTCACCACCGAGGAGATCCGCGCGGCGAAGGTGCTGCTGTGGAAGGGCCACTGCTCGGTGCACGGCCGCTTCTCCGCGGCGGTCGTCGACGAGCTGCGCGCCACGGTGCCGGACATCAACATCCTGGTGCACCCGGAGTGCTCGTACGACGTCGTCACGCGGGCCGACCTCGTGGGCTCCACGGAGTTCATCATCAAGGCCATCGAGGCGGCGCCCGCCGGGTCGTCGTGGGCGATCGGCACCGAGCTGAACCTCGTCAACCGGCTCGCCGAGCAGCACCCCGACAGGAGCATCGTCTTCCTCGACAAGACCGTCTGCTACTGCTCGACGATGAACCGCATCGACCTGCCGCACCTGGTGTGGGCGATGGAGAACCTCGTCGCCGGCAACGTGGTCAACCAGATCGAGGTCGACCCCGAGACCCAGAAGTGGGCGCAGGTCGCCCTGCAGCGGATGCTCGACCTGCCCGGGATCTGACCGGGACGGTCAGAGGCCCGGCGCGCCCCAGACCGCCATCCACCGGCTGAGCTGCTGCTCCATCGGGAGCTCGTTGGCGAGCAGGTCGCGGATCTGGATCTCCAGGACGTTGTCCCGGGTCTGGCCCTGCCCCTGGCTCGGGCAGAACGGGTAGAAGGTGCCCTGCTTGTAGAGGTACACGAGCCCGAGCCGGCGGCCGGTCGGGTCGACGAAGGTGACCAGCGAGCACAGCAGACCGGGTCCGAACCCCTCCGCCTCGAGCGTGGTGTTCACCGCGTGCAGGTCCGTCACCAGCTCACCCATGTCGGCCTCCTCGCGGCCGGTGACCAGCCACGTGTAGCCGTACTCGTCCACCGACCGCCGCACCTCGGGGCCGTCACCGGACTTGAGCAGCTCGACGATGTCGGCCTGCGTCTGGGCGAACGCCGCGCCCTCCGCCTCGCGGTAGCACACCGAGCCGACGCCGGTCGGCACGAAGCCGGCCGCGGTCTGCAGGGTGATCGCGGCGCCGGGCAGCCCGAACAGCGCGTCGAGCTTGGCCTGGACCGGCTTCTTGCGGCCCAGGATCGAGTCCCAGAAGCTCACCGGTCGATGCCCGGGGAGGGGAAGCCACCGTCGAGGGGCCGGCCGAGCTCGGCCGACACCTTCGCCAGCTGCTCGAGCCGCTGCTCGAGCGAGGGGTGGGTCGAGGTCAGCGTCTGCATGGTCTGCCCGCTGACCGCCGGGGTGATGAAGAAGGCGTTCATGCTCTGCGCTGCCCGCAGGTCGCGGTTCGGGATCGCCGCGATCTGGCCGGTGATCTTGGTGAGCGCGGACGCCAGCGCCGAGGGCTTCTGGGTCAGGTAGGCGCCTGCCCGGTCGGCCGACAGCTCGCGGTAGCGCGACAGCAGCCGGGTCAGGAAGAAGCTGACGGCGTAGACGACGAGGCTGACCACGAGCGCGATCAGGAAGCCCGCGGCACCGGCCGGGTTGTTGCTGTCACGACGGCCGAAGATCGCGCCGTACTGGGCGCCACGGGTCGCCATGCCGGCGATGATGCCCGCCGACGACGCCAGCGTCATCACGAGGACGTCCCGGTGCGCGACGTGGGAGAGCTCGTGGGCGAGCACGCCCTCGAGCTCCTCGGCGGTGAGCCGGTCGAGGATCCCGGTCGTGACGCACACCGCAGCCCGGTGCGGCGAGCGCCCGGTCGCGAACGCGTTGGGCAGGTCGGTGTAGGAGATCGCCACGCGGGGCTTGGGCATGTCGGCCATCGCGCAGAGCCGGTCGATGATCCCGTGCAGCTCGGGCGCCTCCTCCGGGGTCACCACCCGGGCCCGCATCGCCTTCAGCGCGAGGGTGTCGGAGTTGTACCACTGGAACCACGCGATGCCGAGGCCGATGATCCCGATGAGGTAGGCGTACTCGGGCAGCGCGTACATCAGGCCGACGACCAGCGCGACGAACAGACCCCCGAGAAGGAACATCACGAGGGTCATCCGCGCCGTGAGGCCGGTGTCCTTGATGAAGCGGGTGCGTGCCATCAGTCCGGGATCAGCCCCTCGCCCTCGAGCAGGTGGCGGACCTCGTCGATGGTGGCGTCGGCCGGGGGCAGGATCAGGTCGGAGTCGTGGAGGGAGTCGTCCGGGAGGCGGCTGCCCCACTTGCGGACGTCGTCGAGCAGGGCGCCGAGGCTGTTGCTGAACGCGGTCTCGTCGGCCTTCTCGACGGCGGCCTCGACCTCGTCGTCGAGCTTGTTCAGCTCGACCAGGTGCTCCTCGGACACCTCCCACTGGCCCTCGCCGAGGATGCGAACGATCATGCCTGTCCCTCCTCCTTCTTCGGCTCCTCCTGGAGCGCCGCGGGGCCGGTGTCGCCGGACTCGAGGGCGCTCTGCGGCTGCGAGGAGCCGGCCTTGAGCGCGGCGAGCTCGGCCTCGACGTCGGAGTCCTTCGACATCGCCTCGAGCTCGCGGGCGATGTCGTCACCCCGGCCGACCGCGCTGACGTCCTCGAGGGCGCCGGAGGAGATCAGCTCGTCGATGGCGCCGGCCCGGGCCTGCATCTGCGCGGTCTTGTCCTCGGCGCGCTGCACGGCGAGGCCGACGTCGCCCATCTCCTCGGAGATGCCGGAGAAGGCCTCGTTGATGCGGGTCTGCGCCTCGGCGGCCGTGTAGGTGGCCTTGATGGTCTCCTTCTTGGTGCGGAACGCCTCGACCTTGGCCTGCAGCCGCTGGGAGGCGAGCGTGAGCTTCTCCTCCTCACCCTGGAGCTGGGCCTGCTGCGCCTTGAGGTCGGAGATCTGCCCGGTCAGGCCGGACTTGCGGGTCAGCGCCTCGCGGGCGAGGTCCTCGCGGCCCATCGACAGCGCCTTCTGCGCCTGGTCGTGGAGCTTCTGGGACTGCTGCTCGAGCTGGTTGACCTGGAGCTCGACGCGCTTGCGGCTGGTCGCCACGTCCGCGACACCACGGCGCACCTTCGACAGCATCTCGATCTGCCGCTGGTAGCTGTAGTCCAGGGTCTCCCGCGGGTCCTCGGCACGATCGAGAGCCTTGTTGGCCTTGGATCGGAAGATCAGGCTGATGCGCTTCATGAGGCTCATGGTGTGCGGGGCCCCCTTCTGTTCTTTTCGTGGCTGGTCGGTGATCCCACCCTACGGTGGAACGTGCGGCGGAGGTAGCAGGTTCCCGCGGGTAGTCTGGGCCTCGAACACCCGCTCCTGACCTGTGAGAAAAGGCCGCCTTGTTCCGACGTACCAAGTCCGAAGAGACCACCTCCGCCGTACCCGCCAAGCCGGGCGGCAAGGGACGCCCGACGCCGACGCGCAAGGAGGCCGAGGCCGCGGCCCGGGCCCGGGCGAAGGGAGCGGCGGACAAGAAGGCCGCCAAGCAGCAGCTGCGTGACCGCCGGATGCAGGAGAACGCCCGGATGCGCGAGGGCATGAAGACCGGCGACGAGCGCTTCCTGCCCGCGCGCGACCAGGGCAAGGTGCGGAAGTTCGTCCGCGACCGGGTCGACTCGCGGCTCTCGGCGGCGGAGTTCCTGCTGCCGCTGCTGGTCGCGATCATGGTGCTGACCTACTCCAGCAGCCCGACGCTGAACCGCTACGGCCAGTCGCTGTGGCTGGTCACGATCCTGCTGGTCACCCTCGACACCGTCTGGCTGGTCATCAGCCTGAAGCGGGACATGCGCAAGCGGTTCCCCGACGAGTCGCACAAGGGCGCGACGTTCTACGGCGTGCTGCGGTCGATGCAGCTGCGCTTCCTGCGGCTGCCCAAGCCGCAGGTCAAGCGCGGCCAGAAGCTGCCCGAGCGCTACTGAGCGCGCAGGTGCTCCTCGACCCGCTCGACCTTCGCGGTCAGCTGGCCGGTGTGCCCCGGGCGGATGTCGGCCTTGAGGACGAGGCCGACCCGCGGTGACCTGGCGGCGACGACGTCGACGGCCTGCTTGACCACCGCCATCACCTCGTCCCACTCCCCCTCGATGTTGGTGAACATCGCGTTGGTCTCGCAGGGAAGACCCGAGGCGCGGACGACACGAACCGCCTCGGCGACCGCCTCGCTGACCCCGCCGGTCTCGTCGCCGGCGGTCGGACTGATGCTGAAGGCCACGATCATGCGCGCAACGCTAGCGGCCGCCCCGGGTGGCCGGGACGCATGACGTTGCGCCCGCTGGATACGTTGGCGGGTATGGAAACTCGCAACCTTGGCTCCAGCGGTCTGAAGATCACCGAGATCGCCTACGGAAACTGGCTCACCCACGGCTCCCAGGTCGAGGAGGACGCGGCCGTCACCTGCGTCCACCAGGCACTCGAGGAGGGCATCACCACGTTCGACACCGCGGACGTCTACGCCAACACCGCCGCCGAGAAGGTCCTCGGCAAAGCGCTGGAGGGCGAGCGCCGCGAGGGGCTGGAGATCTTCACGAAGGTCTACTGGCCGACCGGCCCCGGCAAGCACAACGACCACGGCCTGTCGCGCAAGCACATCATGGAGTCGATCAACGGCTCGCTGAAGCGGCTCCGCACCGACTACGTCGACCTGTACCAGGCGCACCGCTTCGACTACGAGACGCCGCTGGAGGAGACGATGGAGGCCTTCGCCGACGTCGTCCACTCGGGCAAGGCGCTCTACATCGGCGTCTCGGAGTGGACCGC
>DASTPU010000211.1:0-37884 GCA_035762105.1 Nocardioidaceae bacterium | reverse complement strand
CCGGACGGGTACGACGAGGTCATCCTCCGCGGCGACGTCCCCGGACGACAGCTCACCGCCTTCTGGGTCAAGGGCGACAAGGTCCTGGCCGGGATGCACGTCAACGACTGGGACGCCATCGGATCCATCCGGAGCATCGTGACGGCCGGACGTGTCGATCTTGTCGGGCTCCGCGACTCCGGCATCCGGCTCGACGTCCTGGCCAGCTGATCCACGCAACCGTCGGAAGTCCGCCGAGCCCGGGCTGGTACTGCTCTGCAGTAGCGTGCTGTGGAACCGATCGCGTGAGGTGACCCGATGAACGAACGTCCGCCCCATTCCGCCGTTCACTGCGGAAACCGCTGCGCAGAAGGCCCGAGCAGCCGAGGACGCGTGGAAAACCTGCGACCCGCAACGTGTATCCCTCGCCTACACGCACGACAGTCGCTGGCGCAACCGGGACACGTTCCTGGAGGGCCGCGACGACATCGTGGCGTTCCCGGAGCAGAAGTGGGCGCGTGAGCTGGAGTACCGGCTGATCAAGGAGGTCTGGACCTACGGCGACAACCGGATCGCCGTTCGGTTCGTGTACGAGTCGCACGACGCCAAGGGCCAGTGGTTCCGGTCGCATGGCAACGAGAACTGGGAGTTCGATGAGCAAGGCCTGATGCGGCAACGGCACGCCAGTATCAACGACATCGCGATCGACGAGACCGACCGCTGTTCCATTGGGATCGGTCAGGACCTCGACCCTCTGATCACCCCGGGCTGACCGACCTCGCTCTCTAGCGGGCAGAACCCGGGCGACGTTCAACAAACGGGGTGCGTGCGGTAGGCCGCGGAACGTCCACGGCCACGCCTCGGGCATGCTCCGGGCCGTAGCATCCTGGATGAGGAGGGTGAGGGTGGCCACTCATGCGGCGAGCACGGAGAGGGACCACAGGTTCGCCTGTGTGAGCCGGGTGCCGCTGTTCGCGGACCTCTCGGTCGAGGACAGGCGGCGGATTGCCGAGGTCGCGGTGACCCGCCACTACGACCGGGGGGAGCAGGTGCACCGGCCCGGTGAACAGTCGGGGCTGCGCATCGTGCACCGCGGCAAGGTCAAGGTCCATCGGGCCAACGAGTCGGGGGCCGAGCAACTGCTCCGCATCCTGTTCCCCGGCGACTTCCTCGGTGAGACCACGCTCCTGACCGGTCGACCGGTCGACTCCTGGGCAGTGGCGATCGATGCCACCGAGGTGTGCATGGTGGGCGGCAGCGAGATCAGTCACCTGCTGCGTGAGCGCCCCGACGTCGCGCTGCGCATGCTGTCGTCGCTGTCGAAGCGTCTCGACGACGCCGAGCAGCAGTTGTCCTCGGTCACCGGCGCGTCCGTGAGTCGACGGCTGGCCAGTCACCTGCTGGAGCTGGCAGAAGAGAGCGGCTCCACCACCTTCAAGCTGCCGTCGACCAAGAAGGACCTCGCCTCCTACCTCGGGACGACACCGGAGACGCTCAGTCGCCGGCTGGGTGCCCTGCAGGACGCGGGGGTGGTGCGGCTGGGACCCCGCGGTCTGATTGACATCCGCGACCCCGAGCGATTGCGGACCGCGGCCCGAGCCTGAGGAGGTCGCCTCGGCGCCCCCTGAAGCCCAGGCAGCGGTATCACTCAGTGGTGGTGAGCGCGGCCGGGAGCATGCTCGCCGACCTGGTGGCCGTGCGCCCCGCCCATGACCTCGACGAGCGAGACGTGCGGTGCCTCGACCAGGAGCGGCAGGATCACGTCGTTCTCCTTGCCCTGGTGGTTGGTGAACGCCTCGAAGACCGCCCGGCCGTACGCTGCCGCGGCCGCGGCTTCGCTCGCGCTGAAGAGCCCGACCAGTCGCTTGATGAGGATGTGTTCGCGCACCATCGCCTCGATGAGCAGTCGGCCCTCGGGGAGCTCTCCCGCGGCGTGGTAGGTGGTGGCCTCCTCCTCCTCGGCGTGGGGCACCAGCACGGTCTCGAACCACTCCTCGAGGTTCCTGTGGGCTGTCTCTTGCTCCGCGGGGGCGGCATCGCGCAGCCTCGCGGTGAGCCGGTCGAGCTCGGTCACCATGGCCGCGTGGTGCTCGCGGACCTGGTCGGCGATCTGCGCGTCCGACCGGGCGTGGGGAGCCGCGTCGACGTGGGCCTGCGGGGTCACGATGGGCTTGTCCTGGACGGTCATTTGTTCTCCTCCTGAGATGGCGGGGGGAGTCCTTCTCCCTGCCGCTGGTCTCATTCCACCCCGCCCGATCGGACGGCGCCTTGACCTGCGTCAAGAAGTGCCGGAGAAGACCGTCGACGGCTGAGCACGTCCCACGCGACGGACAGCAGCGCGAGGTGGTACAGGTACCGCGGGGCGTCTTCCGCGTGCTTGCTGCCACTCCGGTTGCCGCGACATTCTGCTCCATTTGTCTGCTGACAGATTGCCGACGGGGTGCAGCGGAGCCGACAACCACGGACGCGGCTGGACGGCTGTGGACGCGATACCTCTTGCTCAGCGACCCAGAGGTCACCTTTGTCGAAGCCTCTGTCCCGCCGTAGGGCTGCGGTCCACGCCGAGGGTCGAGTGCAATCCGGAGTTCGGTTCAAGTCCGAGGTTGCAGGACGGTCGCTCAGTCTCCCGGCCAAGGGCCGACTCCTGGCTCTTCGCCCACGTCGGCCGCGACGAGGACAACCTCCTGTGCGGCAACCACAACGTCCCGCCGGCAACCTGAGCCCCGACCTAAGATAGGACCGACCGATGCGAACGGCTGCTTCTCGATCGTCGTTGGTCGTTGGTCCCTCAGATCACTCCCACGGGGCTGGGTTCGGGGTCGGTCCCAAACCGCTCGATGGCGGCCCCCACGTGACGGCGCAGGCGGTCGACGGATTCCCGAACCACGGGGTCGTGGCGCATCTGCGAGGTGACGCCCAGATTGAGGCGGCTGCTGTTGATCCACGCGGTGATGTCCGGCTCGGAGCGCCACACGGCGGCGTTCTGCCAGCTCCGGACCAGCATCGGCGCCCACTCGGCGGGACGCGTGGGGGTCGGGTGAGGCAGGCACAGCCGGTTCTTCTCGACCATGTCCGTCCGATGTGTCTCCACCCAGCCCAGCAGGGCGGCGTTGAACGAGGGGGAGAGGTGACGGAGGTACTGGAGCGTGATCCGATCCGGACCGAAGACCGGTACGGGCTCACGGGTCGGCAGCCCGTAGCTGGAGCAGTCCACGTAGAGCGTGTCGGAGCGGGGAGTCACCTCGCCGTCGTCGAGGATCAGCCGGTCGACTTCGATCGCCCGGAGTCGCCCGAGCCGGACGACATCGGTGATGGAGCTTAGACGAGCGAACTCGCCGCTGCTCAGCATCGCGCCGCGGTACATCGTGGGCACCGTGCGCCGGTCCAGCCGCATCACCTGCCCGGCGTCCTCGAACTGCTGGAGCATCGCGTCCGGGTCAGCGCCGCCGGCGATGATCTCGGCGGCGAGAGATAGCGACTGGATGGTGCCGCCGATCAGGTCGAGCGGCTGCACCGTCGCGCGGTCGTTGAACCAGGCCTCCCGGGGGCGGATCCATCGGATCCGCTCAGGGTCGGTACCCCGGTCCAGCAGCCACAGGCAGGCATCCACGCCGGTCTTGCCGCCGCCGATGATGGTGTAGGTGGAGCTGTCGTCGGCGCGGTCGGGAAGCTCGTTGATCGGGCCGAAAGGTACGCCGGCGGCGACCGTGAACGACGGTGCGTGAGTGGCCGGGATCTCGCCCTCCAGGTAGCGAGCATCGACCAGGCTGCGTCGTACTCGGACCTCGTGCTCGACCCCGGAGGCGAGGTCGCGCACAACATGGTCCCCGCCTGAGCCACCGACGTACTCGTGACCGCCGAGGAACCGCACGCACCCGGACGGCTCGAGCACGTTCCGCAGCACTCGACGGAAGTAGTCCTGCACCTCCGCGCCGGTGGCCTGCTCGTAGAGGCCGTCGTTGTCGCCACCCACCTGCAGTTGGTCGGCGCCGAGCGACACCGACTCGACTCCGTAGTAGCGAGAGGGAGAGTGCAGGCGCACGAACGGGTAGGTGTCGCACCAATGCCCGCCCGGGTCGTGTCTCCGGTCGACGAGCAGGACGTCGGCCGCGGACTCTGCGATCAGGGTGTCGGTGAAGGCGAGACCGCTCGCGCCGGCACCCACGACCAGGTAGTCAGTGTTCAGCACGTCGAGATCTCCTCAGCAAATGGTGTCGACGTCGTCAACAGCGGTCGCTCTGGTCCTTGGCCGGGATGGTTGGCTGACTTCCTTCGGGTACGCCGTGGAAGACCCCGATGAGTACGGTCACCTCGTTCTCCGACGGGTTCCAGGCCGTGTGGGTCTTGTCGCCCGGGTCCAGGAACGCCTTGCCAGAGGTGTATGACCGCTCCACGCAGTCGGTGGCCTGCTGGTAGACCAGGTCACCCTCGACGACATGGACGACCACCGGACCGGGATGGGTGTGCCAGGGGAACCGCGCGCCGGGCTGCACAGTGATTCGGGCGACCAGCATGCGGCCGGGGTCGGATACGGCCAGGACCTCGGCCCCGTGGCCGTGCAGCGTCCGTTTGAACTTGAGCGACACGTCGTCTGTGAAGTCGGTGAAGCCACTCAGCGGCTCCACCGCGATGGGTAGCGGGTCGGCTGCGGCCGCGAGCGTGTCGCCGTTTCCGGCCAGCATGGGCCCGCCTGCGGCGAGGACGGCCACACCGACGGCGGCCAGCCCGAAGCGGTGTGTGCGATGAATGTGCTGCTTGGTGCCCATGATGGTTGCTCTCGGTAGGCGTGAGGGCCTCGTGATCACTCGGCCGGGGCGATGTTCTGGTTGAGGTGGAACAGGTTGGCCGGGTCGTAGGCCTTCTTGACGGCGGCCAGGCGCGGGTAGTTCGGCCCGTAGTTGGCGCGGATGCGGCTCTGGTCGTCCTCGGCCATGAAGTTGATGTAGCCGCCGTCGGAGGTGTGGGGCTCGAGCGCCGCGTGGTACTCGCGCACCCACCTGGTGTTGGCCTCGTTGTCTGCCGGGTCGGGCCAAATGCCCGCGATCACGGGCGCGAAGTTCGCGCCCCGGTAGGCGAACGCGGTCGCGTCCACCGCGACGTCGTGCACGGCCCCATCGATCGGGTAGAGGTGCATGGTGGACTGCATGGCCGGCACGTCCGGGCCGTGCTCGAGGTGGGCGGCGATGGCGCCGTCGGTGAGCTCCGGGAGGAACGCGGCCTTCCAGTAGTGCTGGAGACCCGCGGGCAACAGGCCGTCGAACGCGCTGTTGAGGGCGGGGTAGGGCATTCGGCCGACATGCTCGGCGACCGGAGTCCCGACCGCGCGCAGCTCCTTGAGCAGCGCCTCGGCGTCCTCGTCACTGCCGTTGAAGCAGGACACGAGCAGCGCGAACGGCTCGCCGACCCGGTCCTCGGGTATGAACGGAAGCGGTGGGGCGATCTGGAACGCAGGGAAGGCACCCATCGTGCGAGGCGCCGCGGCGATCCACTCGCGGTAGGTCTTGAGCAGCGCGTCGGCGTCCCCGAGTTCGAAGAACATCGGGCCGCCGTAGATGGTGTCGACCGGGTGCAGGTCGAACTCGAGCTCGGTCACCACACCGAAGTTGCCGCCACCGCCGCGCAGCGCCCAGAACAGGTCGGGATGCTCGTCCTCGCTCGCGGTCACGAAGCTGCCGTCGGCGAGCACGACGTCGACCGAGCGGAGGTTGTCGATGGAGAGTCCATGCGCACGGGCGAGGTAGCCGATTCCGCCGCCGAGGGTGAGGCCGGCGACTCCGGTGGTCGAGATGATCCCGCCGGTGGTCGCCAGGCCGAAGGCGTGCGCGGCATGGTCGAAGTCCCCCCAGGTGCAGCCCGCCTGTACTCGGCCCGTCCGCCTGTGGGGATCGATGCGGATTCCCTTCATGGGGCTGAGGTCGAGGACGATGCCGTCGTCGACGGTGCCGAACCCCGGAACGCTGTGGGCGCCGGCTCGGACCGCGAGGTCGAGGCCGCTCTCTCGTGCGGCCGCGACAGCGATGCGCACGTCGGCGACGTCGACGGCGTGCGCGACGGCGAGGGGGTGACGGTCGATCATCGCGTTGTAGACGGCGCGCGCCTTGTCGTACCCGGGGGAGTGCGCGGTGACTACTGAGCCACGTGCTGCCTCGAGGATGCTGAGCGCCGGTGTGCCGTTCATTGTTTCTCCCTGTGCTTGTCTGGTGGAGCCTCTGTCAGCCGAAGATGCGCAGTGCGTGGTTGTGGAACTCCCGCATCGGGGAGACCGGCCCGTCCTCGAGGAAGACCGCCCCATCCGCCGAGGTGGCGGTGTGTCCGACCGGCCAGTGTCGCCGGGCCGAGGGTGCGTCCTCATCTGTGACGCTACGGAGGATCAGGGACCGGCACCTGACCTGATCTGACCGAATGGGCTCCATTACGACGCGGATCAGATCTGACTATCCCGACTCGCAGAGGAACAGGTCTCCGTCCAGGTACTTGAGCCCGGTGTCAACGGCGACCGTGTCGACGGTGTGGCCTGCACCGAGCTCCTCGGCGATCGCGATGGCTCCGGCCACGTTCAGGCCGGAGGAGATGCCGGTCAGCAGGCCCTCCTCCGCGGCCAGTCGACGCGCCATGGCTCTACCGTCGGCCTCAGCCACGGGGCGTACGTCGTCGTACCTGTCTGGGTCTAGGAGTGGGGGTACGGAGCCGATCCCGATGCCCTCGACGTGGTGCTGTCCGGGTCGGCCCCGGAGAGCGGTGCGCTCGATGCTGGCTCGAAGATGACGACCCTGGTGTCCGAGCCGGCGGCCTGGAGTGCTTCTGAGACACCCATCGCCAGCCCGGCGGTCCCGACGGCGACACAGTAGACGTCGATCGGCCGGTCCATCTGTTCCACGAGCTCACGTCCGATGCCGCGGTACCCGACCAGGGAGTCCGAGTTGCGGAGCTGGTCGGTGAAGTAGGTGGCGGGCTGGTCGGCCAACTCGATGGCGGCCGCCACCATGCATGGGACGAGGTCGGGGGTGATCTTGCCCCCGAGGCTCGGCTCGATGGTGAGCTCGGCGCCGAGTGCTGTCATCGTGCGTAGCTTGCCCGGTGAGAACGCGTCAGAGGAGACGACCACGAAGCGGTAGCCCTTGGCGGCGCAGACGAACGCGAGGGATGAGCCGGTGCTGCCGCCGGTGTACTCGACGACGGTCATGCCTGGCTGCAGCTCTCCCCGCCGCTCTGCCTCCTCGATCATGGCCAGGGCCATCCGGTCTTTGTAGGAGCCGGTGGGGTTGAACCATTCCAGCTTGACGAAGACGTCGGCGGCGCCCTGCGGAACCACCGGGTCGAGCTGCACGACCGGGGTGCCGCCGATCGTGCCGGTCATCGAGCTTGCGAGCTTCACGGTCAAGCACCTCCGTGTTCTATGTGGCGCCGTACCGGCGACGATACGGAGCAGCGAGGCCGGGACCTGACCTGATCTGACCCAGTCGGCAGGGCAGTCAGAGGGTCAGATCTGACTATCTCTGGGAGCCTGGGATCCGGTTAGAGTCGAAGCGTGGTCGAAACCGCCCCGCTGCACTCAGCGACGGTGCCCGTGCGACGTGGCACAGCCTTCGTCGGCCGTCGGGCGGAGGTCGAGCGTCTCGAGGCGGTCTGGGCGGCGGTCGAGGACGATCGGCGGCAGCTGGTCTTCGTGGGTGGTGAGCCAGGAGTTGGCAAGACCCGGCTGGTAGCCGAGGCCGCCGCGGCGCTGAGAGAGCACGGGGCCACCGTCTTGTGGGGTGCCTGCCGCGAGGACCTCGACATCCCCTACCGGCCCTTCATCGCCATCCTTGAGCAGGCACTGGACCTGGCGACATCCGAGGCGCTCGCCGAGATCCCAATCACGGCGGCGGCCCCGCTCCGGCGCCTGACCGCTAGCGCGTCGGCCCACTGGCCGGGGGCAGCGGAACCTGCGTCCGGCGACCGGGAGTCGCGTCCGGTCCTCTTCGATGCGGTGTTGCGCGTGCTGCTGGCGGTGGCTGAGCGGGAGCCGCTGGTGCTGGTTCTTGAGGACCTGCACTGGGCGCAGGAGCCGACTCTGGCGCTGCTCTCCCACGTGGCCGAGTCCACGGCCGGAGAGCAGTTGCTGGTACTGGCCACGCGTCGCACTACGGCTCCGGACCGCACCGACGCCGTCACCTATGCGCTCGCGGACCTGCACCGCCTGGACGGGGTCGAGCGGATCGACCTGGTCGGGCTCTCGACCGAGGATGTGGCGGAGTACCTGTTCCGCCAGACTGGTGTGTCGCGGGAATCTGCCCGAGCGGCGGCACCCGTGCTCCGGGACCAGACCGGAGGGAACCCGTTCTTCCTGCAGGAGTACTGGCACGACCTCGAGACCCGCGGAGGCCTGGCGGCGATGCGTTCGGGGGCCGCCCAGGCGCCGCGTTCGGTCCAGGACGCGCTCGACCGCCGGCTGGCAGCCTTCACCGCCGATCACGCTCGCGTCGTCGAGCTGGCAGCCGTCGCAGGCGACGTCGTCGACCCTTCAGTCCTGGTCCAGGCCGGCGACTTCGACTCGGCGGTGGTCCTCGAGGGAGTCGACTTCGGCGTACGTGCCGGTCTTCTCGTCACCGATGCCGACGATGGCGGGTACCGGTTCGTGCACGCGCTGGCCAGGCAGGCGGTGCTCGATCGGATGTCCTCCACCGGCCGCGCGGCTGACCACGCTCGGGTCGCGGAGGTCCTCGAGGGGCGCGTGGCCGAGGACGACCCGGGGCTGGTCGCCCAACTGGCGCACCACTACGTCCAGGCACGGGCGCTCGGACACGAGGAGAAGGCGGTCCACTACCTGGTACTCGCGGCGCAGCAGGCGGTGCGCAGCATCGCTCACGCGGAGGCCGCGGCGCTGTACGAGCGGGCAGCGCAGCTGCACGCCACCCAAGGCCCAACGCGGGTCGAGCTGCTCTTCGCTGCTGCCCATTGCCACATGCACGCCGGCGACTTCACGACCGCCCGGCGGCTGTACGCCGACCTGGCCGCGAGCAAGAGCCCCCGAACCAGGTTGATGGCGGCCATCGGCCACGAGGACGCCTCCGCCAGGCCCGGAGTCAACGGCCAGCCCTCGCTCGTGATGCTCAGCGAGGCACTTGACGCGGCCGCTCTGGATCAACGTGACCCGCTGTATGTGCGGGCCGTTGCCAGCATGGGAAGAGCGTCTGCGTTCACCGGAGACACCCGACGGGCGCGCGCCCTGGGGGAGGAGGCGCTGGCGGTGGCTCGAGCCGACGGCGACGAGGAGCTTCTCGCCCATGCGCTCGGTCGGGCCCTTTGGCAGGGCATGACGCCGCAGCTGGCGCCCGAGCTGTTGGCCAGGGCGGTCGAGCTCTACGAGATCGGCTCACGCCTCGCAGACGACGACCACCTTGGTCCGGCAGCCTTCTACCGCTCCGTCTTCGCCTACATGGTGGGAGACGAGCCGGCCTGGACCAGCGCCCAGCGCGACCTCATCGAGCTCGCTCTCTCGCGCGGGCAGCCGTTCTTCCGGTACGTCGCCGGGTGCAGCCGTTACGCCCACCGGTACTCCGTGGGCGACTACGCGGCGGCCGAGCGCATCGTGGCCTGGCTGGAGCAGTTCAACAACGAGTTCGACGGCGCTACGGAGGGGTCCTGGGGGGTGCAGCAGTTCATGCTCCGACGGGTCACCGGCCGCCTGGCCGAGGTGCGTCCGTTCGTCACGGGTGAGGAGCCCCTCGAGGGTCGTTGGCTCCCGGGCCTGCTGGCGCTGTACACGGAGCTGGAGATGTGGCCGTCGGCCGCCCGTCTGCTGGCCCACCTGTGCCACCGGATCGATGACCATCGGACCGGCGCTCAGTGGGGCGGGGTACTGGCCTTCATGACCGAGGCAGCGGTGAAGCTCGACGACGCACCGACGGCCAGGCTGCTGCGGCCACTGTTGGCCAAGTACGCCGACGGAAACCTGATGGCCGGACAGTTCGTCGGCGTCTTCGGGAGCGCCGATCGCAGACTGGCCGAGTTGGACTCGGTGCTGGGTGCTCCGAGCGCCGACCTCCACTTCGAGCGGGCACTGGCCATGGACCGGCGGATGGGTGCGGTCACCCACCAGGCGGAGACGCTGGCTGCTTGGAGCCGCCATCGCGCTCGAGGCTCGTGCACGGCGGCCGGACCGTCGTCCGCTGGGCTGGCCGACGAGGCTGGCGCGCTGGCGCGGCGGATCGGCCATCGCGGCGTCCTGCGGGACCTCGACGCCGTCCCGGCGCCCGCTGCCGTGCACCCACCCCTGCCCAACGGCCTGACCGAGCGGGAGGTCGAGGTGCTGCGCCTGGTCGCCGAGGGCCTGTCGAACCGCGAGATCGGCGAACGGCTGTTCCTCAGCGCGAACACGGCCGCCAACCACGTGCGCAGCATCCTGAGCAAGACCGCTGCCCCCAACCGCACCAAGGCAGCGATCTTCGCCACCGAGCACGGCCTGCTCCGCTCGGGAGGGTGACCCACCCGGACCACGGCGTCTACATCGGTGTGAACGAGCCGTCCGGGGAGACCGTGCCGGACAGCTCCATGATGGCGTCCGCCGGGAGGCCGGCCCGCACCGCGGCCGTCCGGATCGCCTCGATGTTGTCAGCCTCGTAGAGGCAGAAAGTCTTGCGCTTGTCGGCCGAGAGGAATGAGGAGAGCCAGCGCACGCCGGAGTCGTCATTGATCGCGTTGATCTCCACGGCCGTTTCCGG
This sequence comes from Nocardioidaceae bacterium, assembly GCA_035762105.1. Lineage (GTDB taxonomy): Bacteria > Actinomycetota > Actinomycetes > Propionibacteriales > Nocardioidaceae > Nocardioides_C. The sequence goes on along the minus strand of DASTPU010000211.1, from coordinate 27,202 downwards.
GGGGACGTTCAACTGCTCGGCGAACTGGCGCTCCACCATGAAGACCGGCATGGGCGTACCTCTCGGTTGTGACCGTGTGGCGCCCTCGAGCGGCACCGTCGGGAACAGCGGTCCGGGATCTCAACGTATCCAGGCCCCCGCGCCTCTGCAGCAGTTCCGGCAGAAACAGGCTCTCTCGCCGAGGAGCTCGGGGTTGTTCGGAATCGCGGTGTCTACGGCACGTGAAAACTGACCCCCTCCGACACGCTGACCTCAGCCGAGGTCAGGAGGGAGTGGGTGTTGTCTGTGGCGGACTGGGCTGAGATCCGGCGGCTGCATCACGCCGAGGGGCCGCCTCAGTACTCGCGTCCGGCGAAGGGGTCAGTGGTCGACGAGGTCGAGCCGCGGATCCGGGAGCTGCTGCAGGCGTGGCCGACGATGCCGGCGACGGTGATCGCGGAGCGGCTCGACTGGTCGTACTCGATCCGGGTGCTGCGGGACCGGGTGGCCGAGCTGCGTCCGGTGTGTCTGCCGCCGGACCCTGCCTCGCGCACTAACTGTCAGCCTGGTGAGATCGGCCAGTGCGACCTGTGGTTCCCCAACGTGGAGATCCCGGTCGGCTTCGGCCAGCGCCGCCTCAACACTCAGCTGGCGGGCTGGCTGCCGAAGGCGAACAGCAGGCTGATGCGGGTGCTGGGCTGCTCCCCGGCCGGGCGGATCGAGGCGGACCGGGCGGCGATGCTCCAGCTCCCGCCGGTGCCACCCGCCACGGGGTGGCGGTCATCGTTGCGGCTGCCGCGCGATCACTACATCCGGCTGGATTCAAACGACTACTCGGTGCACCCGACCGCGGTGGGCGGGCGCATCGAGGTGACCGCGGACCTGGACCGGGTGCGGGTGTTCTGCGGCGGCCGGCCCGTGGCCGACCATCCTCGGTGCTGGGCGAGGCACCAGTCGGCGACGCTGAGTATCCAAAGTCGGCCAAGGCCTGTGTTGCCGCCCGGCGCGCTCAGGCGGCCCGCACGTCTGCGGATGCCATTTCGACGCCGGTGCCGACGTCGCAGAACCGGCCACGGTCGAACAGCAGTGGCTCGCCGTGGTCTTGCACGTCCGCCTCCATGACGTGTCCCAGGTGCAGCCGGTGGTCGCCACCGTCGTAGGACTGCCACGGCCGGCACTTGAACCTCGCGAGCGCACCCGCGAGCACGGGTGCCAGGTCGTCGCCAGTCGACTGCCACATCACCTCCATAGCGTCTGGCGGCCTTCCGGCGAAGTGCAGCGCGACGTCGAGCTGCGAGGCGCCGAGCACGTTGACGCTGAACGGCACGCGACCGAGGTGACCCGTGGCCCGCGCCGAGCGGGCCACGGACACCAGGACCAGTGGCGGCTCGAGGGAGACGGATGTGAACGAGTTGACGGTCAGCCCGCGCATCTCGCCCTCGGCGCGGTAGCTCACGACCACGACCCCGGTGACGAAGCGCGACAAGCAGGCACGCAGGTGCAGCGGCTCCACGGTCGAGGCGTTCCTCATGACGTTCTCCACCCTCTACCGGAGCAGACCGGGCACCCCGAGCGCGTGCCGCCCCGACTCGAGTAGCGTGGCTTCGGGCGTGAGCGGGTGGAACTTCGAGGCGCGGATGTCCCGGTAGGCGCGCTCGATCACCGACCCCTTGAAGAAGGCGGGCCCACCTGCCACGTCCATCGCCAGGTCGCAGACCTCGATGCCCGCCCGGGCGACCTCGGCCTTCGCGGTCATAGCCGCGAGGAACCGGTCGTGGGAGGGCGCCGGATCGTCGCCGATCAGCGTGAGCGCACCGTCCAGCGCCCACTCCGCCACCTGCAGCTTGTGCCGCATGAGGCCGACCGTGCGCTGCAGCAGGGGGTCGTCGGCTCGGGTAGCGGCGGCCGTGACCGCCTCGGCGTATGCGGCCTCGGCGACGCCGAGGTAGACACCCGAGATGATCGGGAAGGCGACGCTCGCGATGACCTGCAGCGGCGGGTCGACCACGCCGTACGGCCGGTTCGCGAGCACCTTCTCCTCCGGGACGAACACGTCTGCGAGGAGGATGTCGTGGCTCGCGGTGCCGCGCATGCCGAGTGTGTTCCAGGTGTCTATGACCGTCACGCCCTCCGCCGAGAGGGGGACCGCCACGTTGAGCACCCGTCGGCCCTGCTCGGGGTCGTCGACGGCGAACATGGTCGACATGACCGACCCGTGTCGGGACTGGCTGGCGAACCGCTTGCGGCCGGAGACGCGGTAGCCGCCCTCGACCCGAACCGCCTCACCGCGGGGATGGGTGAAGTCGCCGCCGCCTGTCGAGACGAGCAGCAGCCCGTCTTCGGCGACCTTGCGGAGGGTCGCCTCTGCGCCGGGTAGGCCCCGGCGGTAGCGCCAGGCGGTGAAGGCGACGACGTGTTGGTGCATGGCGCTGGCGAGCGCGGTCGCGCCGCAGTGATGGGCGAGCTCTCGCTGAAGGCCGGTGAGCTCGGTGATCGTGGCACTCTCACCGCCGAGCTCGACGGGGACGGCGGCCTTGAGTAGGCCGGCTTCCCGGAGGGCCTGGTAGGCCTCGGTGACGAAAGTGCCGTCGACGTCATGGCGGGCGGCGTGCTCGGCGAGCCGTGGGCCGAGGGCCGTCGCGCGCTCGACGAGCGAGCTGGTGGTGGAGTGGTCATCGGAGTGTGTGCTCCCGGTGCGGAGCTGAGTCGTTGTGGTCATGTGTCGAGCGTCAGCCCGGCGGCGAGCCGCATCCAGTCCACAATCGGGACCTGGCTGGTCCAGATTCTGAACTACCATCCACCCACCGGACCCTGCGACGATGAGACATGCCCGACTACGGCAGCTACTGCCCCGTGGCGATGGCGAGCGAGGTCATCGCCGACCGGTGGAACCCGCTCATCATTCGGGAGCTGGTCCTCGGGAACACCCGGTTCAACGACATCGCGAGGGGGATGCCCGGGATCTCGCGGTCCCTGCTCGTGCAGCGGCTCCGGCACCTTGAGAAGAGGGGCGTACTCGAGACGTGGCCGTCGGCGACGGGCCGGGGCAGCGAGTACCACCTCACGCCGGCCGGGCGGGACCTGGAGCGTGTCGTCGACAGCCTGGGCCGCTGGGCGATCGAGTGGCTCTTCGACGACCTCCGTCCGCACGACGTGCCTCCGACGACGCTGATGTGGTGGATGCACCGCCGGGTCGACCCGTCGCGCTTCCCGCCGCAGCGCACCGTCATCGAGTTCCGGCACACCGCACCGGATCCGCAGACGATCTGGTTGGTCCTCGACCATGGCCAGGCATCCGTGTGTCTGCAGCATCCGGGCTTCGAGACCGACGTTGTCGCCACCGCCACCACCGCGGCCTTCGCCGACGTCTTCCAGGGCTACCAGCGGTGGTCTGAGGCCGTCGAAGCCGGGCGGATCGAGGTCGCCGGATCGCGCCGCCTGGCGTCCGCCCTGCCCACGTGGTTCCGGTGGAGTCCATGGGCGGCGGTCACCCGCGAGCGTGCCGACCGCGCGGCAACCGGCCCGTCGGCCGCTGAAACGGACACGCACGAGAGGGCGCCTCAGCACTCGGCGCGACGAACGCCTCCTTCGGTGTCGACCTGATCGATCTGGACCTGGGCTACCTGGATCCAGAGCTGCTTTCGGCAGCCTCCCTCAGGCCCCCTCCCCGACCTTCGTAACCGGGTCGCCCTCGTACCTCGACGCCGGACCGACGAGCTTGAGATTCCGGTGACGGCGGTGGCCAGACGGCGTTGGCTTCTCCTCGGGCGCTTCGGCGCCCAGGCGACCAGTCATCATCGAGTCCCCGACTCACCAGACACCCTCGCCGCCGCGTGTCCCGACGGACTGCTCACCCACGGAGGCTCCGAGTCCGGACTCATGGCCACGGCCGGCTGGACTTGCACTGACATGCTTGTCGCGATCGAGATGTGGCACGGGACAGACGACCACCTTGCGTCGCCTGAGGCCGGTGACGTCAGGGGTGGTCCGACCACGTCGGACGGGGCGGCGCCCTCAGCGTCGTCGTCAACATGCTCACGTCGTTCGTCACGGTGCGGGTTGCCCCGGGAGCGCTCCCAGCTAGGAGTGGACCCATGACCGCAACCCTCGCCGGCATCGTCCCCGCCATCGTCGACGGCCACATGCACCAGTGGGACCCGTTCACGACGCCGCGCGAGGCGTCGAGGTTCGCGCCGGTCTATCGCCGGGTGCCGGGTCTCTTCGAAAGGCTGATGCCGGTGCTCGTCTCGCGGGACAAGCGCGACCTGGTCCGCACTGCGGCGCACGTGGCACGCCCCTACCTTCCGTCGACGTACGCCGCGGACGCGGCCGGCGTGGCCGAGTCGGTCGGGGTGCCGGTCGAGTGCGTCGTGCACGTGCAGGCGAGCTGGCACGGCGATCCCGTCGACGAGACGCGATGGGTGCAGACGCTGCCGTTCGGGCAGGACGGCGCGCCGGCGCTGGCGGCGGTGGTCGCCGAGGCGGACCCGCGAGAGCCGCAGGTGGGGGAGGTGCTCGACCGCCACGCCGCCGCCAGCGACCGGCTGCGCGGCCTCCGCTTCATGGGCGCGTGGCACCCCGACCCAAAGGTGATGCGGTTCGCCGACCAGGAAGGCCTGCTGCGCTCACCGGCATTCCTGCGAGGCTTCGCCGCCATCGCCGAGCGCGGCCTGACCTTCGACGCCTACGTCTACTCCCACCAGCTCGGCGACGTGGCGACGCTTGCCGAGGAGTACCCCGAGACCACGATCGTGCTCGACCACTACGCGCCGCCGGTCGGCTGGCTGGGCCCGATGGGACGCTCGACGGGCCGTACCCAGCAGGACCGGGACCGCATCCTCGCCACCTGGCGCGAGGGTATCGAGCGCGTGGCCGCGCACACTTCCCGATGGACAAGTCGATCGCCGACCTGCCCGACGTGGTCGGCGGGCTTCTGGACCTGCTCGCGCCGTACGGGGAGGACGTGCTGCGCGGCACGTTCCGCGACAACGCCCGGCGGGTCTACCACCTCTGATCCCCGCTGAAGGCGGTGATGCCACGCGAGCAGGATCGACGTTCCTCACGCTCGCGTCCGTGCTGACCTAAGCAAGCGTGAGCGCCTCAGTCGAACCGGCGTCGAGCACCTGGCTCACAACCGAGGCGGGGTGGCTCAACCCCCCCGCGCTCTCCGGGTCGACGAAGATCTCCACCGCGGTTTAGTCATGCGACGTGAGCCGACCACGGTTATGTCCGCTGGCCAGAAGGTCCGCGGTGCGCCTGGTCCTCCTCTCAGCTGCCGAGGGGACATGCCAGATCTCGGAACGGACCGACGTGGGACTGCCCCTGTCGAACCCCTGAGCCGTTCCGGCGAACCGTCCCTGACGTCGAAAAGCAGCGTCGCGTGGACATCTCCGCAAGGAAGGCCTCGCGCTCGAGCGCCTATCATCGGCGACACCCGTCCGTGGAGGCACTTGTGCAGGCTGTTTCCGATCTCTGGCAGTCGATCCCCGACCCGTTGCGGGACCCGGTCGCCCTGGCTGCGCCGTTCTTCCTGCTCCTGATCGCGATCGAGGGGCTGGCGGCGTCTCTGCTCGAGGACGATCGCCCGGCTTCCGAGCGTCGCGGGCAGGATGGCCGTGCGATGCCGCTGCCGGGCGGTTACGACCGTCGCGACGCCCTGGCGAGCATCGGCGCCGGCGCGGTGTCGATCGTGACCATGTCGCTCTGGAAGGCGTTGGGGCTGCTCGGCTACGCCGTCCTCTTCGCCTACGTCGCGCCCTGGCAGCTGCCCGCTGACCGCTGGTGGACCTGGGCGCTGGCGGTTCTCGGCGTGGACTTCTTCTTCTACTGGGCCCACCGCACCGCCCATCGCGTGCGGGTCGTCTGGGCGACCCACCAGGCGCACCACTCCAGCGAGTACTTCAACTTCGCCACTGCCCTGCGACAGAAGTGGAACAACTCCCACGAGTTGGTGATCTGGGCACCGCTGCCGCTGCTCGGTGTCCCGCCGGCCCTGGTGTTCCTCGGGTTCTCGGTCAGTCTCGTCTACCAGTTCTTCGTGCACACCGAGCGAGTCGGAAGAATGTGGCGGCCGGTCGAGCTGGTCCTCAACACTCCTTCGCACCACCGGGTGCATCACGGCAGCGACCCGGAGTACCTGGACCGCAACTACGGCGGGATCCTCATCGTCTGGGACAGGCTGTTCGGCTCGTTCCAGGAGGAGCTTCACCGGCCGTCGTACGGGCTGACCAAGCCGGTCGGCACCCACAACCTGCTTCGCCTGCAGACGCATGAGTACGCCGCGATCGCGCGGGACGTCCGGACGGCGCCGACGTGGAAGGAGAAGCTCGGCTACGTCTTCGGGCCGCCGGGCTGGCGGCCGTCGACCGCGGACCTCGCAGCATCCGAGGGACGGTTCGTCACCGACTGAGCCGCGTAGCCTGCTGTCATGAGCGTGAAGGTTGATCTCGCGGGCCTGGCCGATGCCGTGGCCGACTACGGCTTCGCCTACCTGCTGACGGTGTCGGAGGACCAGCGGCCACACGCGGTTGCGGTGCAGCCCGAGCTGAGTGGAGGAGCGTTCGAGGTGCAGGGGCTCGGTGGACGCACGCTTGCCAACCTGGCATCGCGGTCCGACGTGACCTTGCTCTTCCCGCCGGGAGAGCCGGGCGGCTACTCCCTCATCGTGGACGGCAGGGCAACCGCGGACGAGAGCGGAGCCAGTGTCGTACCGGCTCATGCGGTGCTGCACCGGCCGGCCCCCGATGCCGCGCAACCGGCGGAAGGTTCCTGCGGGAACGACTGCCTGCCGGTGACCACCGCTCAGGACGCGTGAGTGTCGCCGTGCTCGAGAGGCCCTAGCGCCACGACGAGCGCGAGGACGAAGTCCGGGTCCTCGAGGCGCTCGCCGTAGAGCTCCCGGACCTGGGACATCCGGTACCGGACCGTCTGGGGGTGGATGTGGAGTGCCTGCGCCACGTCGTCCCGGCGGCCCTGGTGCAGCAGCCACTCGCGGAGGGTCTCGGTGAGCCTCTCTGCGGTGGACGGGCGTAACCCGGCAAGCGGGGCCAGGACGTCCGCACGGAGGTCTTCGAGGGCTGCGCCGTCCGCGGTCAGCACGAGCCGTGCGAGATGCTGCTCGGAGTCGAGGGCTTCGTCCCGGTCGCGACCCGGCTGCAGCCGTCGCACCCGCAGCGCTCGCAGGTAAGAGGTGCGCGCATCCGCCCAGGGCTTGGCAGGACCGATGCAGGCCTGGTGCCCACGAAGCTTCGCGAGGACGGCCGGGCGTGCCCGCCCGACCGCCTCCGGGACGAGGAGGACCGCCAGGTCCGAGCCGTCCGCCTCGCCGAGGTCCGGAATGCCTTCCTCCACTCGGAGGGTCCTCGGGTCCAGGACGCTGAGGACGCGGGCGACATGGGCAGTCGGGAGCACCACGGCTGCGAGCGTTCCGGGTGGCTGCCAGTTGGCGCGTTCAGCCCTGCCGAGCAGCTGGTCGGGCTCGTCGCCCTGGAGGATGCTGACTGCCAACCGGTACCGGTAACGCTCTTGGACCCGTCCTGTGGTGGCCAGCTCGTCGGCGTGGCCGGCCGCGCTGGCAGCGGAGAGCTCGTCGATGTAGGCGAAGACCAGCTCGGCGAACTTCGCCAGGGTGCCGGCGGGCAGACCCGCTTCGACCGCGGAGCCGGACAGCAGGCGCCACGAGACGCGGGCGCCCACCCGGTACGCCGAGAGAAGTGCGTCCATGCTGCGGCCACTGCGCGCCTCGCCCCGGCCGAGCTCGTAGGCGCCCGCCAGGGCCGGCGCCAGGGGGGAGGCGGGGTCGGTTCCGCGTACGCTGCCGGCGACCTTGAGGAACCCGGCCAGGGCGAACTGCACGGCGGACTCGATGTTGGCCCCCATCGGTCCGCTGAAGGCGTCGGCGTAGGACGGCACCTCGACGGTGATGGCCTGCACCGTCTCGTGGGCCACCGAGGGCAGCTCTGCACGGAGCAGGTCCGTGGTCGACTCGTCCAGCTCGAGGTCGACGACGCCGCGAGCGGTGTGGCTGGTGCGGCCGTCGGGCCTACGTCGGGACATTTGTTCGCTCCGTACAAAAGCGGCTCGGAGATTCACGCCTGCTGGTCATGAACTTAGCCTACTGGGGCGGGATCATGGTTACATGACCTCGACTGCCGACCGGACCGTGCCTGCCGCGAGCATTCGCGCCGGGCTCAGGAGCCGGCTGTGGCGGGTGGCCGAGACGCTGGCCACGCCGCGGGACCCGGCGCACTACCTCGACATGCTCAACCCGCTCCGTGGTGGGGCGGACCTGCGCGCCCGCGTCGTCGACGTACGACCGGAGACGGGGGACGCGGTCACCGTGGTGCTGCGACCCGGCGCCGGCTGGCGCGGCCACGTGCCCGGTCAGTACGTCCGGGTGGGACTCGACGTCGACGGGGTACGTCGGTGGCGCTCGTACTCCCTGACCTCCCCACCGGCGGTGGACGGCAGCATCTCCATCACGGCCAAGCGCGTGCCCGACGGGATGGTCAGCGCCCACCTCGCCCAGCACCTCCGGCCCGGGGAGCTGGTGCATCTCGACCAGGCCTGCGGCGACTTCGTGCTGCCCGATCCGGCGCCCGACAAGGTCCTCTTCATCACCGGTGGCAGCGGCATCACCCCGGTGATGGGCATGCTCCGCTCGGGCATCGACCGTCTGCACGATGTCGTGCTCGTCCACTCGGAGCGCTCTGCCGACGACGTGATCTTCGGGGACGAGCTCCGCGCCCTGGCGGCGCAAGGACGCCTCCGGCTCGTCGAGCAGCACACCGACCGGACCGGCCGGCTCGACCTCGGCGAGCTCGCCGCTCTCGTGCCCGACCTGGCCGAACGGGAGACCTGGGCTTGCGGGCCGTCCGGCCTCCTCGATGCCATCGAGGAGCACTGGTCGGCCGCGGGGCTTGCCGACCGTCTCCGCACCGAGAGGTTCCGCACCGCGCTCGCAGAGCCGGGGGAGGGCGGCACCGTCCGCTTCACCGGCACGGACACCGTCGTGGAGAGCGACGGCGCAACCCCCATCCTCGACGCCGGCGAGGGGGCCGGCGTACTCATGCCGTCCGGCTGCCGGATGGGCATCTGCTTCTCCTGCGTGCTCCCGCTGCGCGAGGGGTCCGTCCGAGACCTGCGCACCGGCGAGGTGACCACGGCAGCACCCGGCGACGGTGTCCTCGTGCAGACCTGTGTCTCAGCGGCCGCCGGCGCCTGCGACATCGACCACTAGCCCGTCATCGACCACGAGCACCAGCACACTGCCCCGGAAGGAGCACTCATGACCGTGATGCAGAAGAAGACCGACAACCCGATCGCGCACCTGTCGACGGAGGACGTCGAGGAGATCGGCCGTCGGCTCGACGCGATCCGCCAGGAGATCGTCGACTCCCGTGGTGCCCAGGACGCGGCGTACATCAGGCGCGTGATCGACGTCCAGCGCAAGCTCGAGCTCGGCAGCCGAGCCGTGCTTCTTGTCTCGCTGTTCCCGCCGGCATGGTTCGTCGGCACCGCCGGCCTCGCAGTCGCGAAGATCCTCGAGAACATGGAGATCGGCCACAACGTCATGCACGGCCAGTGGGACTGGATGCGCGACCCGAAGATCCACTCGACCACGTGGGAGTGGGACAACGTCTCGCCGTCGGCCCAGTGGAAGCACTCGCACAACGAGCTGCACCACACCTACACGAACGTGATCGGACGCGACAACGACCTCGGGTACGGCATCATGCGGGTCGACGAGGACCAGCGCTGGCACCCCTTCTACCTCGCGCAGCCGCTGTGGAACTTCGTCAACGCGTGCTTCTTCGAGTACGGCATCGCCGCCTACGACCTGGAGCTCGGGCGGAACCTTCCTTCGAAGAAGCGCCGTTCCTCGCCGGAGTTCAAGGCGCGGGGGAAGCAGGTGCTCAAGAAGATCCGGGCCCAGGTCACCAAGGACTATCTCGTCCATCCGGCGCTGTCCGGCCCCTCCTTCCTCCACACGCTCGGGGCCACGGCGACGGCGAACCTGGTCCGTAACCTGTGGACCCACTCGGTGATCATGTGCGGCCACTTCCCCGAAGGGGTGGAGACCTTCGAGCGGCGTTCGATCGAGGGAGAGACGCGCGGTGAGTGGTACCTCCGCCAGATGCTCGGCTCGGCCAACATCTCCGGCGGCAGGGCGATGCACATCATGACCGGGAACCTGTCGTACCAGATCGAGCACCACCTGTTCCCGGACCTGCCGAGCAACCGCTACCAGGAGATCGCCCCCAAGGTCAGGCAGATCTTCGACGAGTACGGGCTCCCCTACACCATGGGCCCCCTGCCCAAGCAGGTCGCCTCCGCGTGGTCGAAGGTGTTCCGGCTGTCGCTGCCGAACGGGTTCGCCGACAGCGCTGCCGAGCGGGTACGGCGGACGCTCGGACGCCCGACCAGGAACGCCCCCGCGCTCGAGCAGGTCGTCGAGATGCCCACGTCCCGGGTCCGCGAGGCCGAGCTCGCGTTCGTGTGACCACAGGAGCCGGACCGAGCCCTAGTTCCGGGACACGCGGACAGGCGGTTCTTCCGGGTAGCCCACGGGCAGCAGGTACGTCCCTCTGGCGTGGCGGTACAGCACCCGCCAGTGCCAGTAGCCCCGGTAGGCGGTGGGGAGCCGCTCCATCGTCCGGGCGTACTCGGTGACCGCACGGACGTAGCTGTCGGACGGGTTGTAGTGCCACAGCGCCTCCGCCATGTCGCCGGGAGCGCCGTTGGCCTTCAGCAGCCGCGCAGCCGCGAGGATCGCGTCGCGCGGGTCCCGGATGTCGCCGCCTGCGCCGTACAGCTCCCAGGTCGACGGCAGGAACTGCATGGGTCCGACTGCGCCCGCCGTGCTGGTACCCCGGATGCGGCCCATGCGCGTCTCGACGAGGTGGATCGCAGCCAGGTAGGTCCACCGAACGCCGGTGCGGCGCTGCGCCTTCCGGTAGTGACCGAGCAGCTCCTTCGCCGGGGGCGGTGCGACGATGCGCCACCGGGGCCACTCCTGCTGCGGCTCCGCCAACCCGTGGAGAGCCTCGGACGCCCTGACGGCCCGCCGGGTCACCAGGGCCGTCAGGGGACCGAGCCGGCCCATCACCTCCCGGCGGAACCTCGCCGGCGCGATGGCCAGACGGCGTACCGCGAGCTGCTGGAGCTCCCCGGCCCGCCGCACCTCCTCCGCTGCGGCGTCCGGGTCCCGCAGCGTCTGGGAGGCCAGGGCGATCTGGTCGGCGAGCAGCGCCGCGTCGTGGTTCGCCGGCGCGGTGGGCAGCCCTTCGCGTGCCCTAGGTTCGGACCGGGGTGAGGGCGACTGGCTGTACGTGCGGCTGGCGGAGGCCTCTCGATCCAGCGTCTCCACGGTGCTGCAGGACGCGAGGAGGCAGGTCGCCACCACGAGCGTCAGTCCGGGGACGAACGGACGGACTGCCCGACGGGGTCGGCTGGCGTCGGTCATGCTCACCGTCCTACACCCGCACGAGAAACAACTGGTCCGTCCGGGGGACAGCGTGCACCGGCCGTGTGCCAGCTGCTGAGACGCGGCTGCTGTGCAGCGATCTCGCGGGAAAGCATGGGGGTCATGGACCGAACCCCGATGCCCGACGAGGACCCTGCCGCCCACCTGGCGCGACTGCGCGCGAGCATCGACAACCTCGACGCGGCGCTGGTCCACCTGCTCGCCGAGAGGTTCAAGTGCACCCAGGAGGTCGGGGCGCTGAAGGCGAGGGCCGGCATGCCGCCCGCGGACCCAGCTCGGGAGGCGTACCAGATCGACCGCCTGCGCGCCCTGGCCGACAGCTCCGGGCTCGACCCGGAGTTCGCGGAGAAGTTCCTCGCGCTCGTCATCGACGAGGTCATCCGCAGCCACGAGGCGATCAAGCGCCGGGCCCGTAGCACCTGACCACCGGGCCCCACCGCGAGCGGGCCCGCGGCCGATGGCATGCTGATCCGTCGCTGTGCTCGACGACGGCCAGTGAGTGACCGGACGGCCGGATCGCCAGGGAGGGCGGGTTGATGAGCGAGGTGGCGGGTGAGCTTGCCCGTGCGCGGAGCGCGTTCGAGCAGCCCACGCTGACCTTGCTGCACCAGCGGCAGGCACCCGTGGTGATCGCGCTCTTCCGGAGCGCTTTCGGCCGGGACAACAGGCCGATCCCGACGGCGCGGCTGCACACCCAGGTCGAGGACCACCTCGCCGAGCTCCGCCTGCACGGCGAGCAGGAGCTGCCCGCCGGCACCGGGCGCGAGCTGTGCCAGCGGTGGATGCGCGGCCAGTGGCTGGTCAGGACCCTCGACGACCGGGGGCAGGAGGTCTACACGCTGACCTCGCACGCGCAGCAGGCCTTGGAGCTGGTCAAGGCGCTCTCGCGGGACCGCGCCACGCTGAGCGAGCACCGGATCGCCACGATCCTCGACACGGTCCGCAGGTTCAACAGCGAGGCGAACCCGGACCGCACCACGCGCGTCAGCATCCTCAACGCCGAGATCGCGCGGCTCGTCGCGGAGCGGGACCGGCTCGTCGACGGTGGGCAGATCGAGGTGCCGTCCGAGGGCTACATGCTGGAGGGGTTCACCGAGCTCCAGTCACTGATCGCTGCGCTGCCGAGCGACTTCGCCCGCGTGGAGGAGCGGTTCGCCCAGATCCGCGTCGAGATCCTCGCCGCGTTCCGGGCCGAGGACCGCCCCGCCGGTGAGGTGATCGACGACTACCTCGCCCGGGCCGACTCCCTGGTGACCTCCACCCCCGAGGGCCGCGCCTTCGAAGGTGCCTTCGCGCTCCTGCGCGACGACGCGATGGTCGCCCGCCTCCGCGAGGACCTGAACGCCCTCCTCGACCACCCGCTCGCCGGCGGGCTCCTCGCGGACGCCGACCGGGCGGAGCTGCGCGGCACCGTACGGCTGATCCGCGAGGGCCTGGACCGCGTGCTGTCCCAGCGCTCCAAGGTCACCTCGACCCTCAAGGAGTACATCGTCGCCCACGACACGGCCCGCGACCGGGAGCTGGAGCAGACCCTGCGCAAGGTCGAGTCGGAGCTGATGACGTGGATGGCGACCTCCGGACCACGGGCGACGCTCGACATGCCGCTGCTGCCTGCCCGGGCCGACGTCGAGCACTTCCGCGAGCGGTTCTACGACCCGGCCGACGACGTCGCACCACCCCGGCTCGCGGACACCTCGGCCGACGAGGCCGCCCCGCCGTCCTTCGGCGAGCTGATGGCCCAAGGAGGTCCGTCGATCACCGCCCTGCGCCGGCGTCTCGACGAGGCGATGAGCTCACTCGACCCTGCGGCGTCCCTCGGGGAGGTCTTCGACTCCCTCGACCCGTCGTTGCGACGGCCGGTCGAGATCCTCGGCCTGCTCCATCTCGCCGCCGACCGCGAGCTTCCGGCCGAGCGGGCCGTCGAGAGCTACCGCGCGGTGCGTCCCGACGGCTCCGAACGCACCTTCGCGGTGCCCCGTGTGCCCTTGCCCGACCCCGATCTCGCCTCGACGCAGAAGGAGTCCCGATGACCACCGACCCCGAGCGCGAGGCCACCACGTCCGTGTCGCTGTTCGAGGGCGACGAGGGCGGGCTGGAGTACGCCGAGCGACGCGCGCTCGTCGCACTGCTCAAGCAGCGGTTCATCAGCGCCCGCACGCACCCCAAGGACTGGCAAGCGCTCACCGAGAAGGAACGAGTCATCCGGTCGCGGCTCAACGACCTCTTCCTGGAGCTTTGGATCGACCCGGTCCGCGAGGTCGCGTGGAAGCGCCAGGCCGTTCCGGAGACCGGCCCGAGGTTCCCCACCCTCCTCTACGACGCCGCGTGGAGCCGCGAGGAGACTGTGGTCCTCGTCCACCTGCGCGACCGGTTCCGGGCCGCCACCGCGGCAGGCGAGGAGCGGGTGTACGTCGACCGCGAGGACGTCGTCGAGTACGTCGCCGGCTTCCGGCCCACCCACGCGACGGACGAGGCCGGGGACGAGAGGCGGGCCCGGAGCGCGGTCAGCAGCGTCAACAAGGCCGGCCTGCTGATCGGCTCGCCCACCGACGACCGGTTCGAGATCAGCGAGGCGATCGAGTCGCTGCTCCCGCTCGACCTGCTGAGGGAGCTGCTCGTGAACCTGCAGCAGACCAACCAGCCGTCGGACACCCCGGACACCCATGACCTGTTCGGCGAGGTCGTCCCCGCCGACGAGGGGCAGACCCGTCCCGAGACCGAGCACCACGACGGGGAGGAGTGAGCGTGCTGCCAGAGGCCGCGACCACGGTCGGCGCCGCCGAGGAGGACATCCGCGAGGACTCGCCGGAGGCCCCCGAGGAGCGCGGAGAAGGGTTGTTCGCCCGGGAGACGATCGAGCTGCCGTCCGACGACACGCTCCAGTGGCGCGCCGAGCTGCTGCAGCTGGTCAACTGGGGCGGCTTCTCGGGCAGGGTCGAGGTGGACCTGCACGGGGACGCGACGATGATCTCCGGCGCCTCGGGTGTCGGGAAGAGCACCGTGCTGGACGCCTACACGGCGCTGATGATGCCCTCCGACACCAAGTTCAACGGCGCCTCCAACGACGCCGTGGCCGGCCGGGCGCGCAGCGTCGGCCAGCGTCACCTGCTGTCGTACCTCCGCGGTGCGGTCGACGTGGTCGACGACCCTCGCACCGGACGCCCCGTCGAGCAGCTCCTCCGTGGCCGCAACAGCGACACGTGGGGCGCGGTGGCGATGACCTTCGTCAACGACCAGCAGCGCCGGTTCACGGCGCTGCGGACCTACTACGTGCCGCGGCGTGCTACACGCTCCAGCGAGGTCCACATGCAGCTGGCCACCCTCGACGCGGACGTGGACCTGGCCGACCTCGAGGCCGCCGTACCGGACCGCTTCCACGCCAACACCCTCAAGAAGCTCTACCCGGGGGTCCGGGTGCACCGGACCTACGCGGAGTTCGCGGCGGTCCTCTACGCCCGTCTGGGGATCGGGGCCAACGGGGACGGCGCCAAGGCGCTGCGGCTGCTGGCCAGGATCCAGGCCGGCAACCAGGTGCGCAGCGTGGACGAGCTCTACAAGGAGATGGTGCTCGAGCGGCCGACCACGTTCGCCGCCGCCGACCGGGCGATCGAGCACTTCGACGACCTCGAGTCGGCCTACACGGCCATGCGCACCGAGGAGCTCAAGCAGGAGGTCCTGGCCCCGATCACCGGGCTGCACGAGCGGAAGGTGGCCGCGCGGGCACGGGCCCAGGAGCTGGACGCGTTCGGCGTCACGACGAAGGGGGACACCCCGGTCCGCCTCTGGCTGCTGCGCACTCACGCCCGGCTACTCGGCGAGGCTGTCGAGAGGAACCGCCAGAGCCGCACCGAGGTGGCGGACGAGCTCCGGGCGAGCAGCCGGGCGGAGCTCGCCCTCCACGCAGACCTGGAGTCGGCCAAGGAGGAGCACCGGGCCGCCGGAGGCACGAACCTGGAACGGCTCGCCGCCGACATCGAGCGGGAGCGGGTCCTCCGCGAGGAACGGCTCGGGCGGCGCGACGCGCTCCTCGACCGGATGGCCCCGCTGTCGGACCAGGACGGCCCCGCGGAGGCCATGAGCGCCGAGCAGGCGCTGCAGACCCGGGAGTCCTTCACGGCACTGGTGTCGCGCGCGGACGACTGGGTCACGCGCCACCCGGCGGAGTCGGCCGGGATGGTCGCCGAGCGCGACGAGATCATGGGTTCCCGCTATCCCCTCCTGGCGCGCCGCAAGGAGCTGGCGACCGAGCGTGCCTCTCTGGAGGGGCGGGCCGGCCGGGTCCCCGAGTGGCTGCACTCCCTGCGCAGCGAGGTCGCCCAGGCGAGCGGACTGTCGCTGGAGGAGCTGCCGTTCGTCGCCGAGCTGATCGACGTGGCTCCCGAGGAGTCCCGGTGGCGGCTCGCGATCGAGACGGTCCTGGCCGGCTCGGCGAGGGTCATGCTGGTGCCGGCGGAGAGGCTGGAGCAGTTCTCGAGGGCGATCGACTCGGTCCGGCTGCGCGGACGGCTGACCTTCGAGGGGGTCGAGCTCGACCTCGACGCCCCGGCACCCTCCCGCCGCGACCACGTGGCCGGCAAGCTGCTGTTCAAGGACTCGCCGTTCCGCGGCTGGGTGGAGCGGCACGTGGCGGAGGCCTCGCGCAACGCTCTGTGCGTGGACTCGGCGGACGAGCTCGCCGGCGGGGGATACCGCGTGACCTCGTCCGGCCAGACCCGTTCGGGGCGCCGCGGGTCACACGGCAGGGGCGACCAGCGCAACATCATCGGCTTCAGCAACGCCGACTCGCTCGCCGAGATCGACGGGGAGCTCGCCTCGACCGAGGAGGCGCTGATCAAGCTCGACGACCGCCTCGAGCAGGTGGAGAGCGCACTCCGGCAGCTCGACCGGCGTCGCGGCGCGTACGACGCACTCCTGAGCCACGGCTTCGACGACATCGACGTGACCTCCTGCGACGCCCGGGTCGCCGACCTCGAACGCCGCCGCGACGAGATCCTCAGCGCGGACGACCGGCTGAGCGCTCTCGAGCAGCAGATCGCCGCGCTGGGGAGCCGGCTCGAGGACACACGGCGCACCCGCTTCCAGCTCGACGAGCGCAAGGCCCGCCTCGACGCGGAGCACGGCGAGCTCGTCGAGGCCGAGGACCAGGTCAACGACGAGCTCGACCGGATCGAGCGTGCCGGGGGTGTGGCGCTCTCGACGGACCAGATGGAGCGCCTCGACCGGGAGTTCGTGGCCGCGGCCGCTCCCGACGACCCCGAGGACCTGGACCGGTTCCACGAGAACTCCGGGCGGCTCCAGGTCCGGCTGAACGAGGGGGCGGCCACCGCACAGCTCGAGATCGAGCAGGTGGAGCGTGAGCTCGCGGGCACCTTCCGGACCTACCAGCTCCAGTGGGAGGACCCGAACCTCGGGACCAGCGCCGAGTCCTACCCCGACTTCGCCCGGATCCTCGCCGAGATCGAGGCCACCGGGCTGGCACAGCGGCGCGCGGAGTGGCGGCGACGCCTGACCGAGTGGAGCGGCCAGGACCTGGTGCCGCTCGCCGGCGCCATGTCGGCGTCCGTGGAGGAGATCGAGGACAGGCTCGAGCCGATCAACGCGATCCTGCGGCGGCTGGAGTTCGGGGCAGAGCGGGACCGCCTGCGCATCCGCCTGCGCAGGCTCGCTCCGGCACACGTGCAGGCCTTCGTCCGGGACCTCCGCGAGCTCTCCAAGGGCACGCCGGGGGAGCTGCCCGAGGAGGAGATGGAGGCCCGTTTCGCGCAGCTGCGCCGCTTCATGGTCCAGCTTCGCCGTCCCGAGCACGTGTACGACAGTGAGCGGGGGTCGGACCGCGACCGGCTGCTCGACGTACGGCGTCACGTCGAGATCAGCGCGGAGCGCTACGACCGCCTCACCGGCGAGCTGAAGTCGACGTACCGGACGTTGGGGGAGAAGAGCGGTGGTGAGAGCCAGGAGCTGGTCGCGTTCATCGTCGGGTCGGCCCTGCGGTTCAGGCTGGGCGACGAGATGCGGTCACGTCCCCGGTTCGCGCCGGTCTTCCTCGACGAGGGGTTCGTGAAGGCGGACTCGGAGTTCGCGGGGCGCGCGGTCCAGGCGTGGAAGGGGCTGGGCTTCCAGCTGGTCATCGGCGTGCCGCTGGACAAGGTCACCGGGCTCGAGCCGCACATGGACGACCTGCTGGTGATCACCAAGCACACCGAGACCCATCTCTCCTCGATCTACCCGATAACCGACGCCGGCCGCGCTCACGACGTCGACGAGAGGGGGTCTTCGGGCAGCCGACCCGCCATCTGAGGGCGAGGCGCGCTACGATGGACTCATCCCGGCCGTCGAATGACGGTCGTGGGTTCTCATCCGGGCGGGCCGTCGGGGTCCGCCGCGTTGATCTCTCGTAGATCCACGGGACCGAGGTCTTCATCTCGGAGTGGCCACACCGGCCGTTCCGCTCGTGTCCCATCACCCGGCCGTGCACTGCGGTGGGGTACTCGATCCGCCGCGCTCAGCGCGCCGGATGCTCCAGAGGAGGAGTCTTTGGCTCGACGAGGCCAGGCCCAGACGGGCACTCGCCGCACCGCACCGCGCAGCCGTGGGCGTGTCCGCGCCCGTGACAACGAGGGGATCATCCCCGTGCTCGCCCGTGCCGTGCGCGAGGTCGAGACCGCCGTCCAGAACGGGCAGGTCCGGTCGTCGGTGCGCACCAAGTTCCAGGTGGTGGCGCTGCTCGTCCGCGAGGAGCGCGCCCGGGTGAAGGCCGACGAGGCCAGCACCGAGGCCCAGAAGGATGCGCAGCTCAAGCGCCTCGACGGGGTCGCCACGATCCTCGCGAAGTCCGCCGCCCGGGACACCTCCCTGCTCGCGCTGCTCGCCGAGGACGCCGTCATGTCCGACGCGGCCAGGCTGCTCAAGCGCGACATGCTCGAGGCGGCCGGGATCGAGCCTGCCCCGGAGCAGCTGTTGCCCAAGGAGCCCGCGACCTCCTCCGCCCTCACCGAGAAGCGGGTCGTGCCCCAGTCGGTCATCTCGCGGCAGCTCGCCAACCCCTTCCTCGCCCCCGACTTCGAGGCCGCGCGACCGAGCGAGCCCCAGGCCCGTCGGCTGGCCGGCTGGGAGCTGCTCGGTCCGCTGTTCCGCTCCTTCGAGTACGCCGGGAACGGGTCCTCGGCCTGCATGCCGCTGCCCGAGCCACGCCAGGTGCGGGTCCCTGAGGGTCTGGAGCTCATGCCGCACCAGGCACGGGTGGTGTCCGCGGCCGCGGACGGGCACCGCACCTTCCTGCTGGCCGACGAGCCCGGCCTGGGAAAGACGGCGCAGGCCCTGCTCGCCGCCGAAGCCGCGAACGCCTACCCGCTGCTCGTGGTCGTCCCGAACGTCGTCAAGACCAACTGGGCCCGCGAGGCCGGCCTCTGGACGCCGCGGCGTGCGGCCACCGTGGTCCACGGCAACGGCGACACCGTCGACGGCTTCGCCGACATCGTGATCGTCAACTACGAGGTGCTGGACCGCCACGTCGGATGGCTGGGCGACCTCGGCTTCCGGGGGATGGTCGTCGACGAGGCGCACTTCATCAAGAACAAGAGCTCGCAGCGCTCGCAGCACGTGCTCGAGATCTCCGACCGGATCCGGTCGCGCATCGCCCGGCCCTTGATGATGGCGCTGACCGGGACCCCGCTGATCAACGACATCGAGGACTTCCGGGCGATCTGGCAGTTCCTCGGCTGGATCGACGACAAGTTGCCGCTCGCGGAGCTCATGGACGCGCTCGAGGAGACCGGCCGCACGCCGGCGGACCCCGGGTTCTACCCGGCGGCGCGCAGCTGCGTGGTCGACCTCGGCATCGTCCGTCGCCGCAAGATCGACGTGGCCGCCGACATCCCGGCCCGTCGGGTCGCAGACCTCCCCGTCGAGCTCGACGACGAGGCGGGCCGTTCGATCCGCGAAGCCGAACGCGACCTCGCCCGGCGTCTCGTGGCGCGCTACGAGAGCGCGCTGGAGAACCGCACGTCCGGTCGCGTGGTCGAGGGCATCGACCACGAGCTGGTCCGCCGCGTCGCCCAGTGGGAGCGCGAGGACACCGCGTCCTCGACCGACGAGAACGTCTTCAGCATGATGCGGCGCATCGGTCAGGCCAAGGCGGGTCTCTCCGCGGACTACGCAGCACAGCTGGCGCGCAACGTCGGCAAGGTCGTGTTCTTCGCCAAGCACGTCGACGTCATGGACATCGCCGAGGAGACCTTCGCCAAACGCGGGATCCGCTACGCGTCGATCCGTGGCGACCAGACGCGGACGACGCGGCAGAAGAACATCGACGCCTTCGTCGACGACCCCGACGTCGCGATCGCCGTCTGCTCGCTGACCGCGGCCGGGGTCGGCCTCAACCTGCAGGTCGCCTCCAACCTGGTCCTCGCCGAGCTCTCCTGGACCGACGCGGAGCAGACCCAGGCCATCGACCGGATCCACCGCATCGGTCAGGAGGAGCCGGTGACCGCGTGGCGGATCATCGCCGCGCAGACGATCGACACGAAGATCGCGGAGCTGATCGACACCAAGGCCGGCCTCGCCGCCCGGGCGCTCGACGGCTCGGACGAGGAGGTCTCGTCCTCGGCCGACGTGCAGCTCGAGGCGCTCGTCGCGCTGCTGACGGAGGAGCTCTCGGCGGCGTCCTGACGCGACCGCTCAGACCGGCTGCACGGTGTAGACGACCGTCTGCACCCGGATCATGCCGTCGGCGAAGACGAACGTGTCGATCCCGTCCTCCACCTTGCGCTCCGCGCTCGTGGCCTTCCACTCGAGGTAGAGCACGTCGTCGGCGAAGGTCTGGTCGAGCTCCCACTGCGCCTTCGGGAGGTCGCTGAGCAGCTGCGTGAAGACCTCGCGGGCGCCGTCCCTTCCGCGGTACACCTTCCTCTGGACGATCAGGATGGCGTCGTCGGCGTAGTCCGCGAGGATCTCCTCGAGGTCTTCGGCGCCGAGCGCCTGGCCGTGGTGGGCGAACACTTCTTCGGGGGTCCTCGACGCCATGAGCTCTTCCTTTCCCGCCGTGACGACCGCGGCCGGGTTACCGGCTGTCCCTCGAGTCTGCTCCTCGCGCCCGTCCCGTGTCCGGCGTTCGGCAACCCCCGGCTCTCCCGGAGGTCCACACTGGGATGACTGGTGTCCCAGCTACGGGGAGGCGTGATGAAGGCTGTACGGCTGCACGGGTACGGGGCCCGGCCCACGGTCGAGGAGGTGGCGGAGCCGGAGGTGGTCAAGCCCTTCGACGTCGTCGTGCGGATCGGTGGGGCGGGCCTGTGCCGGACCGACCTGCACATCGTCGAGGGCCAGTGGGCGGCCAAGAGCAACGTCCCGCTGCCGTACACGATGGGGCACGAGAACGCCGGCTGGGTGCACGCCGTGGGACCGGCTGTGGAGCACCTGCAGGTCGGTGACGCCGTGATCCTCCACCCCATCGTCACCTGCGGTTTCTGCCGTCCCTGCCGCGCCGGGGACGACGTCCACTGCCAGACGCAGTCGTTCCCGGGCATCGACACCGACGGCGGGATGGCGGAGTACCTGAAGACCTCGGCACGCTCGGTCGTCAAGCTCGCCGACGGGGTCGAGCCGGCCTCCGTGGCCGCCCTGGCGGACGCCGGCCTGACGGCCTACCACGCGGTGAAGAAGGCAGTGCCGCTGCTCTACCCGGGCAGCACCTGCGTCGTGATGGGCGCCGGGGGGCTCGGTCACATCGGCATCCAGTGCCTGCGGGCGATGAGTGCCACCCGGATCGTGGTTCTCGACCGCAACGAGGCCGCGCTCGAGCTCACCCGCCAGTGGGGAGCCGACGAGACCGTCCTGGTCGACGGCTCCCATGTGGACCGGGTGCGGGAGCTGACCGACGGCAGGGGGGCCCAGGTGGTCCTGGACTTCGTCGCCGAGGGCGGCGCCGAGCGCGAGGCCTGGGCGATGACCGGGCGCGCCGGCAGCGACTTCGTCATCGGCTACGGCGGCACGGTGGAGATCCCGGCCATCGACGTGATCTCCACCGAGCGCAACGTCGTCGGCAACCTCGTCGGCAGCTACAACGACCTCGCCGAGCTGATGGCCCTGGCCGCGTCGGGGCGCGTGGAGATGCTCACCCGGACGTACCCGCTGGACGCCGTCAACGACGCCATGGACGACCTCGAGGCCGGCCGCCTCCGGGGGCGGGGCATCCTGGTGCCGGCGTAGGCGAGGGGTGGCTGGCCGGGCACGCGATGACCAGTGGTGTCCCTCTCGTCTCCGCGATCGCGGCGAACGGGGCTGCGGGCACCCTGTTCGCCTGGAGCGTCCTCCTGCCGGCACTCAGCGCGGACCTCGGCCTCCCGGCCGACGAGCTCGGCGTCGTCTTCTCGGCCGCGCTGGTCGTCTTCGCCGCGGCGATGCTGGCCGGAGGCAGGTACGTCGACACCTACGGGCCACGGCGCTGCGCGGCCGTGGCGGGGATCCTGTCCGCGCTCGGCCTCGTCCTCGCCGCGACCGCGACGAACCTGCCGATGCTCATCCTCGGGATCGGCGTGCTCTTCGGGTCCGGCAGCGGCCTCACCTACCTGAGCACCGTGGCGTGGGTGAGCACCAGGACGGCACCGGTCCGGGCCTTCGAGATCGGCCTCGTCGTCGCCGCCTACGCGGCCGGCCCGATGGTGGCCGCGCCGTTCGCGTCGCTCGGCACGGAACGGTTCGGCTGGCGCGCGACGCTCGCCGGGGGCGCGGTCCTCGTGACGGCGGTGATCCTCCTCGCCGCTCGCGGGCTGCCCGTCGGTTCCCCGGCGCGGGACGCGGCAGCGGAGGTGCGCAACCCGGACCCGGCCGGTGACGGGCCCGTGGGTGACCCGGTGGCACTCGTCGCGTTGTGGCTGCTGTTCTTCAGCGCCGTGGCGCCGGGGCTGCTCGCCTTCGCCTTCGCCGCACCGGCCTCGACCGAACGAGGCGTGTCCTCGGGTGCCGCCGGCCTGGTGGTCTCTCTCATGGCGGTCGGGAACCTCGTCGGCCGGCTGCTGCCCACGCCTCTCCTGGGTCGCTTCGGTCTGCTCCCCGCGTTGTGGGCGGGAGTCGCCACGATGGTCATCGCGCTGGTGCCGCTGGCCTGGTCGACCAGCGCAGCGGTCGCGGTCGTCGCCCTGCCGCTGCTGACGCTGCAGTACGGCATGGTGTCCGCCCTGCTGCCGGCGGCGACCCGGCTGGTCACCCGACCGGCACGGTTCGGCACGGCCTACGGCCGCGTGTTCTCCTCCTTCGGCGTCGCCGGTGTCCTCGGGCCGTTCGCCGGCGCGGCGCTGCACGTCGAGCCAGACGGGTACGCGCGCGGCTTCCAGCTGTCGCTGCTGATGGCCTGCGCCGCGGCGGTCGCGCTGACCGCGTACCAGCGTCGGCTCCGCTCCGTCGAGGCGGTGGGCCGGCGCCGGTGAGTGCGGCCGGCGCCGACTTCCGCCGATGTGCGTCACGGGTGGGGCACGGCAGCACTACTGTGAGCACCACGGCGGAGAACAAGCACGACAGCTGTCGAGGTGGCCCGTGGAACGTGCTGAGCAGGTCAGCGGCCCGCTGATGCTCGTCCACGGTCTCGAGGACCTGGACCGGCTGGAGGCGCTCGACGCGTACGCGACGGAGATGACCGACGCGACCGCCCGCCTGCTGGCTGAGGGAGTGGACGTCCTGGAGGTGACCCAGGCCGTCGCCCATGCCAACGACGTGCTCACCTCGCGTCTCCTCGACCTTGCGGAGGCACGGCTCGGTCCTCCGCCGTACGCGTATGCCTGGCTGGCGCTGGGCTCGCACGGCCGGGGCGAGCAGGTGCTGTCCAGCGACCAGGACAGCGCCCTGGCGTACGGCGGACCACGCCGTGCCGCCGGGGAACCGGACGCGTACTTCGGCCAGCTCGCCGAGTTCGTCGTCGACGGGCTGGCCCGGGCCGGCATCCCGCGCTGCACCGGCGGCTACATGGCCACCGAGTGGAGGCACCCCCTGGAGACCTTCACCGGCTACTTCGAGCGATGGGTGAACGACCCGCTGCCGTCGGACCTGCTGAGGGCGGAGATCTTCCTCGACGTCCGCCCCGTCTACGGGGACCTCGACGTCAGCCGTCTCGACGACATCCTCGTCGCCGGTGGCCGGCGCGGCACCTTCCTGAAGCAGATGGCCGCTGCCACGGTCACCTTCCGGCCGCCGGTGATCCTGCTCGGACACGTGCACACCGACCACGGATGGCTCGACATCAAGCGCAGCGGCACCGCGGCGATCGTGCTGCTCGCCCGGTTGTACGCGCTTGCCGCGGGGACCAACGCGCGCACCACGTTGCTGCGGCTCCGGGCAGCGGCGGAGGCCCGGACCCTGAGCCCCTCCGGTGTCGAGCGGCTCATCGACGCCTACCGGCTGCTGACCGACCTCCGCCTGCGGCACCAGGTCGAGCAGGCTCGTGCGGGGGTGCCGGTGGACAACCGGGTCCGGGTCGACCGGCTCTCCTCGGCGGACCGCCGCCGCCTGCGCGAGGCGATCCGGACGGTGCGTGTCATGCAGGAGATCACCGCCAACCGCTACCAGACCCACACGGTGACCTGATGGCCGAGGAGCTCCGGTGAACGAGCAGCAGACGAGGACGCGCCTCGTCGTCCTCGCCGTGCTCGCCTTCGCGCTGTTCAACTACCCGCTGCTGCGGGTGTTCGACCAGGACGTCATCGTGCTGGGCGTGCCTCTCGTCTGGTTGTACGTGTTCGTCTCGTGGGCCGTGCTGATAGTCCTGGTCGCCCTGACCGTGAGGGACCGCTGACGTGGTCGCGACGTGGGTCGTCGTCGCGGTGTCGATCGCCTACCTCGGGGTGCTGTTCGGCATCGCCTACTTCGGCGACCGGCAGGCGGCACGGGGCCGGAGCATCATCAGCAACGGCTACATCTACGCGCTGTCCATCGCCGTGTACGCGACCTCGTGGACCTACTACGGCAGCGTCGGCAGCGCAGCCGCCGGAGGCATCGCGTGGCTGCCGATCTACCTCGGTCCGCTGGTCGTGGTCACCGTGTGGTGGCTCGTGCTACGCAAGATCATCCGGATCTGCAAGCGGGACCGGATCACGTCGCTGGCCGACTTCGTGTCCGCCCGCTACGGCAAGAGCCAGCTCCTCGGCGGCCTGGTCACCGTGATCGCCGTCCTCGGGCTGGTTCCCTACATCGCCCTCCAGCTGAAGGCCATCTCGACCACGTTCACGATCCTCCGTCACGAGGCAGGGGCGGCGGCGCCGGAGGCCAGCGAGGCGGTGCCGGTGCTGCAGGACACGGGTCTGTACGCCGCCCTGCTGCTCGCCGCCTTCACCATCGTCTTCGGCACCCGCCACCTCGACGCCACCGAACGCCACGAGGGGATGGTCGCCGCGATCGCGTTCGAGTCCCTCGTCAAGCTCGTCGCCTTCCTCGTCCTCGGTGCCTGGGTGACCTACGGCCTCTTCGACGGCTTCTCAGACATCGTGGCCCGCGCGTCGGTGAGACCCGAGCTCGAGAAGCTGCTGACGCTGAGCTCGACCACCAGCTACGCAACCTTCTTCTGGCTGACCGTGCTGTCGATGCTGGCCTTCTTGCTGCTGCCCCGTCAGTGGCAGGTCTCGGTCGTCGAGAACGTCGACGAGCGGCACGTCAAGACCGCGATGTGGATCTTCCCGCTGTACCTGCTGCTCATCAACGTCTTCGTGCTGCCGATCTCCCTGGGCGGCCTGTTGACCTTCGGCGACTCGGTGGACGCGGACACGTTCGTCCTCGCCCTGCCGATGGAGGACCAGAAGCCGCTGCTCGCGCTGCTCGTCTTCGTCGGCGGCCTTTCCGCGGCGACCGGCATGGTGATCGTCGAGACGATCGCGCTGTCGACGATGGTGTCGAACTCCCTCGTCATGCCGCTGCTCCTGCGTAGCCGCGGCGCCCTCCTCGGCCGTCGCGACCTGGGCGGGCTGGTGCTGCTCGTACGACGGGTGACGATCGTGGGTCTGCTGCTGATGGGGTTCGTGTACTTCCGGATCGCCACCGACGCGCTTGGCCTGGTCCAGATCGGCCTCATCTCCTTCGCCGCGGTGGCGCAGTTCGCCCCCGCCGTGCTGGGGGGCCTGTACTGGAAGGGCGCGACGCGCGGTGGCGCCATCGCCGGCCTCCTGGCGGGGATCGCCATGTGGGGGTACACCCTGCTCCTCCCGTCCTTCTCCGACTCCGGCTGGATGCGGTCCTCGCTTCCCGTCGACGGCCCGTTCGGCATCGAGATGCTCGCCCCCTACGCGTTGTTCGGCCTCGAGGGCCTGACCCCGGTGGGGCACGCGATGCTCTGGAGCATGCTCGTCAACATCGGGGTGATGGTGGGCGTCTCGCTGTTCGGCAGCGCGGGCCCGGTGGAGCACGTCCAGGCCGCGGTCTTCGTCGACGCGATGCGCCGTCCTTCCGGGTCGCCGGAGACCCCGCTGGTGAGGGGCTCCGCCACGGTCGGTGCCCTGCGCGGGCTGCTCGAGCGGTTCGTCGGACCACAGGGAGCACGCGACGCCCTCTCGTCGTACGCCTCCAGAACCAGTGCGGACGTCCGGCCCGGTGCGGACGCCGACGCGGACCTGATCCACCACGTCGAGACCCTCCTGGCCGGGTCGGTCGGCTCGGCGTCGGCTCGGGTGATGGTGTCGTCGGTCGTCTCCGAGGAGCCGCTGGGGATGAGCGAGGTGATGGAGATCCTGGACGAGGCGTCCCAGGTGCGCGCGTACAGCCGTGCTCTGGAGCGCAAGTCGCGGGAGCTGGAGGAGGCGACCGCCGAGCTCCGCGAGGCCAACGAGCGCCTGCAGGAGCTCGACCGGCTCAAGGACGACTTCGTCTCCACGGTGACGCACGAGCTGCGCACGCCGCTGACCTCGATCCGGGCGTTCTCGGAGATCCTGCTCGACAACCCGGACCTCGCCGTTGAGGAGCGGCAACGGTTCCTCACGCCGATCGTCGACGAGGCCGAGCGGCTCACGCGCCTGATCAACCAGGTGCTGGACCTCGCGAAGCTGGAGGCGGGTGCCGCAGATTGGCACGTCGGGCCGGTCGACCTCCGCGAGGTGGTCAACGCCTCGACCGCCGCCACGGCGCAGATCTTCCGGGACCGGGCGGTCACGCTCACCGTAGACTTGCCGGAGGAGATCCCCCCTGTGGCTGCGGACTCCGACCGCGTCGTCCAGGTGATGCTGAACCTGCTCGGCAACGCCGTGAAGTTCGCGGACCCCGAGCAGGGACGCGTGCGGATCGGCGTCAAGGTGCTCGACGGCGAGGTTCAGGTGGACGTGGACGACAACGGTGCCGGGATCCCCCACGAGGACCGCGAGGTCATCTTCGACAAGTTCCGGCAGGGCGGCGACACCCATCGCGACCGGCCCGCGGGCACCGGGCTCGGCCTGCCGATCAGCCGCGAGATCATCGACCACCTCGGTGGGAGGCTGTGGGTCGCGTCGCGGGGTGGCCCCGGGACGACCATGTCCTTCACCCTGCCGGTGGCGGGGAAGGAGAGGCGATGACGCGCAAGGTCCTCATCGTCGACGACGAGCCGAACATCGTCACCTCGCTCGAGTTCATCATGCGCAGGAGCGGTTTCGAGACGGCGGTCGCGCGCAACGGCGACGAGGCGCTGGAGCAGGTCGAGCGCTTCCGCCCCGACCTGGTGCTGCTCGACACGATGATGCCCCGCCGTGACGGCTACGAGGTGTGCCAGACGCTACGGGCGTCCGGCTGGACCGA
>DASTPU010000210.1:0-2831 GCA_035762105.1 Nocardioidaceae bacterium | reverse complement strand
AGCTGCGAGGCGAGCGACTCGGCCCACTCAAGCGGCGTCGCGGGGTCGCGTGAGGTGCCGACGACGAGGATCGGTTCCGCGCCTGCGGCACGCAGCGGTCCGGGCTGACGCTCCCCGGACACGGGCCACTGCGAGCAGCTCGACAGGCCGTAGGCGAAGATCGCCCCGAAGGTCGGCGACGCCTTCTCGAACGTCGGGATCACCTCAGCGACCTCCGAAGAGGGCACGGCGTCCTCGGGGTCCGCGTCCAGGCAGTTCACGGCGTAGAGGGCCTCGAGCGAGTTGTCGAGGTACCCGCTCGGCCCACGCGAGGTGTACGCGTCGGACAGACCGAGCAGTGCGCGGCCCTCTCCGCGGAAGGCCTGCTGCAGTGCCTGGTCGAGCAGCGGCCAGTAGCCGTCGTTGTACAGCGGCGCCCAGATCCCGAGCACCGCGTTCCCGACCGCCAGCTGACGCTCCCCGTCGCCCTTGATCGGTGAGCGCTCCACCTCGTCGAGGAACCGGCGGATCCGCTGCGTGCCCTCGTCGACGCTGCGGCCGAGGAAGCAGTCTCCGCGTTCGACGCAGGCGCCGACGTACGCCCGCAGCGCCACCTCGAAGCCGCGCGCCTGCGCCAGGCTCATCTCCTCGTTGGACAGGCTCGGGTCGAGCGCCGCGTCGAGGACCATCCGCCCGACGCGCTGCGGGAACAGCTCGGCGTACGTCGCACCGAGGAACGTGCCGTAGGAGGCGCCGAACCACGTCAGGCGTCGGTCGCCGAGCAGCTCACGGATGATGTCGATGTCGCGCGCGGCCTCGACCGTCGACACGTGCTCGGCGAGGTCGCCGCTCTCCCGGAGGCACCCCTCCGCCAGCTCGGCGACCATCCGGTCGCTGGCGGCCACCTCCGCCGGGGTGTCGGGGTCGGGGTCGCTGGCCACGAACCGGTCCAGCCGTTCGTCCGGCACACAGTCGACCGGGGTGCTCTCACCGACGCCGCGCGGGTCGAAGCCGACGATGTCGAAGGCCTGGCGCAGCTCGGTGCCGAAGTACAGCGAGCTGTTCGCGGCGTACTGGATCCCGGAGCCGCCCGGCCCGCCCGGGTTCACGACCAGCGAGCCCACCCGCTGCTTCTGGCTGCCCGCGGGGACCTTCAGCAGCGACAGCGTGACCGTCTCCCCGTCCGGCCGCCCGTAGTCGAGCGGCACCTGGATCTCGGTGCACTCGAACTGCCCGCGGCAGGAGGTCCACTCGACGTCCTGCGTGTAGTACCGCTCGAGCCCGTCCGCGGCCGCGGCGCTCTCGGACTCCGTCGGCTCCGGCAGCGGCTTCGCGGACAGCGTGGGGGACGGCAGCGCCTCCGGCTCCTGCTCCTCCATCAGCTGGCAGCCACCCACCGCCACCGCCAGTACGACGGACAGGGTGGCTGCGCGGAGACCGCGACGGCGCGCGGCGGAGGTCGTGGGCACGCAGCCACTGTAGGCGGGCCCCGGCCGAAAACGGGACAACCTACAGGCGCAGCGACAGCATCATCGACTCCAGCGCCAGCAGCGGCGGGACCTGGAACTCCAACATCTTCTCCCGCGCGGCGAACACGGCGTCGATCCGGCGGAGGTTCTGCTCCGGGGTGGACCGGCGGGCCAGCGTGGTGATCTCGCCGCGCATCTCCTCGTTGACGAGGTCGCCGGGGGCACCGGTCTGCACGGCGATGATGTCGCGGTACACCGAGACGAGGTCCATCAGGCAGCGGTCCACGACGTCGAGGGTGCGCCGTTTCCCCCGCTGCTTCTGGCTCTCGGTCAGCTGGGACAGCGCGGCGCGGTAGGAGCGGGAGGTGCGGGCCTTGCGGTCGCTGCCGAAGACCGCGTCGAGCTCCTCCTTCTCGCGGGTGTTGACCTGGTCGCCGACCGCCTCGGTCTCGACCTTCGCGATCTCGACGAGGTTCGCCGCGGCGTTCATGCAGGCGCCCAGCGAGGTGAGGCCGGCGGGGATCGAGACGACCTCGTGACGGCGGTTGCGCGTGGCCTCGTCGGAGGCGAGGGCGCGCGCCCGGCCGATGTGCCCCTGGCTGGCGCGGGCGGCGTACGCGGCGATGCCCGGGTCGACGCCGTGGCGGTTGACCAGGAACCCAGCGACCTCGGCGGCGCTGGGCGTCGCGAGGACGACGTTGCGGCAGCGCGACCGGATCGTGGGGAGGACGTCCTCCACGGTGGGCGCGCACAGCAGCCACAGCGTCCGGGGCGAGGGTTCCTCGATCGCCTTGAGCAGCGCGTTGCCCGAGCTCTCGTTGAGCCGGTCGGCGTCCTCGACGATCATGATCTGCCAGCGCTTCTGGCCCGGGGACAGCGCGGCGCGCAGGACGAGCTCGCGGATCCCGCCGACCTTGATCACCGCGGTCTCGGTGCGGGTGATGCTCACGTCGGAGTGCGAGCCGGCGAGGACCGTCTCGCAGGTGTGGCAGTGTCCGCATCCCCCGCGCTCGCACTGCAACGCGGCCGCGAAGGCGAGCGCGGCGTTCGAGCGCCCCGACCCGGGCGGGCCGGTGAACAGCCAGGCATGGGTCATGCCGTGCCCGGCGACCGCCCTCTGCAGGGTCGCGATGGCATGCCGCTGGCCGACGAGGGACGACCAGACCGACGACTCGGCGGACACGGTCACGGCTGGCTCCTCTCCTCACGCGGCTCCACCGGAGCCTGGTCCGACGACGCCGGTTCCGCGGGGGCCGCGGGGGCTGGTTCCGTCGGGGCCCGGTCCGCCGTGGCCGACGGACCTGCCTCCAGCGGCGCACGCCGCGTCGCCTGCTCGAGCAGGGGCGTCACCCGAGAGCGTACGGCGGCGGCGATCTCCTCGAC
>DASTPU010000209.1:0-3661 GCA_035762105.1 Nocardioidaceae bacterium | reverse complement strand
CCCGGGTCGTCCCAGTAGATCCGCTCGGAGTCGGGGTCCTCGCTCTTGAAGGGCTTGACGCCCTCGGTGTAGCGCAGCTTCCAGACCCCGTCGTCGGACTTGGCCAGCTTGACCTTGCCCATCACCCAGCGGCTGCCGGGGTGACCCTCCTGCATCCACCGGCCCATGTGGTGGGAGAGGCCGGTGACACCGGGGCGGATCGCCTCGGTGGACCAGACCCGGGCCACGAAGTGCCCGATCTCGGTGGTGACCCGGACCAGGTCGCCGGTGTTGAGCCCCATCGCGGTCGCGTCGTCCTTGTTCATCCACAGCGGGTGGGTGTTCGCGATCTCGTTGAGGAACTTCGCGTTGCCCGAGCGGGTGTGGATCAGCGTGGGCAGGCGGAAGTTCGGCATCAGCACGAACTCCGAGCTGCCGCGGTCGATGTTGCGGGCCGAGACGTGCGACTCGATGTAGCCCGGCGTCGCCTGCTCCGGCCAGCCCCAGTCGGCCAGCGTCGTGGAGAACAGCTCCATCTTGCGCGACGGCGACAGCCAGCCGGCCACCTTCGAGCCATCGGACTGCACGACGCCGACCGCGCCGGCCTCACCGACCAGGGGCGGCTGGGTCTCCAGCGTGACCGGCTTGCGCAGCACGCCCCGCTCGTCGGGGGTGGCCCCGTCGAGCTCGGCGTCGGTGAGCGGACGCTCGTCGAGCCGGTAGACGTCCTTGGCGACCTCGAAGACGCCGTACTTGCGCATGTACTGCAGCGGCGTCATCTCCTGCGCCTTCGCGGCCTCGGGCAGGCCGGGGACGCTCTGGGCGAAGAGGGTCTCGTAGTACTCGTCCTGGGTCATCTTCTCGCCGGGACGTTCCTTGGACTCGAAGTACCTCCGGATGCCCAGCGAGCCGTCGGGGTCGATCTTCCAGGAGAGGTCGAACCAGAACTCGTTCTCCTCCCAGACCTCACCCGGGTTGCCGTCGCGGGTGTCCTGGTAGGGGATCCCGCGCTGCTCCATGGCGACCCGTCCGACCGGCTGCCGGAAGGCGATCCACTTCGACGCATGCGTCTCGAACGACATCGTGTCGTGCCGCTCCGAGGCGTGCCCCATCGGCAGGACGTAGTCGGCGAAGGTCGCCGACTCGCTCCAGGTCGGGGTCAGCGCCACGTGCAGGCCGATCTTGGACTCGTCGGTGAGCACGTCGATCCAGGTGAAGCCGTCGGGGTTGACCCACAGCGGGTTGTAGACCCGGCTGAAGTAGACCTCGAGCCGCCCGCTGCCACGGCCGTCCTTGAGCAGGTGCGGCAGCAGGATCGACATCTCGTTGGTGGTCAGCGGGTACTCCGCCGGCCACAGGAACTCGCTCCAGGCCTCGTTCGCCTCCGGCATGTCGGGGAAGTGGGCGATGAACTTGTCCCAGCCGTTGGGGTGGGTTCCGCCGACGGTGCCGACGCTGCCGGTCAGCACGTTGAGGAAGAACAGGCTCCGCGTGATCTGCCAGCCCCCGAGGTTGCCGGCCGCGGCCGACCGCCAGGTGTGCGTGGCCAGCCGGGTGCCGGCCTCACCGACCAGGCGCGCGAGCTCGGCGACCTGCTCGACCGGGACGTGCGCCTCGGCCGCGGCGTACTCGAAGGTGTACTTCGCGTAGTCGGCGGTGAGCAGCTCCAGGAAGGTCTCGAAGTCCTTCGGTGCCTGGGGATGCAGGCGCTCGAGGTAGACGTCCCAGTTCACCCAGCGGCGGATGTACTCCGTGTCGATCTTGCGGGTACGCAGCAGGTAGGACGCGACCGCGAGGAACATCGCGGCCTCGCTGCCCGGCCACGGCGCGATCCACAGGTCCGCGTGCGAGGCGGTGTTGGACAGCCGCAGGTCGATCGCGACCAGCTTGGCGCCGTTCTGCTTGGCCTCCATGATCCGCTGGGCGTGCGGGTTGAAGTAGTGACCGGTCTCCAGGTGGGACGACAGCAGGATGATCGTCTTGGCGTTCGCGTAGTCCGGGGAAGGCCGGTCATAGCCCATCCAGTGGGTGTAGCCGGTGCGGCCACCCGAGGAGCACACGTTGGTGTGGCTGTTGTGGCCGTCCACCCCCCACGCCTGCAGCACACGCTCGGCGAAGCCGTCCTCACCGGGACGACCCACGTGGTACATCACCTCGTCCATGCGGCCCTCGACGATCGCCTTGCGGATCCGGGCGCCGATGTCGGTGAGCGCCTCCTCCCACGAGACCCGCTCGAACTCCCCCGAGCCGCGCTCGCCGACCCGCCGCAGCGGGTAGAGGATCCGTTCCGGGTCGTGGACCTGGCTGATCGTGGCGGGGCCCTTGGCGCAGTTGCGGCCGCGGGAGCCCGGGTGAGCCGGGTTCCCCTCGAACTTCTTGACCGACAGGTCCTCGTGGTCGACGTAGGCCAGCAGGCCGCACGACGACTCGCAGTTGAAGCAGATCGTGGGGATCAGGGAGTAGTTGCGGGCCACCTTCCTCGGGTGCGACCGCGAGTCGTACTCCACGACGTTGTCCCAGGTCTCCGGCGGCGGGTAGTTCCGCAGCCGCTCGTGGGTGCGCGCGCCGGGCATGGGGACCTGCGGACGCTCGCGCTCCGTCTCAGCTGTCATGACGATTCCTTCCAGGGGGTGCATGCGGGGGCGGGGTGTACGACGGTCACGACAGCGGCATGTCCTGCCCCGCACGGACGAAGACGCTCTCGTAGGCCAGCAGTGCGGGCTGGACGAGCAGGCCCCCGAGCGCGACGAGAACCGCGGTCTGGCCACCCCAAGCGATGCCGCCCAGGAGCGCGGCCACCGCGGCAGGAAGCACACCGCCGAGCCAGAACAGCTTCGAGTAGCGGCCGCTGGTGACGACGTGGGCCGCGGTGGCGGCCTGGCGGCTCGAGTGCTTTCCGCCGTACTCGATGCCGAGCATCAGCAGGTGCAGCACCGTGGAGATCACGAACGTGGCCGCGATGAGCGTCCAGGCGGTGTCGGAGAGATCCGCGAACAGGCCGGCGATCGCGAGGGCACCGCTGCCGACCATCACGGCCTGCGCCTGCAGGTGCCAGAACAGCACCGGCGACTGCCACAGGTCGCGGCCCTCGGCCTGCCCGAACAGGAACGCGGTGTAGCCGGCCATCATCATCCCCGCCGGGATCGACAGCCAGGCCATCAGCGTCATCAGCCACCCGAGGTCGAACAAGGCCGCGGCCATCCAGAGCACGGCGACGCCCGAGAACGCGGACAGGAAGTACGACCCGATCACCAGCCACGACTTGAAGTTCGACTTCAAGAAGATGTACAGGAACCGCTCGGGACGCTTCAGGTCCCACACCAGAAGGGCGCCGGTGAGAGCCGCGCCTGCCAGGCCCAGGACCGGCGCGACCCACTCACCCACGCCGCCCAGGTCGATGCCCAGGATGTAGGCCAGGCCCGCGAGCATGAGCGCCCCCGCACCGACACCCTTGGTCCACAGGTACGTGGTGACCCGCCACCCCCACGGCCGCGGGTGCGCGGTGTTGAGCGTGGTGCGCGAACCCTTGCGCGGGTTGCCGGGCAGGTCGCCCGCGGTCTCCAGGCGGTGCGCGTCCGGCTTGGCCCAGATGTAGGTGTCGTCCACCGGCGCGGCCAGCGGGTCGAGCACCGCCTGGTCCGCGCCCAGGTAGAACACGTTCGGGCCGGTGTTCTGCTCCGGC
>DASTPU010000208.1:0-29831 GCA_035762105.1 Nocardioidaceae bacterium | reverse complement strand
GTTCGCGCGGAGGATCTCGCCGACGGTCCTGCTGGGCCGCACGGCCGAACGGTTGACCTGCCCCGCCTCGACCCGCCGGCGGACCTCATCCGAGCTGAGCCCGGAGAGCGTCGGCGGACGGGTCTGCGGGACTGCGGTCATCGGCTCTCCGCGCCTGGGCGCGACCTCGGTCGGGTCGCTGCCCTCGCCTCCAGCGTCACCGCGGTCCGGGGGCAGACACCAGAGCCGATGGACCCTCAGTGGGGTACGACGTCGGGGTCGAACCGCAGTGCGCCGCAGCACTGCGGGTACTTCAGGCCGGAGCCGCACCAGCATCCGTCGTCCCGGCCCGGTGGCCAGGGCGTCGTCCTGCCTTCCCGGGCGAGGTACGCGGCGTAGAGGCCCCGGGGCATGTGGTGCTCGGCGCTGTCGCCGCGGTCGGCGGCGAAGGCGAGGAGCTCCTCCACGCTGCCGTGCCCCACGGCGAGCCACGAGTGTGCCTCCGCGAGGTGGCGGAGTCGCCGCTCGACGCCGGCCCGGTGCTCGTCGCGGTCCCTGCCGTAGTCCTCGACCAGCCTCGGCCACCGTGCGAGGAGCGCCTCGAGCTCACCGGGTGGCCAGTAGAGGACGGCCAGCGGCACCGACCTCTCGTCGGGTGCGTCGAGGATCAGGTCGTCGTCGTCGACCTCGTCCACGTACTCCGCACGGCGTTCCTCGCAGAGCTCGTCGTGCTTGTCCATCGGCATGCCGAGCGCCCGTCGTACCCGGAAGCGGCCGTTGAGGCAGCCGATGTCCGGACCGTCCGGCGACTCGCCCTCCGACGCAGTGAGGCCGGCGGTGTACCAGCGCAGCGCCTCCTGGAGCCGGCCGTGCATCTCGAGCGCCTCGCCGACTGTCTCGTGCACGAACTCGCCCTGCTGCCCGCCGTCGCGAACCGCCCGGTCAAGCTCGGCCAGAAGGCCCTCGGCACGGGCGGTCTCCCCGAGGTCGAGGGCGATACCGAGCAGCTGCCCCCGCGGGTCGAGATAGGTGTCCCCGCCGTCGGCGATCGCGGCCTCGAAGCAGGCCCTCGCACGCCCCGGGTCCCGGGCGAGCTCCCAGGCCTCGCCGGCGTGGGAGAGCCACGCCGCCCGTCCCGGAGAGCCCGGGGCGAGGGCCCCGGCACGGTCCTCGAACAGCTGCGCGCGGTCCGGGTGCGG
Source organism: Nocardioidaceae bacterium (assembly GCA_035762105.1). GTDB lineage: Bacteria > Actinomycetota > Actinomycetes > Propionibacteriales > Nocardioidaceae > Nocardioides_C. The sequence goes on along the minus strand of DASTPU010000208.1, from coordinate 28,653 downwards.
CATCCGGTGCAGCTGTGCGACCTCGTCGAGGATCTCGTCCTGGAGGGGATCCATGAGGGCCACGCTAGTGCCTCGGTGCGGCACGCGTGGGGACGCAACGAGGGCCCGCCCGGTGGTTTCCGGTCGGGCCCCCGTGCCGTGGGTCAGTGGGTGCGGGTCACCATCCCGCCGGTTCGCCGTACTGCGCCTCGACGAGGTGCACGATCCCGAGCCGCTCGAGGATGTCGCGCGGGACGAGCATGCTCAGCTGGACGAAGCCGGGCAGGCGGCCGATGTCCACGGCGCCCGAGATGGTGGCCCGGTTGCGCACCTGGTCCGACGACATCCCGAACAGCTTCGCGGCGCGGAACACCGCGTTGTCGACTGCGCTGTTGAGGTTGGCACCCGAGCCCAGCACCTGAAGGGGGAGCATCGGGCCCTCGAGGGTCGTGTCGTTCGCGGCGGCCAGTGCCTGGCCACGGGACACCTCGTCGGCGCTGAAGGGACGGGCGAGGAACGGCAGGTCCTCGGCCGGCGGCAGCAGCAGCGGGCCGTCGAGCTCGAGACCCTTGATCACGTCGACGCGGACGACGAGCCGCGCGCCGATGTCGGTGGTGTGCACTGCGACCTCGCCGTCGCCGATCATCGCGTGCACGTCGCCGGCGTAGATGCCCGCGCCATCCACCTTGACCGGGACGATCACCACGCTGCCCTGGCGCACCGAGTCGATGTCCATGTGGACGTCGGTGCGCATCTCGAGCTGCTTCTCGGTGACCGCGAACTCGTGCTCGGCACCGACGAGGAACGCGCCGAAGTCACCGCAGTTGTGCGAGCTCGGCAGGTCGATCGCCGGGATCGACCCGAGGTTGCCGGCCGAGATCCGGCAGCGGGTCATGGTCCCGACCAGGTCCGCGCGTCCCAGCGCCACGATCGGGTGCTGCGTGGAGTGGTCGGTCAGCGCCACCCACTCCCGGGCGTTGCGCGCGAGCTCCTCGGCACGGGGCGGTGCGACGGTCACGCCGATGTCCTTGGCGTCGTCGAAGACCATCGTGTAGCCCTCGACCATGTGGAACGGGATCACCTCGCTGTGGCAGGTCGCGCACTTCACCGCCGACTCGCCGATCCCGTCGAGGTAGGTGTCCGGGTAGAGGAAGTGCCGTCCGGCGTCGCGACAGGTCGGGCAGATCTTCGCGACGAACGGGTCGGAGATGAAGCGGTCGTCGACACCCATGTGCGTGCCGGACGTCGTGGCCCGCGACGTCTGCTCCAGGGTCTCGATGTACAGCGCGACCGCGTCGCCGACCTTGGCGCCCTCGACCCGCACCGGCAGGGTCACCTCGTGCCCGCTCCGCAGCGACGGCGTGATCATCGGCCCCCAGCATCCGGGGACGGTGATGTACTCGATCCGCCCGCCGTCCTTGACCGGCCCGAGCATCTCGTTGCTCGGCCCGACGATGTCGGTGTAGCGGTCGACAAGGACGTGGTCCTGGGCGAGGTCGGAGGTCATTTCGATGGTCATGACGAGGTCCTCCTGCGCAAGGTGAGCAGTGTTCAGACGGTACGGCGGAGGGCGCGCGCGCGGCAGGGGCGAAGGTCCCAACAACGACAAGCGGGATGTCCGACTTGTCCGAGAGCGCGCGGAAAGCCTGTCGGACAAGGCCTTTCGCAGTGACACGAACTGGCTATGCGCAATGGGATGGAAGACTCTGGCGGGCCATCGAGGGGCTGCCTAACGTCACACGGAGTATTCCCTGCGCTGGAGGTCGGTATGAGCACAGAGGCAGCACCGAAGACCTCGACTCCCGAGGACGTCAGGCACCCGGAGGCGCTCACCCCGGAGGTGCGCCTGAAGCTCTACGAGGTGATGGTGCTCAGCCGGACCTACGAGGAGGCGATCCTGCGGGAGTACCACGCGGACAAGGGCCCGGGCTTCGACATCGGCAAGGGTCTGATCCCCGGGGAGATGCACCTCTCCGCCGGCCAGGAGCCGGTCGCGGCCGGTGTCTGTGCGCACCTGACGACCGACGACGCCGTCACCGCGACCCACCGTCCGCACCACTTCGCCGTCGCCCACGGCGTCGACCTGGAGAAGATGACGGCAGAGATCTTCGGTCGCGAGACCGGCCTCGGCAAGGGCCGCGGCGGGCACATGCACCTCTTCGACCCGGACACGCACTTCTCCTGCTCCGGCATCATCGCCGAGGGCTACCCGCCGGCGCTCGGCCAGGCGTTCGCGTTCAAGCGGCGAGGGACCGACCGGATCGCCGTCGCCGTGACCGGCGAGGGCGCGGCGAACCAGGGCGCCTTCCACGAGTCGCTCAACCTGGCGGCCTCCTGGAAGCTGCCGGTGGTGTTCGTCGTCGAGGACAACGAGTGGGGGATCTCGGTCCCCAGGTCGGCGTCGACGGCCATCGCCTCGAACGCCGACCGTGCGGCGGCGTACGGGATCCCCGGCGAGCGGGTCGAGAACGACGTCGAGGCGGTGTACGACGCCGCCGCCCGCGCGGTCGCCCGGGCGCGCGCCGGCGAGGGGCCGTCCCTCATCGAGGTGCACACGCTGCGCATGTGGGGCCACTTCGAGGGCGACGCGCAGGGCTACCGGCCCGAGCTCGCGGACGTCTCGAAGCACGACCCGATCCCGAAGTACGAGCAGAGGCTCCGCGAGGACGGGTTGCTCGACGACGCGAAGGTCGACGAGATCAAGCGGCTGTGCAGCACCGCGGTCGAGGACGCGATCACGTTCGCCAAGGGGAGTGCGATCCCCGACCCCGCCAACGCCACCTCCTACGTCTTCGCCTGAAGGAGCGCTCGATGACGATCACTGAAGCACCCACCCGTCGGCTCACCACCTCCAAGGCGATGGTCGAGGCGATCGCGCAGGAGATGGAGCGCGACCCGTCGGTGTTCTACATGGGCGAGGACGTCGGGAAGTACGGCGGCATCTTCGGCTCCACCACCGGGCTGCTCGACCGGTTCGGCCCCGACCGGATCATCGACACCCCGATCTCCGAGACCGCCTTCATCGGCCTGGGCATCGGCGCCGCGGTCGAGGGCATGCGGCCCATCGTCGAGGTGATGTTCACCGACTTCATGGGCGTGTGCCTGGACCAGATCTACAACCACATGGCGAAGATCCACTTCGAGTCCGGAGGCAACGTCAAGGTGCCGATGGTGCTCACCATGGCCGCGGGCGGCGGCTACTCCGACGGTGCCCAGCACTCCCAGTGCCTGTGGGGGACGTTCGCCCACCTGCCTGGCATGAAGGTCGTCGTCCCCAGCTCCCCGGCCGACGCCAAGGGCCTGATGACCTCGGCCATCCGCGACGACAGCCCGGTCGTGTACATCTTCCACAAGGGCGTGATGGGCCTGGCGTGGATGGCCAAGAACGCGCGGAGCACCGACGTCGTCCCCGAGGGCGAGCACCTGGTGCCGATCGGCAGGGCCCGGGTGGCCCGAGAGGGAGCCGACGTCACGCTCGTGACGCTGTCACTCTCCGTGCACCACGCGCTCGACGTCGCCGAGAAGCTGGCGCCCGAGGGGATCGACGTGGAGGTGATCGACCTGCGCAGCCTGGTGCCCCTCGACCGCGAGGCGATCCTGACCTCGGTCGGGAAGACCGGCCGGCTGGTCGTCGTCGACGAGGACTACCTGTCCTTCGGGGTGTCCGGCGAGGTCGTCGCCACCGTGACGGACCACGACCCGTCCATGCTCCGGGTGCCGGTGCAGCGGGTCGCCGTACCGGATGTGCCGATCCCGTACGCACACACCCTGGAGTACGCCGTCCTGCCGCGCCACGACCGGATCGAGAGCGCGATCAGGCGAGCGACGGAGCGATGACCGACGTCGTGTTCCCGTCGCTGTCGGAGGAGAACCCCGACGCCGAAGGGGTGCTCGCCACGTGGTTCGTCACGGACGGCAGCGCGGTCGCGGCCGACCAGCTGATCGCCGAGGTGCAGGTGGACAAGGTGTCGGCGGAGGTCAACGCACCCGTCGCCGGCACCGTGCACCTGCTCGTGAAGGAGGAGGAGGCGGTACGCCAGGGCACGCCGATAGCCCGCATCGACTGAGCCGCGACTGAGCCGGCTCCAGAGCGTCGGGGGAGATGCAACGAGGGCCCGCCCGGTGGAAACCGGACGGGCCCTCGCGCTGTGGGTCTTCTTCTCGGGTCAGCGTGCCTTGCGCATCAGGCGACGGGCCATGCCCTCGACGCTGCTGGTGCTTCCGCCGACGCGGCCGCGCGGCGCGTGCCCCATGCCGCCCCGACGCGGCCCCATGCTGTGGGGTGCGTTCGGACGGGCACGTCCAGAGGTGGTTCGGGTGCCGCGGGTGAACTTGGAAACCATGTTCATGAGTCCGCTCATGGTGATCCTCCCTCTCTTCGGTTGCCCAGGTCGTGCCCACCGGTTCGAGGTCTATGCATCCAGGGGACGGACCGGTCTCAGTCGGCGAGATCGAGCACCGAGTCCTCGTCGGTGTCCCACGCGTCGACGAGGTCGACCAGGTCCGCCACGGAGTCGCGGATGTGGGTCGGCCGGTAGGGGAAGCGGTCCACCTGGTCAGGCTTGGTCGAGCCCGTGAGGACGAGCACCGTGCGCAGGCCCGCCTCGAGCCCGGAGACGATGTCGGTGTCCATGCGGTCGCCCACCATCACCGTCGACTCCGAGTGGGCGTCGATCCGGTTCAGCGCGGAACGCATCATCAGCGGGTTCGGCTTGCCGACGAAGTACGGCTGCACCCCCGTCGCGCGCGTGATCAGCGCGGCCACCGAACCGGTCGCGGGGATCGGTCCCGCCGTCGAGGGGCCCGTCGGGTCGGGGTTGGTGGCGATGAACCGCGCGCCGCGCTCGATCAGCCGGATCGCGGTGGTGATGGCCTCGAAGGAGTAGGTCCGGGTCTCGCCGAGCACGACGTACTCCGGGTCCCGCTCGGAGAGCACGTAGCCGATCGCGTGCATCGCGGTGGTCAGGCCGGCCTCACCGACGACGTACGCCGAGCCGCCGGGCCGCTGCTTGTCGAGGAACTGCGCCGTGGCGAGCGCGCTCGTCCAGATCGACTCCTCCGGTACGTCGATCCCTGATCGGGCGAGACGGGCCTGGAGGTCGCGGGCGGTGTAGATCGAGTTGTTCGTCAGCAGGAGGAAGGGCCGCCCACGGTCGCGGAGCCGTCGTACGAACTCAGCGGCGCCGGGGATCGCCTGCTCCTCGTGGACGAGCACACCGTCCATGTCCGACAACCACGTGCGCACCGGGCGAGGGGTCTCCATGGACCGATGCTCGCAGATCCGGCGCACCGGACACTGCATCGGACGCGGCACCGGACACTGATGGACCCGGCACCGGACACCGCACTGGACACCGCAGGACGCACTCTTGCCGGTACGGGACGGCGGGTCGAGAATCGGGGGAGCGGCAGTGCATCGGGGCACGTGGCGCCGATGCCTCCTCCGCGGGAGGTGGCCCAATGCACGTCAACCGACTCGTCGTCACGATCGAGGCGACCCACCAGTCGCTGCTGCAGCGGCTCGAGACCGCGACGCAGACAGCCGTACGTCTGTCGCGTCCGCGCGAGAGGTACGCGAGGACCGACGCGTTCATGGCAGCAACCAGCAGACATCTCGCGGCCGTCGAGGAGGTGCTCCTCCCCGCCGCACGGCGCCGACTCCCCGGCGGGGAGGAGCGTGTCCGGGAGTACCTCCACCAGGCACGAATCCTCGAGATGGCGCTGGCCGTGCTCAAGGCGCGGCTCTACGGCGCCGTCGCCACCTCCCACATCCCGTGGTCGGAGGTCTGGGGCGATGCCCGGCGCGCGCTGACCCGGCACAACGAGCTGGAGGTCTCGCTCGTGAACGACCTCGTGGCCGCTGTCGAGGAGGATGAGTCCGACGCGCTCGCCGACGCGGTGTACCACGCCGAGGTGAAGGCGCCGACGCGCGCGCACCCGTACCTGCCGCACCGCGGGGTCATCGGCCTGATGGCGCGTCGGATCTGGGCCGTCGCGGACCGCTTCTGGGACACCACCGAGAGCCGGATGGTGCCGAAGCCGGTACGGCCGCCGTCGAAGGAGCACGCGCACGACAGCCTGATGGCGCAGTACCTCGTCGGCGAGCCGCTGTTCGACCCGGACGCGCCGGTCCTGGCACACCGCCGGCACCACGGCTGACCCCCTCGCCCTCGACGGCCTCGACCCTCGGCGGCTCTGGGGCTCGGCGGGGCTCCGGGCCTCGGCGGGGCTCCGGGCCTCGGCGGGGCTCGGCAGGTCCTGGGGCCGGCAGGGTCAGGCGACGGTCAGCCCCGAGTCGCCGACCGGGACGGAGAGCGCGGCGGCGGTCGCCTGGTAGAGATCCGCTGCATGCTCGGGCGAGGTCCCGATCGCGGTGAGGCCGAGACGGCCGTCGACCTCGAGCCCGCAGAACATGTGCAGCACGACGCCCGTGCCGCTGCCGTGGTCGAAACCGAGCCCGGCGGACCGGATCACGCCGATCACGTCGTCCGGGTCCCGGCCCGTCCAGGCCGGGTCCACGAGGTTGTCGGTCGCTCGGTAGCAGCGTGGTGTGCCGTCGGCCGCGATCCACCTGCCGGTGCGTCTGTCGTACCGCCCCGGGACGAGGTTGCGCAGCGCGGAGTACGGGTGCGTCGTACCGCCCTTGCGCAGGTTGATCTCGAGGCCGTACACGTCCCAGCGGCCGGTGCGGTCCCGGACCGTCACGAAGTCGATCCCCAGCCTGCCGAGGGCCCCGCGCCTCGCGAGCTCGCGACCGACCGCGGCGCCGTACCTTGCCAGCCGGGTGGTGTAGTCCAGGCGGGCGGGGAAGTCGCAGCCGACGTAGACCTGGCCGGTCGGGCCGGCGAGCACCTGCTCGTGCGTGGAGAGGACGGTCACGCGGCCCTCGGGCGTGATCTCGACCTGCACGCTGGGGCTCCGTACGTCGTCGCCGGTGAGGAGCTCCTCGACCACGGCGCCGTGCGCGACGTCGTCGAGGTACCACGGCTCGAGGGACGCGACGGCGCTCCGCAGCTCCATGGTGTCCGCCGACCGCTGGAGGGGGATCAGCCGGTTGCCGTCGCCGGCGCCGCTGTTGTCGGTCTTGACGACCACGCCGGGTGCGGCCGGGGAGGTCCGGGCGATCTCGGTCGCCGCGGCGACGACGTCGTCGACCGAGCGCACGTCCTCGCGGCCGGGTGGGAGGGGAACGCCGGCTGCACGCATGATCCGGCGACCGGCGCTCTTGAAACCGAGCGGCCACAGGTCCGGGGCCGTCCCGTAGAGCGGGAGCCCGATCCGGTCGGCCACCTCGGCCTCCGCCTCGGTGACGTTCCACGGGTCCACGTAGCCGATCCGTCCGGCGACCATCTGGCGCAGCCGGTCGAGCAGGTCGGGCCGGTCGAGCAGCTTGTGGCTCACGGAGCGGGGTCCGGGGTCGGGGATCTCGAGCACGTGGATCCGGCCGGCCATGTCGGCGCGCTGCCCCGGCGGAACCAGCGAGAGGTAGTACTCGATGACCTGCGGCAGGGGGCTCAGGCAGGTCACGAACACGACCTCGCACGAGGGCACGCGGGGCAGCATCAGCAGCGCGTGCAGCTGCCGGTGCTCGAGGCCGGGCAGCCGGGCGGCGTAGTGCGCGAGGAGCGAGTCGCCGACGCTGTAGGACGGCAGCACGACGACCGTGTGCGGGGTGGTCGAGCCCGGTTGGTTGGCTGCCAGGGCGCGGGCCAGTGCGGTCCGTGACTCGAGGACTGGGTGCATGTCGTCCAACCTCCGCGCCGGATGCTGAGCCGTCACCGAGCCGACCTGGCGGTCGATCCCCGAGAGGTGACGCAACCAGTCTGTGGTGGTCCCCGCCTCCTGGTCCATGCCCGAAAGTCCCGCACCGAAGGCGGAAAGGCCGTCAGACGTGCCGACCCGTCAGTCGCGTGAGCCGGTACGGCGTGTTCTGCCCCGAAAGTGACGGGTCGGCGCTCCAGACCGGTCAGCGCTCCGGACCGGCGCTGGCCCCGGGCACGATCAGGGTGCGGTCAGGGGTTGCCGGTCAGGAGTTGCCGGTCAGGCGTGCGCCAGGGGAGACGGGAGGGGACGGGGACCCGGTCGAGGTCGCGAGCCGCGTGCACGTCGGGGAAGACCGCGCGGGCCTCGGCGGCGAACTCCGCCTCGTCGGTGTGCCGCTGCGAGAAGTGCGTGAGCACCAGCCGGCGGGCGCCGGCCTCGGCGGCGATCCCAGCTGCCTGGGCCGCGGTCAGGTGGGCGTACTCCTTCGCCAGGTCCTCCTCCGAGGACAGGAAGGTCGACTCGGCGACCATGAGGTCGGTGCCGCGGGCCAGGTCGACCGCGGCCTCGCAGAGGCGGGTGTCCATGACGAAGGCGAACGACTGGCCCGGCTTGGGCTCGCTGACCTCGTCGAGCCGCACCGTGCGGCCGGCGACGTCGAGGGACCCCTCGTGCTGGATCCGGCCGACGTCCGGTCCTTCGATGCCCCGCGCGGCGAGCATCTCGGGGAGCATCCGCCGGCCGTCGGGCTCCTGCAGCCGCCAGCCGTAGGTCTCGATCCGGTGGTCGAGGGCGCGTGCGTGCAGTGCGATGGTCGGCCAGGTGTCCACGAGGCCGTCGCCGGTGACGGGGTGCTCGCGGACCTCGACGGTGTCGAACGCCGCGCTGGCACGCCGCAGCCGGTCGACGTACTGCTGGCCCTCGGCGGGGAAGTACAGGTCGACCGGCCGTCCCACGCGGTCCAGCGACATCCGCTGCAGAACGCCCGGGAGGCCGAGGCAGTGGTCACCGTGCAGGTGCGTGATGCAGATCCGGGTGACCGAGCTCGCCGAGACACCGGCCAGGGTGAGCTGTCGTTGCGTGCCCTCGCCGGGGTCGAGGAGCACGACCTCGTCGTCCCAGCGGAGCACGGCACCGTGGTGGGCGCGCGTCCTTGTCGGCACCTGCGAGGCGGTCCCCAGGACGACCAGCTCCCGGGAGCTCACGGCCGGTCGGCCCGGACCACGAACGGCGGTGTGCGGATCTCGTTGCGGGGGCTGAGCGCCGTCATCCTCTGCAGGCGACCGTCCGGGAGCAGGCCCGACACCGGGGTCAGCTGGGCCTCGGCACCGTCCACCTCGACGATCAGCAGGTGGGCCTGCGCCGCCCAGGCCGTGGTACCGGCGTCGGCGAAGCCCTTCGGCACGTCCTCACGCACCTTGCCGCCGGCACCGGAGACGACGTAGGTGCGGCCGTCGACCTCGCTGATCTGGAAGTTGTGCTCGTGCCCCGCGAGGACGAGCCGCACGCCGGCACGGTCGAACAACGGCACCAGCGACTGGCGCATCTCCTCGTCGTTGGGGTGCGAAGGGCCCGCGCAGTAGACCGGGTGGTGCGAGAACGGGATGAGCCAGCGGGGGCCGGACTCGGCGAAGGTCTGGTCGAGCCATCCCTGGTGCTCGGGTGCCTGGAAGAAGCGGTGGACGCCCTCGTCGGCGCTGTCCAGGGAGGTGTCGAGGCAGACCAGCTCCAGGTCTCGGCCGTAGCGAAGCCGGTAGAACAGACCCGGCTCGACCGACGCCCGGTCGGGCACACCGTGGAAACGCTCCTTGAGATGGAAGTTGTCCTCCATCTGCGCGCGGTCGTCGCTGCCCTCGGTGTCGGTGGTGTCGTGGTTCCCGATCGCGGGGAAGACCGGGATGCGCGCGAGGGTGTAGCGGTAGGGCTGGAAGTAGCTGGAGTACCAGTCGTCGTCCTCGCCGCCGCTCTCGTCGTCGACCTGGCCCTGCTCACCCTTGTAGATGTTGTCGCCGAGCGACACCACGAAGCGCACGGCGTACTCGTCGACGAGCCGGTCGAGCACCTCGGCGATGCGGCGCTGACGCCTGCTCGACTCCGCGTCGGACCTGATCCCGACGCCGTAGTCGCCGAGAGCCACGAACCGCACCTGCGGCGTGGGCGACCCCGGGTCCGGCCAGGTCCGGAATCGCAGGTCGTACTCACGGCCGGCGGGCGCGAGGTCGTAGCCGCCGCGGCCGTGGGGAACCCAGTCCCACCGTTCCCCGGCTGCCCACTCCTCGCCGTCGACGACGACCCGGTACCGGTAGTCGGTGTCGGGCTGCAGTCCCTCGACCCATACCCAGGTGCGGTCAGCGGTGTGCGCGCTGGTGACCAGGTTGCCGGTGGTGTCGAGGACCTCCACGGTGGCGGCGCCGAACGGCTCAGCGCTGCTGCCGATGCACGTGTGCCGCCCTGCGATCTTCTGCAGGCGCTGGTCGTCGACGATCTCCCAACGCCGGGCCGGTTTGTCACGCGTGAAGCTGAACGCCCCCCACGCGATCAGCACACGGTCGTGCGAGAGGTCGACGAGGTGCACGAACTGCTCCTCGTGCAGCTCCCGCGGGGGATCGTTGCCTGCGGAGTGACTCATGTCCCCGAGGCTACGGGCACGCCGTGCGAGGTCAGACGGTGCGCCGTACGTCGCGGGCGGCGAGCCAGGCCTCGAACCTGCCTTCGTTCCTGCTCAAGTAGGCGCGGAAGATCGTCTCGAAGGCGAGGACCTCGCCGCGAAGCCCCAGCATCTTGTGGTCGGCTCGGCGTTCGGGATCGCACCAGTGCGACAGGACGGCGTCGCGATGGACGCCGACACCGCAGTCGGGACACGGAACGTGGCTTGACGTCTGCAACCGGGATCCTCCTGTACGTCCCCGGGCGAAAGGGGGGTCAAAGGGAGAATCCCCGCCCGGCGCCCGGCCGAAACGGACGAGACGAGGCTGACCAGTCCAGCTCACGCTTGGCTGCGCGGGTGCTGGGTACGTGACTGTCACCCGGCGCGGTCGAGCGCCGTGAACGAGAGGAGCGACATGACCACCACTCCGAACGAGCCCGTGCGCGACGAGGACATCGAGACCATCGGCGCGCCGCCCGGTTCCGGCGAGATGATCGGCGACCAGGACGCGGACGGCACCGACGGCGGTGACGCGGACGGGACCGACGCCGACGGCACCGACGGGGACAGCACCGACGTCAGCGACGGGGACTCGACGGACGCCGGTGACGGGGACAGCACGGACGGCGGCGACGCCGACGGCACCGACGCCTGAGCCTTGAACGCTCTCGATCTGCTCAGCGGCGACGCCCAGTCCTTCCTGGAGAAGGTCTGGGCGTCCCGCGTGCACGTGCACCACACCGACCCCGCCGACCTCGTCGGGCTGCTGTCCCTCGACGACGTCGACCACCTGCTGACCAGCGTCGCGCTGCGCACGCCTGCCCTGCGCGTCGTCAAGGACGGATCCGTCCTCCCGTCGTCGCAGTTCACGCGGTCCGCCACCATGGCCGGCTCACCCGTCACCGGGCTCGTGGACTCGCGCAAGGTGCTGGCCCACTTCCACGCCGGGGCGACCATCGTGCTCCAAGGGCTGCACCGCTACTGGCCGCCGCTCACCCGGCTGGTCCGCGAGCTCGAGCTGACGCTGGGCCACCCGTGCCAGGCCAACGCCTACCTCACGCCCCCCGGCTCCCAGGGTTTCGCGCGCCACAGCGACAGCCACGACGTGTTCGTGTTCCAGACCCACGGGCGCAAGCTGTGGCAGGTCGTCGAGGACGGCGAGGAGCGAGAGGTCGTCCTCGAGCCCGGCCTCTCGGTCTACCTCCCCACCGGGACGCCGCACTCCGCGCGCAGCCAGGAGCTCACGTCGCTGCATGTCACCGTGGGCATCAACCAGCTGACCTGGCGCGACCTGCTTCGCACGCTCGGTGACCGCGTGCTCGCGGACGAGCGGTACGACGCACGCCTGCCCGCCGGTTACCCCGCCGACCCCGGCCTGCTCGCCGACCGGCTGGCAGAGGAGCTGGACGCCTTCGCTTCCGGGATCGGCACGCTCGACGCCGAGGCGGTGGCTGACGGGCGTGCCGCTGCGTTCCTGAGCGAGCGGACCCCGGTCCTCCGCGGTGGGCTCACCGACCTCGTATCGCTGGACTCGGTGAGCGACGACTCGGTCCTGGAACGCAGGCCGACCTCGGCCTGTGTGCTCCGGCCCGGGACGGACCGGCTCACGGTCCTCCTCGGCGACCGGGAGCTCCGGATGCCTTCGCGGCTCGCCGACGCCATGGCCTTCGTGCGTGACCACACGTCGTTCCGGGTCGGCGACCTTTCGCCCTGGCTCGACACCGAGAGCAGGCTGGTCGTCGCCCGACGGCTCGTGCGCGAAGGTCTGCTGCGGATCAGACGGTGAGCGAGCCGGAGTCCGGCGCTGAGCACAGCGGGCTCGCGCCGTTCCGATGCTCGGCCGCCAGCCGCCAGATCTCCGAGCCGCTGGAGGGCAGCGCGTCCACGGTGCGCGCCTTCCTGCTCGTCGAGACCGCCGGTGCCTGGGGCGTCGACGCGGTGCGCGACGGCCGTCTGGACGAGGACGTCCGTCGGCGGCTCCTGGACCTCGAACGCCGCCATCGGGTGCGACCCCTGCTGATCCGCCGGCACGGCAGGGGAGCGGGCGGCCCGCGACGGGTCTTCGCCGCGTACGTCGACCGCGCGGCGCCGTGGGTCGAGACCGCGGTCCTCGACGACCTGCGCCGGCTGCTGGACGTCGACCTCACGGGCCTCGCCGCGGGGCGGTCCCCGGGCCTCGCACCCCACGAGGGCCCGGTGTACCTGGTCTGCACCCACGGTCGCCACGACGCGTGCTGCGCCGAGCAGGGGCGCCCGCTCTCTTCGGCGTTGAGCGCGGTGGCGCCCGAGCAGACGTGGGAGGTCTCGCACATCGGCGGGGACCGGTTCGCAGCCAACGTGCTGGTCCTGCCGCACGGGCTCTACTACGGGCGGCTCACCCCGTCGGACGCCGGCGATTTCGTCCGTGCCCACGAGGAGGGGCGCCTGGACCTGGAGCACCTCCGGGGACGTTCGTCGTACCCCTTCGCCGTGCAGGCCGCCGAGGTCTACCTGCGGCGCCACCTCGACGAGCACAGGGTCGAGCCGCTGGCCCTGGCGGAGGTCGCTCGTGGGGGCCCGGAGACCCGGGCGGTCTTCCGGGTCGGCGGCAGCCGCTGGGAGGTGCGTGTGCACACCGAGCGCGGCGGGGCCAGACAGCTCACGTGCCGTGCGGCCGCCAAGTCATCCGGTCTCTCCCACCGCCTGCTGGGGCTCGCCGAGACCTGACCCGGGCCGCCGGGCCTCAGCCGTGGCATGACCCGGACAGGCTGCAGCCGGACCTCAGCCGGCGGCGGCCCCGCCCGCGTCAGCGCCCGTGTCGTCCAGGCCGAGCTGGCGCAGCCGGTCCGCGGTGTCCTCCAAACCCCAGGCCCGGGTGATGCGGCCGCCGGCGACGTGGAAGAAGTACACCTCGGCCACGTTCACGAACCGGCGTCCCGTGGCCGGATGACCCAGCCAGGCGCCGCTGTGGGTGCCCGAGCAGGCGAACCGGCCGACCACCGTCTCACCCTCGGCGACAAGCTCCACGATCCGCATCCGCACGTCGCTGAACGAGGCGAGGAACGGTCCGACCCACTGGCGCGCCGTCGGTGCCAGGCGCGGCGCGTACAGCTCGTCGATGGCGGCGAGGTCGCCCTGGTTCATCACCTCGTGGACGAGGCGACGCACGACCTCCTTCGGGTCAGACTCCGGCACGGGACGAGACTGCCACAGACGTCCTGGCCATGGGTATGGCTCGACACCGGACAGGACGCGCGGACGTGCCAGGACCATCGCCTCTTGTGGTGTCGCCGCCATCGGCCCTGGACTGGAGACAACAGCACTCATGGGGGGTTGCCATGTCCATCCGCATCGGTGCGACCGTTCTCTGCCTTGCAGCCTCGCTGGTCCTTGCGGGTACCACCGGCGTCCAGGCGAACGGCTCGATCGCTTCCACCCGGGACCAGCCGGCTCCGTCAGCGACCACGGAGGTCGCCCAATGCCGCCCCGCGGCGACCCCGAACCGCCCCGGGCCCGATGCCCAGCCGAGGCCGGAGTTCGAGACCGCCGCCATGGACACCGAGTCCGGGAAGATCGTGGCGGTCGAGTGGGACGGGTCGACGTGGAGGTTCAACGTCTGCACCAACACCTGGAGACGAGGGGCTCGACTGCCCGTGGCGTCGTTCCTGGCATCGCCCCAGCTGGTCTACGCCTCCGGGCGCGACCGCATCCTCCTGTACGCCGGCGGTGCCTTCGCGCAGTACAGCGTCGAGCGTGACCGCTGGACCGGGTTCGGTGCGGTGAACAAGCGGGTCAAGCGAGCCGGCGTGTACGGCGTCGCCTACGACCGGGTCTCGAAGCGGGTGCTCCTCCTCGGCGGGCAGGCGACCGTGTGGTCCTACAGCCCGGTCACCAAGGCCTGGGCGAGGCTGCACAAGGGCAACGAGGCGCTCGCACCCCGTCAGTGGCTCGACTGGCCGTTGATGACGTTCGACCCGACGCGTCGTGAGCTGATCGCGTTCTCCATCGGCCGCAAGGCGACGTGGACGTTCAGCCTCGAGACCCGGCGGTGGACGCGGCACGACAGCCGGCCCCCTGAGCTCGTGGTCGGCTGGGTCAGGTCCGGAGGCGAGCTGGTCTTCGACGTCGCTGCGGACCGCGCGCTGGCGTACTCCTACGGCCTGCTTGCGGCGTTCAACCCCGACCGGGGGCGTTGGCGCCGGATCGAGGTGCCCTACGGGCCGCTCTTCGGCGCGCCGGCCAAGCCCGGCGGAGCGCCGACAGGGGCCCTCGCCCGGACCCACGAGCGGATGGTCTACGACCCGGTGAACGAGCGCGTCGTCATGATGGGCGGTGAGATCCGGACCCGCGCCACGGGCGAGAGGACCTGGCAGGAGGCGACCGACGTCCTGGCCTACAAGTACGCCACGAACAGGTGGAGGAAGCTGGTCCGCCGACTGCGCTGAGCGCGGGCCGGCCCGGTGATCGTGGGGGTGGCGGGTTTGGAGGGCGCGGTGACAATGGGCGCGTGATCACCGTCGAGCTCGCCACCGCCCTCCGTGACGCCGGCCTGACCTGGGAGCCGCGGTCCGGTGACCGCTTCGCGATACCCGACCGCGACCTCGACGGGGAGGTGTTCGTGGTCAGCGAGATGACGATCGAGACCCAGACGCTCGAGACCGGCGGCATCGTCCGCTTCAACGGCACAACGGAGTGGGCGCTCGACAGCATCCCGCAGAGCGAGGTGATCTGGCTGCCGCACGAGGCCCAGCTGCGTGGCCTGCTCGGGCCTCGCTTCACCCGGCTCGAGGCGGTCCGCGACGGCTTCGTCGTCGTGGTGGCCGTCGACGGTGGGCGCGAGGAGCGGCACGTGGACATCGACGCCGAGCGTGCCTACGCCCGAGCCGTGCTCAGCGTCCTGCGCGGCTGAGCGCCCGGGAGCTCAGCCCTTGGTCGATCCCAGCGTGAGGCCGGAGACGAACTGCTTCTGCAGCACGAAGAAGACGACCAGCACGGGCAGCGCCACCAGCACCGATCCCGCCGACAGCAGGTTGTAGTCCACGAAGAACTGCCCACGGAGGTTGTTCAGGGCGCTCGTGATCGGGAACTTGTCACCGTCCTGGAGCAGCACCGTGGCCCAGAAGAACTCGTTGTAGATCCACGTGGTCTGCAGCGTCGCGAGCGCAGCCAGGGCGGGTCTGACCAGCGGCATCGTGATCCCCCAGTACTGCCGCCACACCCCGGCGCCGTCGAGCTGGGCCGACTCGTACATCTCGTACGGCAAGGTCTTCATGTAGTTGCTGAGCACGAAGGTGCAGAACCCGAGCTGGAAGGCGACGTTGATCGCGATCAGCCCCCAGTAGCTGCCCAGGACCTGACCGGTGTCGCTCATGAACTCCGGCAGCGGGACCTCCCGGTAGAGCCGGAAGATCGGCACCAGGAGCGCCTGCGGCGGGAGCAGGTTCGCAGCGAGGAAGACGCCGAGCAGCGTGAGGTTGAAGCGGAAGCTGAACCGGGCCAGCACGAACGCCATGAGCGATGCCAGGAACAGCGTCAGCAGGACCGCCGGCACGGTGATGATCAGCGAGTTCAGGAAGTGCTTCCCCAGGTCTCCGCCGGTCCAGGCGCGCTGGTAGTTGTCGAGGGTCCACCCGCCGAAGGACACGTAGCCGTTCTGCGAGGTGTACCCGTAGTCGCGGAAGGAGTTGAGCACCGCCCAGAAGAGCGGGAAGAGCCAGAGCAGCGCGAGGACGGCCACGATGATGGTCGCGATCAGGCCGCGGTTGGGGCCCGACGGGCTCTTCTCGGGCGCCTCGGCGGTGGCGGCGTCCGCCACGGTCGGTGCCGCGGGGGGAGCGGTGACGCTCATCGTTCCTCCTTCATGACGGTGCGCAGGTAGATCGCGATGAAGACCGACGAGATCAGCATCATGATCGTGGCGAGGGCGGAGCCGAACCCGATCCGGCTGGCCTCACCCACGACGTTGGCGGTCACCAGCGCGGCGATGATCTCGAGGCCGTTGCGGCCCTGGTTGACCACCCACACGAGGTCGAACGCCCGGAGGGACTCGATGATGACGATGACGACGACGATCAGGTTGATCGGCCTCATCACCGGCAGGATCACCCGGAAGAACGTCGAGACCTCGCCGGCGCCGTCGATGGCCGCGGCCTCGCGCAGGGAGTTGTCGACGCCCTTCAGCCCGGCGAGGTAGATCAGCATGATGTAGCCGGTGTGCCGCCAGGCCGTGGCCACGAGCACCGCCCAGAGGTTCACCTCAGGGTCGCCGTACCAGTCGACCTCGGTGCCGAGCACCGCGTTGATCAGACCTTGGTCACGCGAGTAGAACAGCTGCCAGATGAAGCCGACCAGGGCCAGCGACAGCACCACGGGCATGTAGAACGCCGTCTGGTAGAAGCGGCTGCCCCGCATCTCCTTGTCGAGCACGACCGCCAGGAAGATACCCAGCAGGGTCGGGATGAAGAACAGGAACAGCAGCCAGATGACGTTGTGCTGGATGGCCGGCCAGAACGGGGGGTAGTTGGTCGCGATGTTGCGGTAGTTGTCGGCCCCGACCCACCTGATCGTGTCCAGCCCACCGATCCCGGTCCAGTCCGCGAAGGAGAGCGCCACCGACCCGAACGCGGGCAGCCACACCAGGCCCACCACGACCAGCGTGGGCACGATGATCATCGCCGCGACCACGAGCCTGTCCCACCCGTGCAGCCGGTTGCGCGTCCCGGTGACGCGCGGCTTCTTGGTCCTGCCCCCGTTGGTCGGCTCGGCGGTGGCCGTGGCCGTTGCATCCTGTGACATCTTCAGCAGTCCTCTCAGTCGCCGGCGTCCGTGCTCAGTCGACGAAGATCGACTCCTTCTGCTGCTGGATGCTCGACGTCAGCCCGTCGATGTCGTCGGGGTTGCGGAGGAAGGTCTGCAGGGACGGGATCATCACCGTCGCGGCGAAGTCCGGACGGGTGTCGCGGTCGAGGAACTGCGCGATGTTGCTCGCGGCGCCGACGACCTCGGCCGACTTGCGCTGGAGGTCGGAGTACGACTCCTTGCTGGCGTTCTCGTTCGCGGCGATGAACGGGACACCGGTCGCGTTGGCCGCGTCGGCTGCCTCCGCGGTGCCGAGGAAGGCGATGAACTCCTTCGCCCCCTCCTCGTTGTCGGGCTCTGCCGCCATGCAGAAGCCGTCGATAGGCGCGTCGAGGGCGTCGGCGCCGATCGCGGGGTCGAGCTCGGGGTAGGTGAAGAAGTCGAGGTCGTCCTCGGAGTCCGGGATCGCGTCGACGATGAACGTGCCGAACATCATCATGCCCGCCTCGCCCGAGCCGATCGCCTCGGCGCCCTCCTGCCAGGTGCGCCCCAGCGCGTCGGTCTGGTGGTAGGGGAGGAGCTCACGCCAGGTCTCGAACACGCCCTTGACCTCGTCGGAGTCCCAGGCCTCCTCGCCGGCCATCAGCTTCATGTGGAAGTCGAAGCCGTTGAGGCGCATGTTGAGGATGTCGAAGGTGCCCATGGCCGGCCAGCCGTCCTTGTCCGCGAACGCGAAGGGCGTGATGCCCTTGCCCTCCATCTCCTTGCACAGCGCGAGCAGGTCGTCGCGGTTCGTGGGCACCTCGAACCCGTTCTTCTCGAACACGGACTTCCGGTAGAAGACCGCCCACGGGTAGTAGTCCTTGGGCACGAAGTACTGCTTGCCGTCGCTGGCGGTCGCGGCCTCCTTGAAGCTGTCGTTGATCCCGTCGATCGGGTAGACGTCACTGACGTCGCGGATCACTCCCTGCTCGGCGAAGAAGTTCATCCGGTAGCCGGCGAACCACGTGAACACGTCGTCGGGGTTGCCCTGGAGATAGGTGTTGATGTTCTCCTGGAAGGTGTTGTGCGAGACCTCGTTCCGGGTCACCTTCAGGCCGGACTTCTTCTCGAACGCCGCGGCCATCGCGCGCAGACGGTCCGCCGGCGGGATGTCGCCGCTCTCGTTCATCCCGAAGGTGACAGTGTCCCCACCGGAGCCACCGCCGCCGTCGTCACCGCCGCACGCCGCGAGCAGGCCCGGCGCACCCAGGATCGCGCCGCCGAGAGCGGCGCTGCGCAGGAAGCTGCGGCGGCTCAGGGACGCGGTGGCGGCGAAGGACGGCGGGACGAGCCCAGCGTTGTGCGGAGGGTTCGCTCGGCGGGGACGGGACATCAGGACCTCCATGGGCTCGAACAGAAGCAAACAACTTCAGGCCAGAATCCGCTGTGACGACGCTCACTGTCAACACTCGGACGCCGGAAATGCCTGTGCGGATACGAAACTTCGGCCGCAGGTTTTTGTTCGTAATTGTTGACTAGGGCCGAGCGCCTGCGACACGATCCCAGCATGACCACGCCTGTGCCCCCGCTCGCCTTCGGCGGTGACTACAACCCCGAGCAGTGGCCGGCGTCGGTGCACGACGAGGACATGGCGCTCATGCGCGAAGCCGGTGTGGACCTGGTCACCGTCGGGGTCTTCTCCTGGGCCGAGCTCGAGCCGGTCGAGGGAAGGTTCGAGTTCGGCTGGCTCGACGAGATCATGGACAAGCTCCACGCGGCGGGGGTGCGGATCGACCTCGCCACGGCCACGGCCTCGCCGCCGCCGTGGCTTGCCCACCGCCACCCCGAGACGCTTCCGATGACCGCGGAGGGTCACCGGCTCTGGCCGGGTGGGCGGCAGGCGTTCTGCCCCAGCTCGCCGGTCTACCGGAGGCACGCACTGACCCTCTGCCGCGAGGTCGCACGGAGGTACGCCACGCACCCCGGGCTCGTGCTGTGGCACGTCGGGAACGAGCTCGGCGGCCACAACGCGCTGTGCTACTGCGACGTCAGCGCGGCGGCCTTCCGGGCCTGGCTCGAGCGGCGGTACGGCGACGTCGACCGGCTCAACGAGGCATGGGGCACCGCGTTCTGGTCGCAGCGCTACGGGTCCTTCGACGAGGTCCTTCCGCCGCGCTCGGCCCCCACGTTCCCGAACCCGACGCAGCAGCTGGACTTCCGGAGGTTCTCCTCCGACGAGCTGCTCGCGAACTACCTGGCCGAGCGTGAGGTCCTCCACGAGCTCTCCCCGGGCGTCCCGGTCACGACCAACTTCATGGTGATGCAGCACGTTCGCGAGATGGACTACTGGGCGTGGGCCCGTGAGGTCGACGTGGTGTCCAACGACCACTACCTCACGGCGGCCGACCCCGAGGGGTGGAGGGAGCTGGCCTTCAGCGCCGACCTCACCCGCGGCCTCGCCGACGGGAAACCGTGGCTGCTCATGGAGCACTCGACGAGCGCGGTCAACTGGCAGCCCCGGAACATCCCGAAGAAGCCCGGTGAGCTGCGTCGGACGACCCTCGCGCACGTGGCACGCGGCGCCGATGCGGCCCTGTTCTTCCAGTGGCGTGCATCCCGGGCGGGAGCGGAGAAGTTCCACTCCGGCCTGGTGCCGCACGCCGGCACCGACACCCGGCTGTGGCGGGAGGTCGTGGAGCTCAGCCGCACGTTGGACAGCATCGAGGAGGTCGCGGGCAGCGGTGCCCGCAACTCGGTCGCGATGCTCTTCGACTGGCAGGCGTGGTGGGCCACGGAGCTCGACTCACACCCGAGCGAGGACGTCCGGTACCTCGACCGCGCGCACGCCGTCTACAACGCGCTGCTCGACCAGGGCGTCGGCGTCGACTTCCGTCACCCCGAGGACGACCTGACCGGCTACGACCTGGTGATCGTGCCCACGCTCTACCTCGTCACCGACGCCGCCGTGTCGCGCCTCGAGGAGGCCGTCAGCGCCGGCGCCACCGCGCTGGTCACCTACTTCAGCGGCATCGTCGACGAGCACGACCACATCCGGCTCGGCGGATACCCCGGCGCCTTCCGTGACCTGCTCGGGGTCCGTGTGGAGGAGTTCGTCCCACTGCGCGAAGGGGAGCGCGTGCATCTCGACGACGGCTCCACGGCCGACGTGTGGACCGAGCACCTCCGCCTCGCCGGGGCGGAAGCCGTCCTGTCGTACGTCGACGGGCCGCTCCCCGGGGTCCCGGCGCTGACGCGTCACGCCCACGGGAGCGGTGCGGCGTGGTACGCCGCGTGCCGCCTCGACGCGCCCGCCACGGCCGGGCTGGTCCGTCGGCTGCTGGACGAGGCGGGCGTCGTACCGGTGGCGGCGACGTCGCCGGGGGTCGAGGTCGTCCGCCGCGTCGGTGACGGCCGTTCCTGGGTCTTCGTGCTCAACCACACCGACAGCCCGGCCACGGTCGCGGTCCGCGGGCACGAGCTGGTCGGTGACCGGGCTGTCGACGGGGAGCTGCTCGTGGATCCGGGCGGTGTCGCCGTGGTGCGGGAGGGCTGATGCTCGCCAACGAGCGGCACACCAGGATCCTGGAGGAGCTGGAGCGACGGGGCAGCGTCCGCGTCAGCCATCTGGTGCGGCTGCTCGGCGTCTCCGACATGACCATCCGTCGCGACCTCGACAACCTGCGCCGGCTCGGCCTGCTCGAGAAGGTCCACGGCGGAGCCACCCTGCTCAAGGTCGGGAGCACCGACGAACCCGGGTTCGCCGCCAAGTCGGCACGCGAGCTGCGGGAGAAGGAGGCGATCGCGGCCCGCGCCGCCACCCTCGTCCAGCCAGGGTCGGCCGTCGCGATCACCGCCGGCACCACGACGCACGCCCTGGCGCGCCACCTGACAGGCGTCCCGGACCTCACCATCGTGACGAACTCCGTCTGGGTCGCGGACGTGCTCCAGACCTCAGGTCGTCCGGACGTGACCGTGCTGCTCACGGGCGGCCTGCGCACCCCCTCCGACGCCCTCGTCGGTCCGATCGCGGCCGAGGCGCTGCGCAGCCTGCACGTGGACGTGGTGTTCATGGGCGTGCACGGCATGGATCCCAAGGCCGGGTTCACGACGCCGAACCTCATGGAGGCGGAGACGAACCGCGCCATGGTGGCCAGCGCGCGGCGCCTGGTCGTGCTCGCCGACTCGACGAAGTGGGGGGTGCTGGGACTGAGCACGATCGTCCCCCTGTCCGCGGCGTCGATCGTGGTGACCGACAGCGGTCTGCCGGCCGAGGCACGTGAGGTGCTCGAGGAGCAGGTGGAGGAGCTGATCACGGTCGAGGTCGAGGCCCCCGGTGGCGCCGGCAGCGACGCCGGCAGCGACGCCGGCAGCGAGGCCGGCAGTGACCCCGCCGGCCTCGAGGGGACGCTGGTCGACTGACCCGGCGCGGGACCGGCTGCACGGGACCGGGTGCACGGGATCGGGTGCACGGGACCGGACGCAAGGGACCCGGTTCGCCGGGCCGGGGTCAGGTGTTCCGGCCGCGCGCCGCGATCCGCCACCGGTCCACCACGGTGTCGCCGCGGACCACGACGTAGTCGTCGAACAGGTTGACCACGGTGCACACGTGGTTCGGGACCACCTGCACGACCTCGCCGACCGCGGGCGTCCGCGAGGCGCCCTCGACGATCCCGTGGTGCTCGGACAACGTGGTCACGTAGGCCTCGCCGAGCGACGGGACCCAGCCGTGCCCGTGCAGCCAAGCCGGCCGGTCCGACGCGAGGGCCTTGGAGCCGGCGTCGACGACGAACCGTCCGTGGCCGGTGCTCACCACCGTGGTGGCGACGGTCAGCGCCAGGTCGTCGGCCGAGCAGGCGCCGAGGGAGAGCTGCTGGCGGTCGTAGAAGACGTAGGAGCCGGGCCGTTCCTCGGTGACCACCTCGGGCCGTGCCGCTCCGGTGGTCGGCGTCGCTCCCGCACTGACCACGCTCACCTCGAACCCGGCGGCGGTCAGCCTCGCGGCCGCGTCGCCGAGGGCGGCACCCTCGTCGGCCGCGGCGTCGGGGGGCGCATCGGGACCGCCGTAGGAGTGCCCGCCGTGAGTGAACACCCCGGTGACCGAGAGGCCCAGGGCACGGCAGTCCTCTGCCAGTGCGACGACCGCACCCGGGTCGACGCCGGTCCGGTGCTGACCGCTGTCGACCTCCAGCACCACCCGGAGCGGGCGGCCACCGGCAGCCTCGGCCAGGGCCGACGCGCCCGCCGCGTTGTCCACGCCGACGCAGAGGTCCACCCGGGACAGGAGGTCGCGCAGCCGCCCGGCCTTGGCTCCGACCGGGTAGACGGGGTAGGCGACGAACAGGTCGCCGAAGCCGGCCGAGGCGAAGATCTCCGCCTCCGACAGCGTCGCCACCGTCAGCCCGGCCGCGCCGGCGTCGACCTGCATCCGCGCGATCTCGAGGCACTTGTGCGTCTTGGCGTGCGGCCGCAGGCTCAGCCCCCGCGACCGCACGGTGTCGCTCATCCGCGTCACGTTGGCCGAGAGCCGGTCGAGGTCGACGACCAGGGCCGGGGTCTCGACCTCGGCCGGGTCCACCGGGGTCACTGCACGGTGACGGTGCGGGTGACCGTCACGCCGTTGACGCGGACGGTCAGGTCGCCGGTGCCGGGGCGGACTGCGGTGAGCCGGCCGGCCTCCGGCTCGATGGCGAGCACGGCGGTCTGCGGGGCATCGGCCGGGGCTCCGACGTACACGCCGCGCGCAGGCAGCCACTCGACGTTCATCGGGTAGGCGGCCCGGACGCGCTTGCCGTACTGGACGACCGTCGCGGACGCGTTGACCACCGCGCCGACGGAGAGCGACGTGGGCGCGTTGAGGAGCAGCCGGTTCACGTGCGGGCGGAACTCGACGGCGAGGCCGTCGGGCGCGACCCGCAGCATGCTCCATCCCGTGAAGGAGCCCAGGGTGGACCGGGCGGCGTCGCTCACCGGGCCGCCGATCACGTGCGGGACCCCGTCGGTCCGGGTGACCTCGAAGCGGCGGGCGTGCGACCCGACGTACGCGGCCGTCTTGTTGCTGTCGGCCCGGAAGTCGGCGAGCAGCTCCTCGACGAGCTCGCCCTCGCGGGCGTCCGCGAGCTCGGCCGTGCCGCCGGCGGCGGGGTCGCTCGTCGGGTGGTGGGCGACCACGACGACGGAACCGACCGCCGCGTCGGTGGCCGCCTTCCTCAGCTCCGAGCGGAGTCGCACGAGCTGGGCGAAGCCGCCGAGGCGGAAGACGCTCTGCGCCGAGTTGAGCAGCACGAACCGCGTGCCGCCCTGGTCGAAGACGCTGACCGGGCTGCCGAACGTGTTGCGGTAGGCGGCCAGGTCGCCGGACGAGCCGAGCTCGCCCTCGCCGGGGAGGTAGCGCCAGGCCACCTTGTCGCCGAGCTCCTCGCTGATCAGGCGCTGCGCCAGCGCGATGTCGGCGGGGTTGCCGCGCGCGACGAGGTCGCCGTTGATCAGCACCAGGTCGGGGTTCGCCGCGACGATCTCGCGCATGGTGCGACGGGTCCGGGCGACGGCCACGCTGTCGGGTGCGGAACCGAGGACCCGGGCGTCGCTCATCACCGCGACCCGGAGGCCGCCGCTCTGGAGCGGGGCGAGGTCGGCGACCATCGGGTCCCGGAGGGGTGCGGTGGCGGGCACCTTGGCGACCCGCTCGGTGAAGACGGTGAGGTCGTCGAAGCCGAGGGCGCCGGCGTACTTGCGCTTCTTCACGGTCTCCAGCGCGTACACGCTGACGAAGTCGAGCGGCTGGGTCACCCCGCTCGGCACCGGGGCGGAGACGAACCGCCAGCCCTTCCAGTCCACACGGCCACCGAGGCTGAACCTCGCGCGCGCCCCGGTCGTGTCCTTGACGACCGCGCGCAGCCACGCGCCCTTGCCGTCACCGCGGACCCACAGGCCGAGGCGGCGCGTGCGACCGGGCAGGTCCTGCGCGGGCACCGCGGTGAGGTAGGCGGCGCGGGTGGCCTGCTTGCCGTAGAGGGAGTACCGCATCTGGATCGCCTTGCCGGGCGTGCCGCCGCGGTTCTTGGTCATCGACAGCGAGGCGTTCGCCTTCGCCGGGTACGCCGACGCCTCCCAGCCGTCGAGGCTGTTCATCCGGTTCTCGAGGCCGCGGGCGAGGCCGACGGCGACGCCGACGTAGGTGGTCCTGCCGCCGGCGCTCACCTCGATCACGTCGTTGGCCGAGCCGACCCGCGAGGTCACGGTGAAGCCACGCCCGGTACGACGGACGTTGAGCTTGTCGCGGTTGAAGGACAGCTTGACGTCCCGGGGCTCCACCCACGTGCCGAAGCCCTGCGCGTCGTACCCCCGGACGTCGAAGGTGGCGCTGCGCCCCTTGCCGGGCAGGGAGATGGCGGGGACGCTCGTCTCCAGCCGGTGCACGTTGCCGAGGACGCGGACCTCGAACTGTCCGGTGGCCGCACCCTGCGCCGCGGTGACCAGGCCGCTGCCGGGGCGCCGGCCGGTGACGACGGTGCGTCCGGCCGGGCCGGCGTGGGCGGCGACGTTCGGGGAACCCTGCCAGGTCGGCCTGGCCGGCACCGGGTCGAAGGTCTCGTCGTGGCCACGGGCGACGAGGACGCGGGAGAGCCCGTTGAGCACGCGGTGCGAGTCCTCGAGGTCGGCGGCGGGCTCGACGCGGATGCCGCGGAGCGTGCCGGAGCCCTCGCCGAAGGAGAACTCGAGGCCGTTCGGGACCGGGCGCAGGCTCCCGTCGGAGGGCGAGTTGACCACCCCGACCGGCTCCCCGGACTCGCGCGCCATCATCGTGGAGGACCCTCCGCCGTCGAGGTTGAGGCCGTCCTCGGCACCCATCCGCTTGAGGAGGGTCGCGGTCTCCTTCATGGTCAGGCCGCGGCTGTGCCACTGCCGGCCGTCGACCGCGACGATGATGACGCTGTTGGTGTCGCGGTCGATGCCGATCGCGGTGCGCGGGTGCATCTCCTCGTCGCCGGGGGCGAGCACCTTGCCGTCGCGAAGGAGGACCACGTTGCCGCCGATGGCGACGCGCGTCGCGGCGCGGTTCAGGCCGTACTCCACCTTGGCCCGCTGGCCGACCTCGAGACGGGCGAGCCTCTTCGCGCCCTCGCCGACCCCCACGACCTGGAAGGTGTCGGCGGCGATCGGGCCGCTGCTGATCGTCTTGCGGTTCGCGCGGACCTTGCCGCGGCGGATCACGACCTCGCGGCGGGTGGCGCTGCCGGGGAGGACGCGAAGCCGGGAGTCGGAGCCCCAGGCGCTGGTGTAGATGCCGATCCCCCCGGGGCGGATCTCGGGTGCGTTCAGGTTGGTGACGAGGATCGGGTCCTTGCCGCGGCGCACGATGTTCGCCTGCAGGTAGGTCTGGGCGACGGCGGCCATGTTGTTCTCGTCGAGTGTGAACGAGTTGTTCCAGCCGGACCGCGAACCGTGCACGATGCCGCGCTGGCGGTCGACCCCGATGCCGAGCGGTGCCCCGGTGTCGCCGATGTCGAAGAAGTCGCCGTTCACGCCGGCGATCGCGCCGTCGCGCTGGATGGCGACGCTGAGCGGCGCGGGGGAGGACACCTTGCCCGGCGCGGTGTAGTCGAGCTTGAGTCCCGGCGTCCCGAGCTGGGCGGTCAGCGCGTTCACCCGGACCCACCCGCGGACGTCGTACCGGTCGAACCGGATGTGGTCCAGGCCCGGGGCGACGGGAAGCGTCCGCTGGTTGGTGTTGAAGTAGCCGGTGCTGGCGCCGGCGACCCGGGCGGTGAGCACCGGTTCCGTGGGCGCCGGGTCGGTGAGGTCGGAGCTGTGCTCGACCACGCCGCCCTCGGCCGGCTGGGGACCGGTCTCCTGGGCGGGTTCCTCGGAGGGCGCGGTGGTCGACGTACTCGTCGCCCCGGACGCCGTTCCGGGAGCCGTGTCGGTGGCGACGGCGGGGACCGCGACCGAGACCGACAAGGCGCAGGCGACGGCGGACCAGAGGTACGAGGTGCGAGGGCGGAGCATGCCCACGAGGTTAGGTCTTTACTTTCCGTCTTTACCTTGGAATCGCGGATTAAGTCCGTATCTGTGGCCTGATCGTCATCCGGGCCCCGGGCGGTCTCTGTCCCGGCCGCGGCCGGAAGTGGGCGATGGTTGCACGCTGGCAGGCCCGAACCGCGTCATCTTCGCCCACTTCGTGGGCGGGGGCGGATCGAGCGGGTCAGGCGCGCTCCTCGGCGACCGAGTTGCCGCCGTCCACGACGAGGCACTGGCCGGTGACGTAGGAGGCTCCGGGCGTGCAGAGGAAGCCGACCGCAGCGGCGACCTCGTCGGGCCTGGCGCTGCGACCGACCGGCGTCCGCCGGCCCTGCTCGACCTCGTCGGCGGTCTGGCTGCCCGTGGCGATCCACCCGGGGGCGACCGCGTTGACCGTGATCCCGTCGGCCGCGTAGTCGACCGCTGCGGAGCGGGCCAGGCCCACCATCCCGGCCTTGGCCGCGGCGTAGGCGGCCTCGCCGCGCATCGCCATCACCGGCCCGGTCACCGAGGTCACCATGACGACCCGGCCCCAGCCGGCCGCCTGCATGGCGGGCAGGACCGCCCGGGTGCACAGGAAGGCGGTGTCGAGGTTGCGCGCCAGCGAGCGCTGCCACCGTTCGTGAGACAGGCCGGTGAGGGTGCCCGACTCCTCACCGCCCGGGGCGTCGGGGGAGAGGGCGGGGACCGAGACGCTGGTCATCCCCGCGTTGTTCACGAGGACCGTCGGCGCACCCAGGGACGCCGTCACCTCGGCCACGGCCCGGACGACTGCCTCCTCGTCGGTGAGATCCGCGACCACGCCGACAGCGGTCAGCCCGAGCGACGTGAGCGCGGCCGCCCGTTCATGGGCTCGGTCCGTGGTCGCCGCCACCGCGACGGACGCGCCGAGTGCTCCGAGCAGCCGCGCGGTGGCGAAGCCGATCCCGTCGGGTGAGCCGGCCCCGGTGACCAGGGCGACCCGGCCGGTGAGCGCGAACGCGTCGGCGAGTACGGCGGACGCCGGATCCACCGCCTCCGGACCCGCCGCCGAGCCCGCCGCCGAGCCCGCCGCCGAGCCCGCCGCTTCCGACCCTGCCGGCGTCACCGGCCGACCAGCTCGTCGACCGCCTCGGCGAACAGCCGCGTGTGCAGGGCGACGTCCTCGGCGCTCGTCTCCGGGCACATCAGCGCCATGTTGTGGAAGGGCGTGATCAGCACGCCCCGGTTGGCGAGGTAGAGGTGGAGGTACTCGTCGAGCTGGTCGTCGGCCGAGGCGGCCGAGCTGCTGCCGTCGCGGGGAGCGGGGGAGGCGAACCGGTACTCCGACCGCGCGCCGAGCTGGCTGACCGACCACGGGACACCGGTCCGGTCGATGGTGTCCTGCACACCCGTGGTGAAGTCCGTGGCGAGCGCGGTCATGTGCGCGAACGCGTCCTCTGTCAGCACGTGCTCGAGGGTGGCGCGCATCGCGGCCACGGACAGCGCGTTGCCCGCCAGGGTTCCGCCGACGCCGCCGACGTCGACGAGGTCCGCCTCGGGGTGCGCGGAGACGGCGGCGGCGACCTCCCGGCTGATGCCGTAGGCACCGCTGGGGATGCCACCGCCGATGCTCTTGCCGATCACGAAGATGTCCGGCCGCAGTCCCCACGCCTTGGTGGCTCCGCCGGGCCCGGCCGAGAACGTGTGCGTCTCGTCGATCATCATGAGTGCGCCGTACTTCGTGGCGAGGGCACGCAGGCCCTCCATGAACCCCGGCTCGGGGAGCACGATCCCGATGTTCGTCAGGGCCGGCTCGGTGAGGATCGCCGCGACGTCCCCGTGGGCGAGCTGCGCCTCGACCCCGGCGAGGTCGTTGAACTCCGCGACGCGCGTGGTCGTCGTCGGGTCGACTGCCGGGCCGACGTTGCCGGGGCGCGACCGCGGCTTCCCGTCGCTGTCGAGCGTGATGAACGCCTCGTCGACCGACCCGTGGTACGAGTGGCTGAAGACGAGCACGTACGGGCGCCGGGTGATCGCGCGGCACAGCCGCAGCGCCCAGCGGTTCGCGTCGGTGGCGGTGAGCGCGAAGCTCCACAGCGGCAGGCCGAACCGGCGCGCCATCTCCTCTCCCACCCACGCGGCGTCCTCGGTCGGGAGCATCACCGTGATGCCGCCCTGCTCGCCGATGCGGCGCTGGATCGCGTCGACGGTCGGCTGCGGCGAGGGGCCGGCCATCGCGCCGGGGTCGCCGAGCGCGAAGTCGAGGTACGGGTGGCCGTCGACGTCCTCGATCCGGGCGCCGCGCGCCGACTTCGCGTACACCGGATGGCCGCCGACCCACTTGGCCATCCACGTCATCGGCACGCCGCTGACGAGCGAGCCGCGGGCCTGGTCGAACAGCGCGCGCGAGCGCGGATGCTCGGCGGCGAAGCGCTCGAGCTCGACGCCCCGGAGCACGCGGTGGAGCACGGCCGCCTTGTAGCGGTTCCTCGACGGGCGGCCCGGCGCGGCGGCCGCCAGCGCCCGGG
>DASTPU010000207.1:0-3317 GCA_035762105.1 Nocardioidaceae bacterium | reverse complement strand
CCGGAGCTGCCCGGTGACCTCGAAACCGAGCCGGCGGTACAACGCCACGTTGCTCTCGCTGGAGGTCTCGAGGTACACCGGCACACCGAGCGCTCGCGACGTGTCGAGCGCCGTGCGGACCAACGCCGTGGCGATCCCGCGGCCCTGGTGGTCCGGCCGTACCCCGAGCGTCGCCACGGTCAGGTGGGGGGCGGCCGGCCGCAGCGGCGCGCACAGGGCCTCCGCCTCGTCCGCGGCCGCGAGCCGATCCCCGAGGAGCCGCTGCTCGACCGGCGCGATGTCCGCCCACACGGTGTCCGGCACCGGTCGGTCCGGACGCAGCACGACTGACGCCCCCACCACGGTGCCGCCGAGGTGAGGGCAGCGGGCGACCCGGACGTCCCCGTAGCACAGACCGATCCGCGCCACGGTGATCTCGAACAAGCCGGTCAGCCGTCGCTCGTGGTCGTCGTCCGGGACGATCCATCGGGTCCAGGCATAGTCGTCGAACGCCGCGCCCAGGGCAGCGACGGCGCCCGCGACGTCGGCGGCGGACGCCCGCTCGACGGGGTGCGCGGCGGCCGGGAGGTCACAGCCGTCTCGGAGGTTCACACGTGCATCCTTCCCCGTCGCTACGCTCGTCGGCGTGAGCGCCACTCCGCACGTCCCGCCGGTCAGCGTCGCGTTGCTCTCCGACGCCGACCAGGACGAGCTGCTCGCGTTCGAGACCGAGAACCGGGAGTTCTTCGCTGCCTCCGTCGGCGACCGGGGCGACGAGTACTTCGCGTCCTTCCCGCAGCGGCACGCGCGTCTCGTCGCCGAGAACCGCGACGGTACGTCGATGTTGTTCGTCGCCCGGGACGGCGTGGGCCGCGTCGTGGGCCGGGTCAACATCGGCGACATCCACGACGGACGCGGTGACATGGGCTACCGGATCGCCCGCAGCGCGTGCGGCCGCGGCGTCGCGACGTCCGCCGTACGCCTGGCGCTGGAGGCCGCCGCCGCACGGGGCGTCACCCGGGTCACCGCGGCGACCACGCCCGACAACCTCGCCTCGCAGCGGGTGCTGGTGGCCAACGGCTTCGAGCCGGTGCCCGACGGCGAGCCCGCGTCGCTCGAGCTCGGAGCGAGCGGGCGGACGGCTCCCGCGGTGCACTTCGCGCGCGACCTGCCCTGACCGGGAAGCCGGGGGCTCAGGCCGCGTCGAGAGCCTTGCGGATCCGCGTGTCCGAGACGGGGTGGGCGGTGCCGAGCTGCTGGGCCCAGAGGCTGACCCGCAGCTCCTCGAGCATCCAGCGCACCTTGCGCAGGCCGGCGCTCGGCGGCCGTCCCTCCGGCAGCGCCTCGACGCGGTGCAGGTAGGACTCCTGTACCGACGCGATCTGGTCCATCAGCAGGCGGTCGCGGCCCACGGACGAGGGCAGCTTCTCCCGGCGCTGTTGGACGGCTGCGAGGTAGCGCGGCAGCTCACGCAGCTGCTGCGCACCCACGTCGGCGACGAAGCCGCGGTACACGAGCCGGCCCACCTGGGCCTTCATGTCCGCGAGCGCCGGAAGCATCGGTAGGTCCGCCGACCCGCTCAGCAGCCGGTCGGTCTCACGCCACACGGTCAGCACCCGGCCGACCTGGTGCATGACCGCGCGGGTGCGCGGCTCGATCTCCGTGCGCATCTTCGCCGCGAGCTCCGCGAACCCGGCCTCGTCCCACACCAGGCCGTGCAGCTCGACGACCTCGTCCACCGCGGCGGCGACACAGTCCTCGAGGAGGTCCCGGGTCGAGGGGTACGGCGACGCGGCGAACGTGAGCTTCTCGGCGTTGCCGAGATCGTCGGCGATCCGTCGGGCAGGAGAGGGCACGTTGAGCATGAGCAGCCTGCGCAGCCCGAGCCGCATCGACGCCTCCTGCTCGGCCTCGGACCCGAAGACCTGCAGCCCGACGGTCGGCTTGCCGCCGGCGACCCGGGACTCGTCGACCAGGGCCGGGAAGCCACGCACCTCGTGGCCCGCGCGCTGCTGGGTGAAGGTGCGCTCGATCGTCCCGAAGGTCCACGCGGTGCGGCCCGTGACGGTGAGCCCGCTGGACTCGGCCGCCTCGGCCATCGCCGCGGCGAACTTCGGTCGCAGCGGCGCCTTCAAGGCGTCCAGGTCCTTGCCCTCGGCGACGACCTTGCCCTTGTCGTCGAGCACCTGGAAGGTGGGTCGCAGGTGGTCGGGCACCTTCGACCAGTCCCATGCATCGCGGGGGACGACGACACCGGTGGTCGACCTGAGGAACCGCTCGAGGGCGTCCAGCAGGGACTCCTCCCCCGGTGACACCGCCTCGAGGAAGGCCCGTGCGTGGTTGGGCGCCGGCACGAAGTTCACCCTCAGCTGCTTGGGAAGCGAGCGGATGAGCGCGGTGACGAGGTCCTCGCGCAGGCCCGGGACCTGCCAGGAGAAGGCGTCGGGCTCCACCCGGTTCAGCGTCCCCACCGGCAGGTGCACGGTCACACCGTCGGCCGCCGCGCCCGGCTCGAACTGGTAGCTGAGCGGGAAGGCGAGCTCGCCCTCGTGCCACTCGTCGGGGTAGTCGCCCTCGTCGACGTCGGCGATGCTCGGGTTGACCAGCATCTCGGGGTCGAAGGTGAGCAGGTCGGGCCTGCGCTGCCGGGTGCGCTTCCACCACGAGTCGAAGTGCGCCCCGGACACCACGTCCGCACCCACCCGGGCGTCGTAGAAGTCGAACAGCGTGTGCTCGTCGACCAGGATGTCGCGACGGCGGGCCCGGTGCTCGAGCTCCTCCACCTCCTCGAGCAGCGCGCGGTTCTCTGCGAAGAACTTGTGGCGCGTCTCCCACTCGCCGTACACGAGCGCGTGCCTGATGAACAGCTCGCGGGCGGTCGCCGGGTCCACCTTGCCGTACGACACCAGCCGGTCGGCGACGAGCGGTACCCCGTACAGGGTCACACGCTCATAGGCCATGACGGCCGCCCGCTTCTTGGACCAGTGCGGCTCGGAGTAGGTCCGCTTCACGAGATGCTCGCCGAGCCGCTCGGCCCACTCCGGCCTGATCGCGGCGTTGACCCGGCCCCAGAGCCGGGAGGTCTCCACGAGCTCGGCGGACATCACGAGCTGCGGCTGCTTCTTGAAGAGCCCGGACCCGGGGAAGATCGCGAACCGTGCGTTGCGGGCTCCGAGGTAGTCACGCCGGTCGGGGTCGCGCAGGCCGATGTGGGAGAGCAGCCCGGACAGCAGCGCCTGGTGGATCGCGTCGGCGTCCGGGACGTCGGCGGGGTGGCCGACGTTCAGCTCGAGCTGCTTGGCGACCTGGCGCAGCTGCGCCTCGAGCTCCTGCCACTC
>DASTPU010000206.1:0-27873 GCA_035762105.1 Nocardioidaceae bacterium | reverse complement strand
GTGATCTTGTCCACCAGGGCGGCGCTGGCCGCGAACAGGAACGCGTAGAGAGCGAAGCCGAGCAGGAACCACGCGATGGCGAGCGTGAGGTCACCGGTGGCCACGGCCGGCAACCCCACGGAGTCCGTCACCCGGACCGCTACTGCCATCGGCACCGCGAGGACGAGCACCTGAGCCAGCGTCACGGTGCCCACCGCGAGCACCGTCCCGACCAGCGCCTGGCTAGGTCGCAGCACCGCGAGCAGCACCTCCGAGATCCGGGTGGACTTCTCCATCGCCACCGTGGTGGCGATGCCGCTGCCGGCGAACGTCAGCGCGAGGTAGAGCACGATCCCGACGGCGAACCCGACGCCGGCTCGTCCTTCGTCTGCGACCTGGCTCACCGGCACCTGCTCGGGCGGCCGGACACCCTGCACGCGGGCGATCTCGTCGGGACTCAGGCCCGCCTCGGAGAGACGGCCCGACGTCTCCAGGGCCACCACCGCCTGGGCGACCAGCACCGGGAAGGTGCCGTCGGCCTGGCTCGAGGTGAACAGCGTGTCGCCCACGAGGCCCGCGGTGGCGTCGCCCTGCTCCACCGCCTCACGGACCCCGGCGCGGTCGGCGCGAGTCTCGAACTCGACGGCGAAGTCCCCGGCTGTCTGCGCGCTCTCCAGCATCCCCGCAAGATCGGGCGGGACCTCACCGACGGTCACCAGCGTGTACGTCGTCGCATCGTCCCCGAGGACCTGGGGCACGATCACGGCCGCTGCGGAGATCAGGAGCAGCATCCCCGTGACGACCTTGAAGGTCCGGGACCTCAGCTGCTCGGCCAGGCTCCTCCCCGCCACGAGCAGGGTGCCCTGCCACCACTCACGCATCAGTGCACCTCCTCGGTGGTGACCTCGCGCCCGGCCGCCTCGAGGAAGAGCTGCGACAACGTCGGCAGGTCGAGCCCGAAGTCGGTCACCCGCCCTGCCGCGCGTGCCTGGTCGAGGACCCAGAGCGGGTCCACGGCCGGCTCGAGGGCGATCCGAAGCTCGTCCGCCTGTCTCTCGACCACGCGTACGCCGGACAGCCCGGCGTACCAGTCATGCGTCGGGGACGAGACGTGGATGCGCAGCTGGCGCCTTCCCGAGGACGCCCGCAGCCGGGCCACCTCCCCCTCCAGGACGGTGCGCCCCCGGTCGACCATCGCGATCTCCTCGCAGAGGTTCTGGACGAGGTCGATCTGGTGGCTGGAGAAGAGCACCGTGCAGCCCCGTCGTGCTCGCTCCCGCAGGCTCTCCGACAGCGACTCGACGGCGACCGGGTCGAGGCCGCTGAAAGGCTCGTCGAGCACCACGACGTCCGGGTCGTGGACCAGCGCCGAGGCGAGCTGCAGGCGCTGCTGCATGCCGCCCGAGAGCTTGTCGGTGCGGTCCTGCCCCCGGTCGCCGAGGCCCAGCTCGTCGAGGAGGGCCCCGGCACGGTCGGTGGCGTCGCGTCGTGAGAGCCCGTGCAGCCGTCCGAAGTAGGCGACCTGCTCCCCCGCGGGCATCGCCGGGTACAGACCGCGCTCCTGCGGCATGTATCCCCACGACCGGCGTACCTCCGCGTCCACCGGTGCCCCGTCGAAACGCACCTCGCCCCGGTCAGGCGTCAGCACGCCGAGCAGCACCCGCATCAACGTGGTCTTCCCGGCGCCGTTGGGGCCGAGCAGGCCGGTGATGACCCCGGGAGTGACGGTCAGCGTCACGCCGTCGAGCGCGGTCCTGTCCCCGAACGCGTGACGGACATCGACGATCTCGAGGCCTGGGTGCTCTTCAGCCACTTGCGGGGCCCTGCGTCAAGGCCTCCACCAGGCGGGTCACCGACCCACCGAGCCCCCACCGCTCGCTGAGCTCGACCAGACGGTCCGGGGCTGCGGGTGTGCGGGGGAGGGTGAGGTCGGGCTTGCCGAGGTCGAGGTCGCGCACGACACCGACGACCTTCGGCGCGACCGCGAGGTACTCCGCGGCGTCCTTGATCTTCCGTCGCGGCCCCGGGGCCAGGTCCGCCCTGGGGTCGGCGGCCGCCGCGACGATCCCGTCCAGGTCGCCGAAGCGCCTCAGCAGCGTGGCCGCGGTCTTCTCCCCCACGCCGGCGACGCCGGGGAGCCCGTCGGAGGGGTCGCCGCGCAGCGCGGCGAAGTCGGCGTACTGACGGCCGTCGATGCCGTACTTCTCCCGGACGACCGCGTTCGTGACCCGCTCGTGCTTGCCGACGCCCCGGGCGGTGTAGAGGATCCGCACCTCGGCGTCGTCGTCGACGAGCTGGAACAGGTCGCGGTCGCCGGTGACCACGTCGACGGGCATCCCGGCACCGGTGGCCAGGGTGCCGATGACGTCGTCGGCCTCGTGCTCGTCCGCTCCGACGACCGCGATCCCGAACGCCTCGAGCACGTCGACGATGACAGGGATCTGCGCCTCGAGCGGGTCGGGCACCTCCTCCTCGAAGTGTGCTCCGCCTTCGGTCGGCCGGGGCAGCTCCTTCTCGACACGGTGCGCCTTGTACGACGGCAGCAGGTCCACCCGCCACTGCGGACGCCAGTCGTTGTCCCAGCAGCACGCCAGGTGCGTCGGCTGGTAGTCGGCCACCAGCCGTGAGATGAAGTCGAGCAGCCCGCGTACCGCGTTGACCGGCGTGCCGTCGGGTGCCCTGATCGAGTCCGGCACCCCGAAGTAGGCCCGGAAGTACAGGCTTGCGGTGTCGAGCAGCATCAGACGGGTCACCGGGCCGAGTCTTCCATGCTGAGAAGTGCGCCGAACACGGTGACGCGCCGTACCCCGCCGCTAGGGTGAGCGGCGTGGAAGACCTCGACCGCCGCATCCTGGCCCTGCTCGCCGCTGACGGCCGCATGTCCTTCACCGACCTCGGCAAGGCCACCGGCCTGTCGACCTCCGCAGTGCACCAGCGGGTCAAGCGGCTCGAGAGCCGCGGCGTGATCAAGGGCTACGCGGCACAGATCGACTACGACCAGCTCGACCTCCCGCTCACGGCCTTCATCTCGATCCGGCCGATCGACCCCTCGCAGCCCGACGACTCACCCGACCGGCTCAGTGGGATCGACGAGATCGAGAGCTGCTGGTCGGTGGCCGGCGACGAGTCCTACATCCTCAAGACCCGGGTCGCGACGCCTGTCGACCTCGAGGACCTCCTCGCGCGGATCCGGAGCGCAGCCAACGTCTCCACGCGTACGACGATCGTGCTGTCGACGCCCTACGAGAACCGGCCCGTCAGCTAGGGCGGGGTGGCCTCAAGAAGGCCGTGACCTAGCTCGGCTCGTAGACGCTGCGCTGGACCGGCAGCGGCGGGCGCAGCTCCATCTCGTCGCGGATGGTCTGGCTGATCCGGTTCGCGAGGGCCAGGGTCACCTCGACCGAGCGGACACCGGACGCCAGCTCGTCGTAGAGCACCGAGTCGGTCAGCCGCGGCAGGTTCGCGAGGACCGCCAGGTGCGCGGTGGACGCAGCGCCGCGGAGCGCCTCGACCGCCGCCATCAGCTCCAGCCGGCTGCGCATGCGCCGGACGACCAGGAGCTGCTCGGCGAGCAGGAGCATCGAGTGGCAGGTGTCGACCAGCGTCGCGTTGGCGCGCACGGCCCCGCTCAGCGCCGAGCTGAGGACCCGCGCCCTCGCGACGGGATCGTCGGTGGCGGCGGGTGCGGAGTCGGCACGGCGGGCCAGGGTGTTGACGTCCTCACCGAGCATCCGTGCCAGCTCCGACAGCAGCCGGGCCTGGTGACGGGCGGTCCCGAGTGCGTCGTACGACGCACGGGGCAGCCCGCTTCGGTCCTCGGCGACGCGTGCGAGCTGCTCCCCGGCGGTGACCGCCAGGCGGAACGGGGAGAGCGCCGCCCCGTGTCCGCGTAGCACGAACTGGTCGATCCAGGACGCGCGCGACGCGTTGGGCACTGCTCCTCCACCAGAACTGCGAACACCCCTGACCAGAAAGGAAATGTGTGGGATGCCGGAAACAGGGTAAACGGTGGGCTTCGGCCCCGTCGACCCGGGCTAGTCGCTGACGCTCGAGTACGCGACAACCCCGCGGCGCAACGCGTCCGAGGCCTTCCGAGCGGTCTTCCGCAGCGGCGTGTCGGCGGCCGCGTCGGCCACCTGGTCGGCGAGGTCGAGGAGCTGCTTGACCCACCGGACGAAGTCCCCGGCGGCCAGGTCGGTCTCGTTGAGGACCTCGTCGAGCGAGGCCCCTTCCGCCCACCGGAAGGCGGCCCACGCGAACCCGAGGTCGGGCTCGCGGAGGAAGTCGAGCTTGTGCTCCCGCTCCAGCGCATCGAGGTCGGCCCACACCGAGACCATGCCCGCCAGCACGTCCTTGACCCGGCCTCCGGGGACTCGTGGCGGCGTCGCGTCGTCGGCCCGGCGCGACTCGAAGACGAGCGCCGACAGTGCAGCCGCGAGCTCGCTGGGCGAGAGGTCGTCCCAGAGGCCCTGGCGGAGCGACTCGGCCGCGACGAGGTCCATGTCCGTGTAGATCCGCATCAGCCGCTCGCCCTTCGGGGTGACCTCGTCGTGCTCGAGGTAGCCGAGCGCGGTGAGCAGGTCACAGACCCGGTCGAACTGGCGGGCGATCGTGTTCGTGCGCTGCTCGATCCGCCGCTCGAGGGTCCGGGCGTCGCGGGCCAGCTTGTGGTGCCGCTCGGCCCAGCGGGCATGGCTCTCCCGCTCGTCGCAGCCGTGACAGGGATGGGCCCGGAGCTCGGCACGGAGCCGGGTGATCTCCCGCTCCCCCTCGGTGTCCCCGCCTGCGTGCGGCCCGCGTGCGCGTGGGGGCTTCCCCCGGCGGCCGGGAGGCGGGGTCAGGCCGTGCGTCTTCGCACGAAGCGTCGAGGCGAGGTCGCGCCGCGACTGCGGGTTGCGGCCGTTGAAGTTCCGCGGGATCCGCATCCGGGTGATCGCGGCGACCGGTTCGGGGAAGTCCACCATCGAGAGCCGGCGCGCCTGCCTGTCGGCGGTCACCACGTAGGGCCGGGGTCCCTCGCGGTCCGACGTCGCTCCCGGGTCCACGACGACGGCCATACCGGCGTACCTGCCCGTCGGCACCTCGATCACGTCACCTGGCTTCAGCGCCTCCAGCGAGGCCACCACCTCGTCGCGCCGGTCGCTCTTGCGAGCCTTGGCCAGCCGGCTCTCGACGTCGCCGAGCCTGCGGCGGATGGCGTGGTACTCCATGAAGTCCCCGAGGTGGCAGGTGGCGGCCTCGGCGTACCCGGCGAGCGCGTCCTCGCTCTTGCGCAGCTGGCGGGCCAGCCCGACCACGGCCTTGTCCGCCTGGAACTGCGCGAACGACGACTCGAGGAGCTCGCGCGCGGTGTGCCGGCCGACCTGTTTCACGAGGTTGACCGCCATGTTGTACGACGGACGGAACGACGACTTCAGCGGATAGGTCCGCGTCGAGGCCAGACCCGCCACCGTCCGCGGGTCCATGCCCGGCTGCCACAGCACGACGCCGTGACCCTCGACGTCGATCCCCCGGCGCCCGGCGCGGCCGGTCAGCTGGGTGTACTCCCCCGGCGTGATGTCGGCGTGCGTCTCGCCGTTCCACTTCGTCAGCTTCTCGATGACCACCGAGCGGGCCGGCATGTTGATGCCCAGCGCGAGGGTCTCGGTGGCGAACACGACCTTGCACAGGCCCTCGGCGAACAACGACTCGACGCACTCCTTGAACGTCGGGAGCATGCCGGCATGGTGCGCCGCGATGCCGCGTGTGAGCCCCTCGAGGAAGTCGTGGTAGCCCAGCACGTGCAGGTCCTCGTCGGGGATGTTCTTGCACCGGTCCTCGACGAACCGGTGGATGAAGTCCCGCTCCTGGGGCGTGGTCAGTCGCAGGTTCGCGTTGAGGCACTGGGTGACCGCGGCGTCGCAACCGACCCGGCTGAAGATGAACACGATGGCCGGCAGCAGGCCTTCGGAGTCGAGGCGCTCGACCACGTCGAACCGGCTCGGCAGGTAGGGACGCCGCGGCCCCTGGCCACGTGCCCCGGCCCGGCCGCGGGGGCTGCGCCTGTCGCGGCGGTCACCGGTCCGCGAGCTCCGCCAGTCGTCCCGGGCCACCTTGAGCAGCTCGGCGTTGACCTTCGACTCTCCGCCGGTGCCCGCGCTCTCCCGGTCCGCGAAGAGGTCGAACATCCGCCGGCCGACCATGACGTGCTGGTACAACGGCACCGGTCGGCGCTCCTCGACGATCGTCACCGTCGACCCGCGCACCGTCGAGAGCCAGTCGCCGAACTCCTCGGCGTTCGACACCGTCGCGGAGAGGGAGACCACTGCCACCGACTCGGGCAGGTGGATGATCACCTCCTCCCACACGGCGCCGCGGAACCGGTCGGCGAGGTAGTGCACCTCGTCCATGACGACGTAGCCGAGGCCCGCGAGGGTGCGGGAGCCGGCGTAGAGCATGTTGCGCAGCACCTCGGTGGTCATCACCACGATGGGAGCCTCGCCGTTGATCGTGTTGTCACCGGTGAGCAGGCCGACCCGCTCCGCGCCGTACCTCTCCACGAGGTCGTTGAACTTCTGGTTCGAGAGCGCCTTGATCGGGGTCGTGTAGAAGCACTTGCGGTGCTGCTCGAGCGCCAGATGGACCGCGAACTCGCCCACGAGCGTCTTGCCCGAGCCCGTCGGTGCGGCGACGAGGACGCCGTTGCCGGCTTCGAGGTCGAGGCAGGCACGCACCTGGAAGTCGTCGAGGGGGAAGTCGTAGAGGGAGGCGAACTCCGCGAAGACCGGCGACTGCTTGTCGCGGCGGAACCTGGCGTACTGCTCTGACGGGGTGCTCATCGCGGAGCCAGTACCCGGAGGGCCAGCGGGGCAACCTCGACGGTGAGCGGGAGAGCGCCGAGACGCTCGCCGTCGGCGTAGGCGACCACACCGGGGGCCGCCACGGTCACGGTCCGCACCCGGTGGTGCTCGTACTGCGGGTGCCTGGTGTGCCCGCCGCTGAACAGCTTCGGGTAGGTGCGGACCAGGTCAAGCTTGGTCATCGGCTTGATGATCACGACATCGAGCATGCCATCGTCGAGCTCCGCACCGTGGGTGATCCGCAGACCGCCGCCGAACGACGGCCCGTTTCCGACGGCCACCACCATCGCGTCGAGGCGACGCACAGCCCCGTCGAGCTCGAGGGTGTACGGCAGCGGCTCGAACACCCGGAGCTCGGCCAGGGTCGCCAGGTTGTAGCGCATCTGGCCCCTCGGCCAGCGCATCCGGTTCGCCCGCTCGTTGACCATGGAGTCGAAGCCCGCGGCGAGCACGGTCACGAAGTAGGTACCCCCGGCCTTGGCGAGGTCGATGATGCGGACGTGCGAGCCGACGACGACGTCAGCGGCGGCCTGGGGGTCCTTGCGCGGGATGTCGAGGTAGCGCGCGACATCGTTGCCCGTGCCGGCCGGGATGATTCCGAGGTTCACGCCGGTGCCCGCGAGGGCCTGCGCCGCCATGTGGACCAGGCCGTCACCGCCCACCACGACGAGGCTCTCGACCCCTGCGGCCACCGCCTCCTTCGCGAGCGCGAGCGCCTCCGGGCCGTCGTGGCCCTGGAGCTCCCGGACGTGGAAGCCCGCCTCCCTGAGCCGAGGCAGCGCGATCGCCGCGGTGCGCGACCCGGCCCCCTTGCCGGCTGAGGGGTTGGTCAACAGCGCGATCTCTCTGGCCACGGCGCCGAGGATACGCGGCCCCTGGGCCCGAGGCGCCGCGGCGCGGTCTGGACCGTCCGCCCGTTTTATTACAGGTCCGCATCCCCGGTCCGAGTGACGGAAATAACGTTGTAGCGTGTGCCCCACCACATCACGGCGCGACGATGGGCCGCACACGAGCAACAACGGGTCGAAAGGCACGGGCGTTGAGGAGCAACAAGCCTGAGCGGCGGATGCCGTCGTGGTCGGAGCTCCGTCCGCTGGTCCGCGTCGAGCCCCTCCGGCTCAGCCGCGTGGAGAGCCGGCTCGCGCGTGCCGCGTCCATCGGGGACCTGCGGGCGATCGCGCGACGTCGTACCCCCCGCTCGGTCTTCGACTACGTCGACGGCGGCGCCGAGTCCGAGGTCAGCCTGCGCCGGGCCCGTGAGGCCTTCGCCCGCGTGGAGTTCCGTCCGCGCGTGCTCCGCGACGTCTCGGTCGTCGACGCCGGGCGGGACGTGGCAGGCACCCCGAGCACGCTCCCCCTCGTCCTGGCCCCCACCGGCTTCACGCGGATGATGCACCACGAGGGCGAGCGGGCGGTCGGCCGCGCGGCGGCCCGTGCCGGGATCCCGTACGCGCTGTCCACGCTGGGCACGGTCTCGGTCGAGCAGCTCTCCGCAGCGGCACCCGAGGGCCGGCACTGGTTCCAGCTGTACCTCTGGAGGGACCGGGCGGCCTCCCGCGACCTCGTCGACCGCGCCGCTGCCGCCGGGTTCTCCACGCTCGTGCTCACCGTCGACACCCCGGTCGCCGGCCGGCGGCTGCGGGACGTGCGTAACGGCATGACCATCCCACCCGCGCTGTCCGCCAGGACGCTCGCCGACATGTCGCTGCACCCCGCCTGGTGGC
This sequence comes from Nocardioidaceae bacterium, assembly GCA_035762105.1. Classification (GTDB taxonomy): domain Bacteria; phylum Actinomycetota; class Actinomycetes; order Propionibacteriales; family Nocardioidaceae; genus Nocardioides_C. The sequence goes on along the minus strand of DASTPU010000206.1, from coordinate 19,331 downwards.
TCAACCTGCTCACCACCGAACCCTTGGCGTTCGCGTCGCTGAGCCACTTCGGCGGGACGGTCGCCGAGCTCGCGGACCGGATGTTCGACCCCAGCGCCTCGGCCGACGACCTCACCTGGCTGCGTGCGCACTGGCCGGGACGCATCGTCGTGAAGGGCATCCAGCACCCCGACGACGCCCGGCTCATGGTCGACCTCGGAGCCGACGCCGTCGTGGTCTCCAACCACGGCGGCCGGCAGCTCGACCGTGCGGTCACCCCGCTCGAGGTGCTCCCGGAGGTCGTCGCCGCCGTCGACGGCCGTGCCGAGGTGCTGCTCGACACCGGGATCACCGACGGCGCCGACATCGTCGCCGCCGTGGCCAACGGCGCCCGCGCCTGCATGGTGGGCAGGGCCTACCTCTACGGGCTGATGGCCGGCGGTGAACACGGCGTCGACCGGGCGCTGGCGATCCTCGCCGACCAGGTCACCCGCACCATGCGGCTGCTCGGCGTCAACCGCCTCGACGAGCTCACCCCCGAACACGCCCGGCTCGCCACCCCCGGCCGCTCGCCCCGGGCCGCGCCACCCTGAGCGTCCCCCACGCCCACCCCCACTCCCCCGTCAGACCCACACCCTGGAGAAACCCATGCGTATCAAGCTCAGCACCGTCGCCGTGACCTCGGCGGCCGCCCTCCTGCTCGCCGCCTGCGGCGGTGGGGACGACGGCGGCGGTGCGTCCGCCGGCAACCTGGTCGGTGAGGGCACCGGCGACGAGTGCGTCATCGAGGACCCCGTGCCCGTGGGCGCCGCGCTCAGCCTCACCGGTGCCGCCGCCAGCTACGGCGAGTCCCAGCAGAAGGGCCTCGAGGTCGCCGAGGAGGAGCTCGGCCAGAAGGAGGGCGTCACCTACGAGCTGACCGTCGAGGACGACCAGACCGACCCGCGTCAGGGCATCACGGTCTTCGAGCAGTTCGCCGCGGACGGGATGAGCGTCATCATCGGCCCCACGCTGTCCAACACGGCGTTCCAGGCCCAGCCGATCGCGCAGGAGGAGGGCGTCCCGGTCCTCGCCGTGTCCAACACCGCGACGGGCATCACCGAGCAGGGCGACTACATCTTCCGCGACTCGCTCACCGAGGCGCAGGTGATCCCGCAGACCATCGCGACGGCCAAGGAGGCCTACGGCCTCGAGAAGGTCATCGTGATGTACAGCAACGACGACGCGTTCACCGAGTCCGGCTACGACGTCTTCGCGTCGTCGCTGGAGGAGGAGGGCGTCGAGGTCATCGACACGCTGACCTTCTCCAAGGCCGACACCGACTTCCGCAGCCTGCTCACCGAGGCCAAGAACGCCAACCCGGACGCCATCGTGGTCTCCGCGCTCATCGAGGCCGCGATCCCGCTGGTGACCCAGGCCCGCCAGCTCGGCATCGAGGTGCCGATCATCGGCGGCAACGGGTTCAACAACCCGCAGCTGATGGCCGACGCCGGTGAGGCGGCCGAGGGCGTCGTGGTCGGTGCCGCGTGGAACTCCAGCTCCGACAATCCGGAGAACCAGGCGTTCCTCGAGGCGTACGAAGCCATGCACGGTGCGGCGCCGGACCAGTTCGCGGCCCAGGCCTACACCGGCCTCATGCTGATCGACGAGGCGGTCCGGGCGAACTGCTCCGGCGAGCGGGACGACGTCAAGGACGGCCTCGCCGGTCTCCAGAACATCCCGACCCCGCTGGGCGAGCTGTCCATCAACGAGAACCGCGACGCCGAGCACGAGGCGGTCGTCCAGGTCGTCGAGGGCGGCAAGTTCACCGTCCTGGAGTGACCGTACGACCGCCCCTGCACCACTGAGCGAAGGACCACCATGCAGCAGCTGCTCAACGGGCTCTTCATCGGCTCCATCTACGCCCTCTTCGCGATCGGCTTCACGCTCGTGTTCGGCATCCTGGACCGCCTGAACCTTGCGCATCCGGCCGTCTTCGCCGTGTCGGCGTTCGTGGGAATCGGGCTCGTCGAGGAGTCCGGGCTCTCGATCTGGGTGGCCCTCCCCGTGGTGTTCGTGCTCGGCGCGCTGCTCGGGTTGCTCATCGAGCGAGTGGCGTTCCGGCCGTTGAAGAACCGGCCGGACGCCCACTTCGCCGGGCTCATCTCCTCGATAGCCATCGCGGGGATGTTCATCGCCCTGCTCCAGTGGCTCTACGGGCCGAACACCCGGCGGTTCCCCGCCGGCTCCTATCCGGACACCCGGTACGAGCTGCTCGGCGCCCAGGTCACCCTTGTGCAGCTGGTGATCATGGCGGTCTCCCTGGGCCTCGTCGTCGCGCTCACCTGGCTGGTCGGGAGGTCCCGGCTCGGCCGGGCGATGCGGGCGATCGCGGAGAACCCGACCGCCGCCCGGGTGCTCGGCGTCAACGTGGACCGGGTGACCGCCACGACCTTCGCCATCTCCTCCGCGCTGGGCGCTGTCGCCGGCGTGCTGTTCGCGATCAACGTCAACAGCGCCCAGCTCGGGATGGGGTCGGCGATCGAGCTCAAGGGCCTCGCGGTCATCGTGGTGGGCGGCATGGGCTCGCTGCCCGGGGCACTCGTCGGCGGGCTGCTGCTCGGGGTCGCGGAGGTGTTCGCGATCCAGTACATCGGGTCCTCATGGCGCGACCTCATCGCCTTCGGGCTGCTCTTCGCGATCCTGCTGATCCGGCCGCAGGGCCTGTTCGGCGCCCGGAAGGTTCGCGAGGTCTGATGTTCTCCGACTCCACACTCACCTTCATCGCGCTCGGCGCGATCTTCGCCTACTCCTTCTACGCGGTCCTCGTGGCCGGGCAGCTCAGCCTCGGACAGGCCGGGTTCGCCTCGGTCGCCGCGTTCACCGCGGTGGCGCTGGTGCCCGAGGACCCCGAGACGCTCGGGGAGATCCCCACCCTGTTCCTGGCCATCGTGATCGGCATGTCCGTCGGCGCCGTGGTCGCAGTGGTGCTCGGCCTGCCGACCATGCACCTGCGCGGGGTGTTCCTGGCGATCGCCACCCTCGGGTTCGCCGAGGCCATCCGCATCGTCATCCTCAACCTGGAGTGGACCGGCGGCGCCCAGGGCATGTCCGTCCCCAAGCTCCTGACCCCGGCCTTCGCCTGGGTGCTGCTGGCGGTCGTGGCCTACTGGTTCTGGCGGCAGGGGCCCTCCCGCTACGGCCGTGCCCTCGAGGCGATCCGCGAGGACGAGCTCGCCGCACGTGCCATGGGCATCGACGTCGGACGCCACCGGCTGTCCGCCTTCATCACCGCCGGGGCCGTCGCCGGGCTCTACGGCGTCCTGTGGGCCTTCTTCGTCCGCCTCATCGCCCCCGAGGACTTCGGCTTCACCGCCGCCATCGACGGGCTCGTGACCGCGGTCGTGGGCGGCTCGACGATGTTTCTCGGCCCCCTGCTCGGCAGTGGGTTCCAGACGATGATCCCCGAGGTGCAGCGCGGCCTCGGGATCGAGGCCGGCTGGATCCGCCCGTTCCTGTCGAGCCTGCTGCTCCTCGTGGTGATCCTCTTCCTCCCCGGGGGCCTGGCCAGCTTCATCCCCCGACGGCTCCGCATCCCGCGCGTGGCCGGGGACGACGTCAGCAGCGACCACGAGGGCCTCACCTCCCGGGCCCACCCGCCGCAGGGGGACCTCGTCGCCGACATCTCCTCGCTCAGCAAGGAGTACGGCGGTGTGCACGCGGTCCAGGGTGTCGACCTGCAGATCCGCAGCGGCGAGGTCGTCGGTCTCATCGGCCCCAACGGCGCCGGCAAGACCACCCTCGTGAACATGGTCAGCGGCATGGTCCCGCCCACGGCCGGCTCCGCCACGGTGCTCGGCGTGGCGGTGGGCCGCACGCCGGTGCACCGGATCGCCGCCGCCGGGGTGAGCCGGACCTTCCAGCACTCCAAGCTCTTCTCGAGGCTCTCGGCGCTCGAGAACGTGCTCGTCGGCGCCCACCTGGTGAGCCGGCCGACCTTCCTGCGACGTCTGCTGTGGCTGCCGTCCGCACGCCGCGACGAGCGCGAGGCCCTCGAGCATGCCGCCCGGTGCCTCAAGCGCGTCGGGCTGGAGGACAAGGCCGCGACCGCCGCCTCCGCCCTGTCGTACGGCGACCAGCGGCGCCTCGAGATCGCCCGCGCCCTCGCCTCCGACCCGTCCCTGCTGATCCTCGACGAGCCGGCGGCCGGCATGAACCACGTCGAGGCCGCCGCGCTGTCGGAGCTGATCAGGTCGCTGGCCCGCGACGGCCTGACCATCCTTTTCATCGAGCACAACGTCGGCATGGTCCTGGAGACCTGCGACCGGATCGTCGTGCTCAACTTCGGGCAGGTGCTCGCGACCGGCACCCCGGCGGAGATCGCCGCCAACCAGGCCGTCATCGACGCCTACCTCGGCTCGGCCGAGAAGGACGCGTCCGGCCCGACCGCCGGCGACAGTGCCGGGAGGAGCTGACATGCCCGAGCCGATCCTGAGCGTGCAGGACCTGAAGGTCACCTACGGCCGCGTGGAGGCCGTGCGTGGCGTGTCGTTCGACGCCGAGCCCGGTGCGCTGGTGACGCTGGTCGGCGCCAACGGCGCCGGGAAGTCGTCGGTGATCAACGCGGTCTCGGGGATGCTGCGTCCCCGAGGCGGGAGGATCACCTTCGAGGGCCGCGACGTCACCCGGACGCCCTCCCACAGGCTCGTCGGGCAGGGCCTGGTGCAGGTCCCCGAGGGCCGGCAGATCCTGGCCAGCCTGACCATCGCCGAGAACCTCCAGCTCGGCGGCTGGCACGCCGGCGGAGCCGGCCAGCGCACGATCGACGAGATGTACGACCGCTTCCCCGTCCTCGGAGAGCGCCGGTCACTGCCGGCCGGGTCGCTCTCGGGAGGGGAGCAGCAGATGCTCGCCATCGCCCGGGCGCTCGTCGCCTCCCCCAAGGTGATGCTCATGGACGAGCCGTCGATGGGGCTGGCGCCGAAGGTCGTCGACGAGGTGTTCCGCGTGATCGAGGAGATCCGGGGGTCCGGGACCACCGTGGTGCTCGTGGAGCAGAACGCCCGGCGCGCCCTGCGGGCCGCCGACTACGGCTACGTGCTCCAGACCGGCGAGGTGGTCCACGCCGGACCGGCCGACCAGCTGCTCGCCGACGAGCGCATCGTCCAGGCGTACCTCGGCGTCGAGACCGGCTCCTCAGAGCCTCAGGGCGGCCACGAAGCGTGAGGGCTTGACCCCGACTGCCTTCGCCAGGCGACCGAGGCTGTCGAGGACCCGGTCGGCGGTGAAGTCCGTCCCGGGCACCGCGAGGGTCAGGCGTCCGTCGTACTCGACGAGGAGGACCTGCCCCAGCGTCCACTGCTGGTGGGCGGCGCGGCGCCAGTCGGCGTCCAGGGTCGGGTCCGGGTAGGCGAGGTCGGCGGCGAGCAGGTCGCACGGCAGGGTCTGGCTCCCGCCGGTGAGCTCACCGGCCACGTGGTGGGACCCGCGGACGCTCGACCCGGCCCGCCAGGTCACCTCCGCCTCGGCCAGCCACTCGGGCAGGTCGAACGGGTCGACCTCGACCACCTCGGCAGCCGTCACGTCAGTCGTCCTCGTCGAGGCTGGAGGCGGCCACGTCGTCGCGGGAGTAGGCCAGCGGCGAGACCTCGTCGTCACCGAGTCCTGCGAGCCCCTCGGCCGCGGCGCGTTTGCGCCGGCGGCGGTCGATGAACCGGGCGACCCCCTCGGAGATGAGGAACAGCAGCGTCATCGGCAGGGCCAGCATCAGCATCGAGAACGGGTCCGTCGACGGCGTCGCCACCGCGGCGAACACGAACGTGCCGACCACGATCCAGGGACGGTACGCACCGAGGGACTTGCCGGACACGACCCCGGCCAGGCTCAGCATCACCACGAACAGCGGGATCTCGAACGCGACGCCGAAGACGAGCAGCATCCTGGTCAGGAACCGGAAGTAGTCGCCGAAGTCCACGAGGCTCTGGAGGCTTCCGGGCGTGAACCCGATCAGGACCTCCATGCCCTTGGGCAGGACGTAGTAGGCGACGGCGACCCCGGCGATGAACAGCGGGCCGGCGACCGCGGCGAACACCCGGGTCCAGCGCCGCTCGTGCGGGTGGAGCCCCGGGACGATGAAGGCCCAGATCTGGTAGAGCCAGAACGGGCTGGTCACGACCACCGCGGCGAGTGCGCTGATCTTCAGGCGCAGCAGCAGCGAGGTCGCGACACCGGTGATCACACCGGTGGAGTTGACACCCTTGGCCTCGAGCTGCTCCCGAGCGTCCTCGTAGGGCTCCAGGAGCAGCGAGAACAGGAAGTCGTAGAAGAACCAGGCGACGACGATCCCGACCACCAGGATCGTGACGATCCGCAGCAACCGGGCACGCAGCTCACGCAGGTGGTCGGCGAGCGCCATCCGGCCGTCGGGACCGACGGCGTTCTTCGGGGTCCGGAAGAGCCCGGTTACTCCACTGAGTGACAAGGAAGTGATGGGTCAGCAGGACCGTGGTGGTCAGCGCTCGTTGTCGGAGTGAGGCTGCTGCACGGGGGTGTCCGTGTGCGTGGCCTCGGCACGCCGGGCAGCGTCGATCTCCTTCTGCTCGGGCGTCTTGTACTTGTCGTCGTCGTCATCCATCAGGCCCTTGGTCTCGGCCTTGAAGATGCGCAGCGCGCGACCGCTGCCTCGCGCGAGCTCGGGGAGCTTCTTCGCGCCGAAGAGCAGCACGAGGACGAGCAGGATCAGCAAGATCTCGGTCGGGCCGAGATTCATCGCCATCGGGTTGGGAGCGAAGTTCATGACGTCCTCTTCGGTTGCGTGTTGCTTGCAGCCATCGTACTTCGGGTCACGTGTAGTTCCCCAGTGCGTCGGTGGCCGCACGGTGTACGGCGGATGACAGGTCGGTCGGATCCTCCACCCGGGCGGTGCCGCCGAGGCGCAGGACGAGCCGGACGAGCCACTCCGGGTCCCCCACCCGCAGGGTGACCCGCAGCGCCCCCTCGCCGGCCTCCTCGGCCGTCTCCACGGGGTAGTACTCCGCGACCCAGCGCGCGGTCGGCTCCAGCACCAGCGTGGCCAGGATGTCCTCCGGGGACGGTGAGAAGATCCCCTCGGACAGGTCCCGCGGCGGGAGGTCGGAGTGGTCGGCCACCGGCGTCTCGAGCACCTCGGCGGACGAGACCCGGTCCAGACGGAACAGCCGCCGGCCCTCCGCGGTGTGGCACCAGGCGTCCAGGTAGGTGTGCCCCTCGGCGGTGACCACGGCCAGCGGGTCGACGGTCCGGTCGGTCACCTCGTCCCGCGCGGGAACGTAGTAGCCGAGGGCCACCTGTCGCCCCTCCCGGACGGCCGTGTCGAGCCGCGACCGCAGCCGGGCCAGCGTGGTGTCGGTCTCCGGGACGTGTACGTCGATCCGGGCGGCGAGCCGGGCACCGTCCCCGGCCGCGGCCTCCAGCTTGGCCAGCGTCCGCTCCACGACGGGCCGGACGGACTCGTCCCCGCCGTCACGCAGCGTCCGGAGCGCCACGATCAGGGCGGACGCCTCGCTGCTCCCCAGCCGAAGCGGCCGGGTCAGGTAGTCGGCGTTGGAGAGCCGGATGACCCCCTCGCCCTGGACCGCGTCCATGTCGATGTCGATGAGGTCACCCATCCCGAGCCCGGGCAGCCCGCAGAACCACAGCACGTTGAGGTCCTTGATGATCTGGTCGGTCCGTACCCCGAAGTCGGCAGCGGCCTGCTCCAGCGAGACCTCGCCCCGGGCCTGCAGGTAGGGCACGAGCGCCAGCAGGCGGGCAACCTGGTCGCGTGCGCCGCTCATCGGGCGGCCCCCTGCGCGGCGACGCGGCGGAGCCGGCCCACCACGAGATCGCGCAGGTCCTCCGGCCCTTCGACCACCACGTCGGCGCCGTAGGAGAGGACCTCGTCGGCCATCGCGTCCGTGCGGCCGTAGCCGACCTCGACCACGTCCCAGCCCTCGGGCGCGTCACCGTCGACGGCGCCGGCCTGTCTCCGGAGGCCGAGGGCCGCGCCCTGCCTCACCCGGAGCCGGGCCCGGTGCTCGGGCAGGGCCGGTGCCAGCGACTCGGTCAGGGCGTGGATGTCGGTCCCCTCCGGCACCTCGTAGGCGCCGGGTCGGTCCGTCGTACGCACCGCGCCCTGCACCCGCGACAGCCGGAAGAGGCGCGGGGCACCGCGGTCGGTGTCGAGGCCGACGACGTACCAGCGGCCGCGGAAGGAGGCGACGCCCCACGGCTGGAGGTGCCGCTCGGCGCTCTCGGCACTCCCGGCCGTGCGGTAGTCGAACGCGACCGGGGTGCGGTCCTGGGTCGCCGCCCAGAACGCCCCGAAGGCCGGCTCGGTGACGGTGAGCTGGGGCGCGACACTGCTCAGTGCGGCCCGGTCGACGGTGACGCCGGCCGCCTTGAGCTTGACCAGGGCGTCCGTCGTGGCCGAGGCGAGGCCGGCGTGCTGCCAGACGCGGGCGGCGAGGCCGATCACCGCCGCCTCGTCGGGCTCGAGGTCGATCTCGGGCAGCTCGAAGGCCGAACGCTCGATCCGATACCCCGGCTCGTCCTCGAACGCGCGGTCGAGGTAGCCGACCTCGATCGGGACGCCGAGCGAGCGAAGCTCGTCCTTGTCGCGCTCGAACATCTTCTCGAACGCCTCGTCACCCGCGTCGCGGTACTGCTCGACGACCGAGCGGATCCGCTCCTTGGTGACGTAGCTACGCGACACCAGGAGCGTGATCAGCAGGTTGAGCAGCCGCTCGCTCTTCCGTGCAGCCACGCCATCCCCCTCGTGAGATCAGGAAACCGGGTCCACACCGAGGACGTCGACGACGAAGGCGAGGGTTGCGTTGCCGGGGATGTTCGGCGGGCTGCCCTGCTCCCCGTACGCGACGTCCGCGGGGGCGATGATCATCAGCCGGCTTCCCCGGTTGGCACCGACGATCGCCTCGTCCCATGCCTGGATCAGGCCGCCGATGCCGACCGGGAAGGTGCGCGGCTCGCTGCTGTAGGACTCGTCGAAGACCTTGTCCTCGCCCCAGACCTGGCCGAGGTAGTCGAACGTGACCAGGCTGTCGTCGCGGACCTCGGGACCCTCGCCCTCGACGAGGGTGACCACCTGCAGCTCCTTCGGGGCCTGCTTCGGCGCGCCCTCGAAGCTGATCCCGGTGACCGTGCCGTCCTTCTCCTCGACCGTCGGGAGGTCCGCGGGGACGTCAGTGGCCTCCTCGCCCTCGGGGGCCTCGAGGACCTCGGTGGGCTGCACCGACATCACGTCGACGACGAAGACGACGTCGTCCTTGCCGGTGATCTGGAACTGCGGGGCACCCTCGGCGCCGAAGGCGTCCTCCGGGGTGGCGGCGACCACGACCCGGCTGCCGACGGTCTGGCCGACCGTGGCGTCGACGACCGACTTGAACAGCTGCGACTCGCTCATCTGGAACGCCGCCGGCACATCCTGGTCGTAGGTGGTCAGCGCCTTCTTGCCGTTGCTGCCGTTGGCGACGTACAGGTGCAGCAGCGCCTGCTCGCCCTCGACCACCTCGTTGCCCTCGCCCTCGACGAGGACCTCGGTCTGGGTCTCCTGGAGGTCCAGCGGCTCCTCGACGGTGACCTCGGGGGCCTCGCCGTACTCGCCGGACACCTCCAGCCCGGCGATCGAGTCGCCCGTGGTGCCGGTGTCGGTCTCCCCCGAGCCGGAGTCCTCACCGCAGGCGGCGGTTCCGAGCAGGAGCAGGGGTACGACAGTCAGCGCAACGAGACGTCGGCGCACAGGTTTCACCTCGAGATGACGGGACAGGTTCGGCAGCCACCCTAGCCGGGGAGCCTGGGAGCCCCTGACACCCGGCTCCGGGCGGACCGCTCACATACCTTCGATGAGCTTGTGGACGCGTTCGTCGTGGGAGCGGAACGGGTCCTTGCACAGCACGGTGCGCTGGGCCTGGTCGTTGAGCTTCAGGTGCACCCAGTCCACGGTGAAGTCGCGGCGGCGCTCCTGCGCCCGCTTGATGAACTCCCCGCGCAGCCGGGCCCGGGTGGTCTGCGGCGGCACCGACTTGGCCTCGAAGATCTTCATGTCGTCGGTCACCCGCGCCACGGCGCCGCGCTTCTCGAGCAGGTAGTACAGGCCCCGGTTGCGGTGGATGTCGTGGTAGGCGAGGTCGAGCTGGGCGACCCGCGGGTGGCTGAGTGGCAGGCCGTGCTGGCTGCGGTACCGGTCGATCAGCTTCCACTTGATCACCCAGTCGATCTCGCGCTCGACCAGGCTCAGGTCGCCCGAGTCGACCGCCTTGAGCCCGCGCTCCCACAGGTCCAGCGTCCGCTCGATGAGCGGGGTGTGCAGCTCGCGCCGGTCGACGAAGTCGCGCACCCGCGTGAGGTACTCCTCCTGGATCTCCAGGGCGCTGGCCTCCCGGCCGTTGGCGAGGCGGACCTTGCGCCGGCCGGTCATGTCGTGGGAGATCTCGCGGATCGCGCGGATGGGGTTGTCCATCGTGAGGTCGCGCATCACCACGCCCTCCTCGATCATCCGCAGCACGAGGTCGGCGCTGGCCACCTTGAGCATCGTGGTCGTCTCGCTCATGTTCGAGTCGCCGACGATCACGTGCAGCCGGCGGTAGCGCTCGGCGTCGGCGTGCGGCTCGTCCCGGGTGTTGATGATCGGCCGGGACCGGGTGGTGGCGCTCGAGACACCCTCCCAGATGTGCTCCGCGCGCTGGCTGACGGAGTACATCGCTCCCCGCGGGGTCTGGGTGACCTTGCCTGCGCCGACGACGATCTGCCGGGTCACCAGGAACGGGATCAGGACGTCGGCGAGCTTGCCGAACTCGCCGTGCCGGCTGACCAGGTAGTTCTCGTGGCAGCCGTAGGAGTTGCCGGCGGAGTCGGTGTTGTTCTTGAACAGGTAGACGTCGCCGGCGATGCCCTCGTCGTGGAGCCTGCGCTCGGCGTCGACGAGGAGCCCCTCGAGGATCCGCTCCCCCGCCTTGTCGTGGGTGACCAGGTCGACGATGTCGTCGCACTCAGGTGTGGCGTACTCCGGGTGGCTGCCCACGTCGAGGTAGAGACGCGCACCGTTGCGGAGGAAGACGTTGCTGCTCCGCCCCCACGAGACGACCTTGCGGAACAGGTAGCGGGCAACCTCGTCCGGCGAGAGGCGTCGCTGCCCGTGGAACGTGCAGGTGACACCGTACTCGTTCTCGATCCCGAAGATCCGGCGGTCCACGCTCACACAGTAGGCGCAAGACCCAAGCCCGCGGGGCCGACTCGCACATCCGTCTCACAGTTGAGACCCCGCCGCCCACCAGCCGGGGGCGGTCCCCACGTCGGACCGCTGCGGGCCCGGACCCGTCAGAGGAGCCCGGCGTGGTCCAGCGCGAGGTAGACCTGCTCGGTGCCGGTCATCCGGCCCGCCCTCGCCTCGGCACGCACGGCGTCGACGTCCATCACGACGGGCTCACAGTCCTCGTAGTCGTCGAGGTTCAGCTGGTGCCCCGGCGTGCAGTCACGCGCGACCGCGACGTGCCGGTGGTACGGCGAGGCGTTGCTGATCGCCGAGACGACCAGCTCGACGGAGCCGGCGGAGTAGCCGGTCTCCTCGCGAAGCTCGCGGGCGGCCGCCTCCTCCGGCGTCTCCCCCGGGTCGACCATCCCGCCGGGCAACGTCAGCACCACCCGGTCCGGACCGGGCCGGAACTGGCGGACCATGACCAGCCGCTGCTCCGGCGTCAGCGCGAGGACCGCGACCGACGGCCCGCCCGCATGCAGATCCCACTCGACCGTCCGGCCGTCCGGCAGCCGGTAGGTCCGACGGTGGATCTTCAGCCAGCCGTCGTGGAGGACCTCGTCCTCACCGACGCGTTCCCAGAGGCGTTCCTCGTCACTGGGCATCGGGCTCGACCGGCGGCGCCACGGGCGCCTCGTCGCCGTTCGCCCCGGCGACCCGCCCCTCCTCGGCCTGCGCCGGGTTGGTCGACTCTCCCGCGTGGTGGCCCCCGCCGTTGCCGTCGCGGCCGAGGATCCTCGCGAGCTGGCCCGCGTGGAGCCGCTTGAACTTCCGCTGCTGGCTACGGGTGCGGTCGAGCACGGCGACCTCGAGGTCCTGCGCCGCGATCTGCCGGGGCTCCCCGTCACCCTTGCCCAGCGCCTCGACGGCCAGCCGGACCGCGTCCTCGAGGCTCGCGCCCTCGCGGTAGGTCTCACGGAGGTGCTCGACCACCACGTCGGTGTTGCCGCCCATCACCGCGAAGCCGTGCTCGTCGGCGACCTGGCCGTCGTAGGTCAGCCGGTAGATCTGGTCCTCCTCGGGCGCGTCGCCCACCTCGGCCACGAAGATCTCGACCTCGTACGGCTTCTCACCGCCGCTGGAGAAGATCGTGCCGAGGGTCTGCGCATAGGCGTTCGCGAGGCCGCGGCCGGTGACGTCGCGACGGTCGTAGGCGTACCCCCGCATGTCGGCGAGCCGTACGCCGGCGATCCGGAGGTTCTCGAACTCGTTGTAGCGGCCGACCGCGGCGAACGCGATGCGGTCGTAGATCTCGCTGACCTTGTGCAGGGCCTGCGAGGGGTTCTCCGACACGAAGACGATCCCGTCGGCGTACTGCACCACGGCGACGCTGCGGCCCCGGGCGATGCCCTTGCGCGCGAAGTCCGCCCGGTCCTTCATCATCTGCTCGGGCGAGACGTAGAACGGCATGCTCATCTCGCGGCCCCCGCGGAGGCGCGAACGCAGCGAGCGGTTGCGTGGGGTGGGTTCATCGGTGCAGTGCTCCTCGGTGGTCGAGCTCGTCGAGACTCAGGTCAGGGGGGCGGCGGGGCCGTCAGGGCGCTGCATCCGCGCGCTGATGACCCGGTCGGCGATCGCGGCGACGTCCTCGTCGGGCATCCGGAGGTAGCCGTCGGCAGTGATCACGGCGACGACCGGGAAGATCCGGCGGGTCAGGTCGGGCCCGCCCGTCGCCGAGTCGTCGTCGGCTGCGTCGTACAACGCCTGGATCGCCGCGGTGACGCACTCCTCGGAGCTGAGGTCGTCGCGGTAGAGCTTCTTGAGCGAGCCACGGGCGAACAGCGACCCCGAGCCGACGGCGTGGAAGGCGGTCTCCTCGTAGCGCCCGCCGGTCACGTCATAGGAGAAGATCCGGCCCTTGCTGGTGATGAGGTCGTAGCCCGCGAAGAGCGGGACGACGGCGAGGCCCTGCATCGCCATCCCGAGGTTCGAGCGGATGAGCGCGGCGAGGCGGTTCGCCTTGCCGTCCATCGACAGCGTGGTGCCCTCGATCTTCTCGTAGTGCTCGAGCTCGGTCTGGAACAGCCGCACCATCTCGACGGCGAGGCCGGCGCTGCCGGCGATGCCGACCGCGGAGAACTCGTCGGCCGGGAAGACCTTCTCGATGTCGCGCTGCGCGATGATGTTGCCCATCGTCGCCCGGCGGTCGCCGGCCATCACCACCCCGCCTTCGAAGGTGGTCGCGACGATCGTCGTACCGTGCGGGGCGAGGTCCGCGGCGCTGCCGGTCGGCAGGCTCCGCCGGGCGGGCAGCAGCTCCGGTGCCTGGTGACTGAGGAACTCCGCGAACGACGAGGATCCCGGCGTCAGGAACGAGGAGGGCAGGCGGGCATCGACCTGTCGGGGGTCACTCATGTTCGGTCTACTCTCCACCCTTCTGGATGAACGACTTCACGAAGTCCTCGGCGTTCGACTCGAGCACGTCGTCGATCTCGTCGAGGATCGCGTCGATGTCCTCGTCGAGCTGCTCCTTGCGCTCGGCCACGTCCTCGCTGGGGGCGACCTCGGTCGCCTCCTCAGTCTCGGGCGCCTTCTTGGGCTGCTTGCGCTCCTGTGCCATGACCGCATCCTCCTCTGCTAGGGCTGTCGACCCCCGGCAACTCCGACCCTACCGAGTCAATGCGGCAAACAGGCTCTCTGCCGTGTCACAACGGTCGAGGAGTTCGCCGACGTGCCTGCGCGTGCCGCGCAACGGGTCGATCGTGGGGACCCGCTGCAGCGACTCATGGCCGGGGAGGTCGAAGATGACCGAGTCCCACGAGGCCGCGGCGATCTGGTCGGCGTACTTCTCCAGGCACCGCCCCCGGAAGTACGCCCTCGTGTCGGGCGGCGGCCGGTGCATCGCCTCGGTGACCTGGGCGTCGGTCAGCAGCCGGTCCATCCGGCCCATCCGCACCAGCCGGTGGTACAGGCCCTTGTCGGGGCGGATGTCGGAGTACTGCAGGTCGATCAGGTGCAGCTTCGCGTCGTCCCACTCGAGACCGTCGCGCTCGCGGTAGGAGCTGAGCAGCTTCAGCTTCGCGACCCAGTCGAGCTCGCGGGCGAGCTGCATCGGGTCCGTCTCCAGCCGCGCGAGGACCGACTCCCAGCGCTCGAGCACGTCGAGCGTCTGCGCGTCGGCGTCCGAGCCGAGCCTGTCCTCGACGTACTTGCGGGCGAGCTCGAGGTACTCCATCTGCAGCTGTACGGCGGTCAGGGTGCGCCCGTCCGCGAGCTTCAGCAGGTGCTTGAGGGACGGGTCGTGGGAGACAGCCCGGAGCGAGCGGACCGGCTGGTCCACCGAGAGCTCGCGGGTGATGAACTTGTCCTCGATCATCGCCAGCACCAGCGAGGTGGTGCCGACCTTCAGGTAGGTCGAGATCTCCGACAGGTTGGCGTCGCCGATGATCACGTGGAGGCGGCGGTACTTCTCCGGGTCGGCGTGCGGCTCGTCGCGGGTGTTGATGATGGGGCGCTTGAGCGTCGTCTCGAGACCGACCTCGACCTCGAAGTAGTCCGCGCGCTGGCTGAGCTGGAACCCGTGGTCGCGTCCGTCCTGGCCGATGCCGACGCGCCCGGCGCCGGTGACGACCTGGCGGCTGACGAAGAACGGCGTCAGGTGCCGCACGATGTCGCCGAACGGCGTGGAGCGCCGCATGAGGTAGTTCTCGTGCGCGCCGTACGACGCGCCCTTGTTGTCCGTGTTGTTCTTGTAGAGCAGGATCGGCGACGCGCCGGGGATGGTCGCGGCGAGCCGCGCTGCGTCGAGCATGACCTGCTCCCCCGCCTTGTCCCAGAGCACGACGTCCCGGGGGTTCGTGCACTCGGGCGTGGAGTACTCCGGGTGGGCGTGGTCGACGTACAACCGAGCGCCGTTGGTGAGGATCACGTTCGCGAGCCCGAGGTCCTCGTCGGTCAGCTGCGAGGCGTCCGCGACCTCCCGCGACATGTCGAACCCACGGGCGTCGCGCAGCGGCGACTCCTCCTCGAAGTCCCACCGTGCCCGCCGGGCGCGCAGCGTCGAGCTGGCGTAGGCGTTGACGATCTGCGAGGAGGCGACCATCGGGTTGGCCGTGGGCTGGCCGGACACCGAGATCCCGAACTCCGTCTCGGTCCCCATCACTCGGCGAACGCTCATGGTCCGAGCCTACGCGCACGACCCATTCCGCATGGTCTCGATACGGCACGGCGGACATGCCCGCCCCTAGACTCGGCACATGAGCGACGAGGCGGACCGGTCCGAGCGCGTCCTGGCCGCGGCCGACGCCCTCGGACTGACCTACTCGGTCACCCGACACGGTCCGGTCCGGTCGCTCGAGGAGGCCGCCGCGGCCCGGGGGCTCCCGCCGAGCGCCGTGGTCAAGACCCTCGTGGTCCGGCTCGACGACGACGACTTCCGCTTCGTCCTGGTCCCCGGGGACCGGGAGATCGCCTGGCCCAAGCTGCGCGCGCTCCTCGGGGTCAGCCGGCTGTCGATGCCCGATGCCGACACCGCACGGGCCCGAACCGGTTACGTCCGTGGCACGATCACGCCGCTCGGGAGTACGACGATGTGGCCGGTCATCGCCGACGCGTCCCTGGCCGGAGACATCTCCATAGGCGGCGGCGCCCACGGTGTCGCGCTCACCGTCGACGCGGCCGAGCTGGCCCAGGCGCTCGACGCCACCGTCGCGGACGTGACCGAGTCCCGGGAGTTCTGAAAAACCCGCGCCGATCCGCCTCGGCACATAGGCTCTCCGGCCTACGATCGAAATAGCGGTCCTCGGGTTCCCCAGACCACTGGAGCACGTGATGAAGTCCGACGAGACGGTCGCTTTCTCGCCCGCCGAGATTCTCGACGCGCTCGGCCAGGCTGTCATCGTCACGGACCTCGAGGGCAGGATCGTCTACTGGAACGACGCGGCCGAGGAGCTCTTCCTCTGGAGCGCCCAGGAGGCGATCGGACAGAACACCGGTGAGCTCACCGTGCCGCCGACCGCGCGGGCGGTCGGTGAAGAGATCATGGAGGCGCTCCGAGCCGGGCACTCCTGGTCCGGCGGCTTCCCGCTCTGCCGCAAGGACGGCACACAGTTCCCCGCCCTGGTCACCGACTCCGGCATCTACCGCGACGGAGAGCTCGTGGGGCTCGTCGGGATCACCACGAACCTCGGCAGCGCGATCAGGCCGCTCCTCGAGCGATCGACCGACGCCGCGATCGTGCTGCGCTCCGACGCCGTCGTCGCCTACGCCAGCCCGGCCGTGACCCAGCTCTTCGGCTGGGAGGACTCGATCGTCGGCACCAGCGTCGTGGACCTGCTCCACCCCGACGAGCGACCGGCACTGGCCGCCTTCATGGAGCAGGTCGTCCGCAACCCCGGCGCGCACCCGGCACTCGACCTGCGTGTGCTGACCGAGCAGGGGTGGGTGTGGTGCGAGGCCGCGCTCACGAACCTCCTCGACGACCCGGTCGTGCGCGGCCTGGTCTGCAACCTGCGGCTGAACACCCATCGCCAGGCCTACGAGAGCGCGGAGCGTCAGGTCGAGCAGCTCAACACCGCGCTGCGCTCACGCGTGCTCATCGAGCAGGCCAAGGGCTTCCTCGCCGCCAAGTACGATCTCGAGCCCGACCAGGCGTTCGAGCACCTGCGCCGGTACTCCCGCAGCCATCACGTGTCGATCCACGAGGTCGCCCGTCGGGTGGTCGGCCGGGACCTCGACCTCGAGGTCCAGTAGCCGAGACCGCACCGATACCACCCAGGGTTTCCAAACTGGGCAAGGCATGACATAGGGGCAGAGGGTGCATAGTCCGGTCGGGCTATTTGCGCGATCGGCTTTGTCTCCGGCGCCTCCACTACCTACCGTTGGTGTGCACCAACCCCCTTGAAGGGGCCACCCCAGACTCCGGTGGCTGGAACGCATCACGACGCCCCGGAGGATCGCTGGATGAGTGCACTCGCAGTGGCCTACAACCGCCCGCGAAACCGTCACGACAAGCCCCTCGACCACGCCTCCCGGGCGCTCCTTCGGTCGGTCATGGCCGAGGGCTGGCAGCCGGAGGAGGCAGCCCGCGACCTGCTGCGCAGGCTCGACGGGAACGGTCTCCTCCTCCGCCTGCTCCGCGCCCGCATCTCTCGCGCCATGCTCGACCGCCCCTCCGAGATCGTGAGCCGTGCCGCCACGACCCTCGACTGCGCGTCGTCGGCGTTCGCCGGCGAGCCGACCGGCACCATCCCCCGTCAGCGGGGTGTGCATGTTTGAGCTCGCCGTCCTCGAACAGGCCAAGGGTGTGCTCATGTTCCGGTACGGAATCGGCTCGTTCGAGGCGCTCGCCGTCCTCGAGCGTTGGTCCCACGAGACCGGAGAGACCCTCGCCAACCTCTCCCGGGCGATCACGCACGGGATCTGTCAGGGGCACAGCAACCCCACCCCGGACAACGAGTTCCTGGTCAGGTGGCTCGAGCAGCAGTTCCGGCAGCCACTCTCGACCGACATCGCCCACGCGCCCGAGGAGGTCACCCAGCATGCCTGAGCACCACGCGGACACCGAGATCGACGAGGGAGCAGCCCGCGCCGCCGAGGAGCGGTCCGGGTCCCGCCACGAGGGACGCGGCCGGGACCTCCCGAACCGCTGGCGGTTCGACGACGCGGTCCAGGCCGCGAAGTACCTGGGCAGCGTCACCCGCTGACAGGGAGGGATGCCGAGGGTCGGGACCACACGGTCTCGACCCTCGACAGGTCAGGGCCTGTCGCCCGTGCGGTTCTGCCACGCATAAGCGAGGTTAACCGCTGCGATCCCGGCCCAGGACACGACCAGGCCCGGCACGTCCCCGATCCCGCCGGCTATCGCCGAGATCGGGATGCCGAGGGCCATCGACGTGATCCCCATCGACAGCTGGCGGTTGCTGCGCTCGTCGGCGCGCTTCCGCTCCGCCCGCCGCTCGGCGATCCGGGCGTCCACGCGCGCCTCGACGGCCCGCTCGATCCGGTCGACGAAGGAGTCCACGAGGGCGGGTTCGTACGACGGGCCGAGCTCCCGTCGTACCTCCAGAGTCGCCTCGAGCTCCTGCCGCTCGAGCCGGTCTCCCCCGTCCACGGCCTACAGGTACTGGCCGGTGTTGGAGACCGTGTCGATCGAGCGGCCCGGCTCGGTGCCCTGCTTGCCCGTGATGAGCGTGCGGATGAACACGATCCGCTCGCCCTTCTTGCCCGAGATCCGCGCCCAGTCGTCGGGGTTGGTCGTGTTGGGCAGGTCTTCGTTCTCCTTGAACTCGTCCACGCAGGCCTGGAGCATGTGCTGCACCCGGAGGCCCTTCTGGTCGCTGTCGAGGAGGTCCTTGATCGCCATCTTCTTGGCCCGGTCGACGATGTTCTGGATCATCGCGCCCGAGTTGAAGTCCTTGAAGTACAGGACCTCCTTGTCGCCGTTGGCGTAGGTGACCTCCAGGAAGCGGTTCTCCTCCGTCTCGGAGTACATCCGCAGCACGGTGGCCTGGATCATCGCCGCCACGCACGCCTCACGGGAGCCGCCGTGCTCGCTGACGTCGTCGTCGTGCAGCGGCAGGTCGGTGAGGATGTACTTGGAGAAGATGTCCTTCGCCGCCTCGGCGTCCGGACGCTCGATCTTGATCTTCACATCGAGCCGGCCGGGCCGCAGGATCGCGGGGTCGATCATGTCCTCCCGGTTGGAGGCACCGATCACGATGACGTTCTCCAGGCCTTCCACGCCGTCGATCTCGCTGAGCAGCTGCGGGACGATCGTGTTCTCGACGTCGGACGACACGCCGGAGCCACGGGTACGGAACACCGAGTCCATCTCGTCGAAGAACACGATGACCGGCGTGCCCTCGCCGGCCTTCTCGCGGGCCCGCTGGAACACCAGCCGGATGTGACGCTCCGTCTCACCGACGTACTTGTTCAGCAGCTCCGGACCCTTGATGTTGAGGAAGTAGCTGGTGTGCTTCTCCTCACCCCGCCGCTCGGCGATCTTCTTCGCCAGCGAGTTCGCCACCGCCTTGGCGATGAGCGTCTTGCCGCACCCAGGGGGGCCGTACAGCAGGACGCCCTTGGGGGGCTTCAGCTGGTGCTCCACGAACAGCTCGGCGTACAGGACCGGACGCTCCACGGCGTC
>DASTPU010000205.1:0-6398 GCA_035762105.1 Nocardioidaceae bacterium | reverse complement strand
GATGTTGGGGTTGAAGCGACGCTTCGTAATCTTGCGCGACCACGGCCGGTTGTGACCGAAGCCCGGCTTCTTGGCGCAGATGTCACAGACGGCAGCCACCGTGAACTCCTGAGAAGACTAGATTGCTTTCCACTGACGTGAGTACCCCAGCCGCAGGAAGACGCGCGCAGAGCACAGCGTCAGAGCGTCGAGGCAACCGCACAAGAGTATCCGATGCCCCCGCTCGGACGCGAATCGGTGCCGACGCACTAACCTGACAGCCGGACCGCCGGTGACTCCGGCGTGAGCGGGGTCACCGGACGCAACCGTACGACGGACAGGGACAGCGAGCAGCGAAGGGGCAGCCTCGACCATGCAGGACGACGCGGTCGCCACCTTCGACCTGCCAACGGTCGTCCGCTTCGCAGACGTCGCCCTCGAGGCCCTCGGCGCGGCCCGCGAGGAGATCGACGCGCTCAACGTGTACCCGGTGCCGGACGGCGACACCGGTACGAACCTGTTCCTCACGCTCGAGTCCGCGCGCAACGCCATGCTCGACCGCCTCGAGGCCGAGCCCGACGCGGACCTGCGCGCCGCGCTGGCGGCCTACTCCCGAGGCGCGCTGCTCGGGGCCCGCGGCAACTCCGGCGTGATCATGTCCCAGCTGGTCGGCGCACTTCTCAAGCGGATAGGCGAGGCGGGTGCCGGGGACCGCTCCGCCGTGGTCTTCGCCGAGGGCATGGATCGGGCGACCGAGGCGAGCTACGCCGCGGTCGGCGACCCCGTCGAGGGCACGATCCTCACCGTGGCGCGGGCCGCGAGCGAGGCCGCCCTGGAGGCCGCGACGGTCCCCGAGCACCGGCTCGGGCACGTGATCCGGGCCGCCGCGGCCGCCGCCAGGGAGGCGCTCGCGCACACGCCGGAACAGCTCAAGACGCTCCGCGACGCAGGTGTCGTGGACGCCGGCGGCAGGGGCCTGTGCGTCGTGCTCGACGCGGCGGAGACGGCCGTGACCGGCAAGTGGAGCGTCGGACGGCCGGCGTCGCTCGGCGTGCACGCGATCCCGGTGCCGCTGCCCACGGACGACCTTCGACCCGACGGTCCGGCGTACGAGGTGATGTACCTCCTCGAGGCCGACGACGCTGCCGTGCCCGGGCTGCGGCGCAAGCTGGCCCCCCTCGGCGACTCCCTCGTGGTCGTCGGTGGTGACGGCCTCTGGAACGTCCACGTCCACGTGGACGACGTCGGCGCCGCGGTGGAGGCGGGCATCGAGACGGGGCGTCCGTACCGGATCCGGGTCACCCACTTCGCCGAGCAGATCGAGAAGCTGGCGGTGGCCTCCGAGCAGCGTCGCGCACCCGGCCGCACCGGGCGCAAGGTCGTCGTCGTCGCGGCCGGTGCCGGGCTGGAG
Organism: Nocardioidaceae bacterium; assembly: GCA_035762105.1. GTDB lineage: Bacteria > Actinomycetota > Actinomycetes > Propionibacteriales > Nocardioidaceae > Nocardioides_C. The sequence continues at coordinate 5,008 of DASTPU010000205.1, read as the reverse complement.
CGGCTGTTCACGGAGGCCGGCGCGACCGTCGTGCCGAGCGTTGGTCGGCGGCCGTCGACGGGACAGGTCCTCGAGACGATCGGGGCGTCGGGCGCCGCCGAGATCATCGTGCTGCCCAACGACCGGGACTCCGTCGCCGTCGCCGAGGCGGCAGCCCAGAGCGCGCGCGAGGACGGGCACGTCCGGGTCGCCGTCATCCCCACCAGCACCCAGGTGCAGGGACTCGCCGCGCTGGCCGTCCACGAGCCGGGCCGCACGTTCGACGAGGACGTGCTGCACATGACCGCCGCGGCCCGCCATGCGCGGTCCGGCGCGGTCACCGTCGCGTCTCGCCAGGCGATGACCACGGGCGGGCCCTGCGAGCCCGGAGACGTGCTCGGCGCCGTCGAGGGCGACTTCGTCGTCGTCGGCCAGGACCTCCGGACGGTCGCCACGGACGTGGTCGAGCGGCTCCTCGGCGGTGGCGGCGAGCTCGTCACGGTGGTGGCCGGCGCGGAGGGCGAGGACCTCGCACGCGAGGTCGCGGCCTACCTCGCGTCCGAGCACCCGACTGTCGACGTCGTGGTGTATGACGGTGGCCAGGAGCGCTACCCGTTGCTCCTGGGAGTGGAGTAGGGACCGGCCGTGCCGACGATCAGGTGGGACTCGAAGCTGGCGAGCGTGGCGGGCAAGCACGCGCCGAAGATCGAGAAGGCGTTCGGCTACCACACCGTCGGCGACCTGCTGCGGCACTACCCGCGGCGCTACGTGCCCAAGGGCAGCCTCAGCGACCTCGGCGCCCTCGTGGTCGACGAGCACGTGACCGTGATCGCCCAGGTGCTGTCGGTGCAGCCGCGCGAGTACCGCGAGCGCCGCACCGGCCGGATGGCCTACCGGCTCGAGGTCGTGGTGGCCACCGGCGACCATGAGCTGATGCTCACCTTCTTCGACAAGAAGAAGCACATCGCCGACTGGCGGGCCAGGCACATCTCACCGGGCATGCACGGCGTCTTCTCGGGCAAGGTCGGCCGGTTCCGCAACCAGTGGCAGCTCACCAACCCGCAGACCCAGCTCTTCGCGGGCGAGGACGACGACGGCCACGGGACCGCCCTCGACGCGTGGGAGCGCCAGCCCGACCTGATCACGCTCTACCCTGCCTCGGCGTCCATCCAGTCCTGGCAGATCCAGAACGCCATCGCCCTGGCGCTCGACCTCGTCGAGGACGTGCCCGAGCCGGTGCCCGCGGCGGTCCGCCTCGCGCAGGGCCTGGTCGGCACCCGGCAGGCACTGGAGTGGATCCACCGTCCCGGCTCCTGGGAGGACCAGAAGGCCGGCGAGCGCGCCCTGCGCTTCGAGGAGGCCTTCGTCACCCAGACCGTGCTGGCCCGCCGACGGGCCGAGCTCGCCCTGCTCCCCGCGCTGGCCCGGACCGGTCGCGAGGGCGGGCTGCTCGACCGGTTCGACGCCCGGCTGCCGTTCGAGCTGACAGCCGGCCAGCAGGAGGTCAGCGAGCAGATCCTCGGCGACCTCGCGGGCGGCCACCCGATGCACCGGCTGCTCCAGGGCGAGGTCGGGTCCGGCAAGACCGTGGTCGCGCTCCGGGCGATGCTCCGCGTCGTGGACTCCGGCGGGCAGGCGGCGCTGCTGGCTCCCACCGAGGTGCTCGCCCAGCAGCACCACCGGTCGATCACCGCGATGCTCGGCGACCTCGCCGACGCGGGCATGCTCGGCGGCGCCGAGGGTGCGACCGGCGTCGCCCTCCTCACCGGCTCGCTCGGCGCCGCCGCACGCCGCGAGGCGCTGCTCGACGCAGCGTCGGGGGCGGCCGGCATCGTGATCGGCACCCATGCCCTGCTCGAGGAGCACGTCCAGTTCGCCGACCTCGGCCTCGTCGTCGTCGACGAGCAGCACCGGTTCGGGGTCGAGCAGCGGGCCGCGCTCGCCGCCAAGGCCGGGGAGTCCCGGCCGCACGTGCTGGTCATGACCGCCACCCCGATCCCGCGGACCGTCGCGATGACCGTCTTCGGCGACCTCGAGACCTCGACCCTGACCGAGCTGCCGGCAGGACGGGCGCCGATCCAGAGCAGCGTGGTCCCGATGCGCTACCAGCCCACCTGGCTGGACCGTGCCTGGGAGCGCGTGCGCGAGGAGGTCGCGAAGGGCCACCAGGTCTACATCGTGTGCCCCCGCGTGGACCCCGACGACAAGGCGGAGCCGGGTGACGTGCGGCTCGCGGCGGTCGAGGAGATCGCGCCGCTGCTGGCGGCCGGGCCGCTCGAGGGGCTGCGGGTCGACTCCCTGCACGGTCGGATGACGCCGGACCGCAAGGAGGCCGTCATGCGCGCCTTCGCCGACGGCGCGGTCGACGTCCTCGTCGCCACCACGGTGATCGAGGTCGGCGTCGACGTGGCCAACGCGACCGTGATGGTGGTCCTCGACGCCGACCGGTTCGGCGTCTCCCAGCTCCACCAGCTGCGCGGCCGGGTGGGACGCGGCGGCCATCCCGGCCTGTGCCTGCTGGTCACGCAGGCCGAGCGGGAGACCCCGGCGCTCGCCCGGCTGGCCGCGGTCGCGGCGACCACCGACGGCTTCGAGCTCTCCCGGGTCGACCTCGAGCAGCGCCGCGAGGGCGACGTGCTCGGCGCCGCCCAGTCCGGCAGCCGGTCGGGGCTGAAGCTCCTGTCCGTGCTCGAGCACGAGGACGAGATCGTCGCCGCCCGCGAGGCCGCGGTCGAGGTGGTCGCCGCCGACCCCACGCTGCGCCAGCACGCCGCCCTCGCCGACGCGGTCCGCCGTCTCGACGAGTCCCAGCAGGCCGAGTACCTGGAGAAGGCGTGACGAGGATCATCGGGGGGACGGCGCGGGGTCGACGGCTCAAGGCGCCGGCGGGGGAGCGGACCCGCCCGACGTCGGACCGCGTCCGCGAGGCGCTCTTCTCCAGCCTCGACGCCGAGCTCGGCTCCATCACCGGGCTACGGTTCCTCGACCTGTACGCCGGCTCCGGCGCCGTCGGCCTCGAGGCGAGGTCGCGCGGCGCCGGTGTCGTGACGCTCGTCGAGCAGGACCGCCGCACGACCTCGCTCATCCAGGACAACGTCCGCACCCTCGGCTTCTCGCAGGTCGAGGTCGTCACGGGCGCGGTCTCGCGGGTCCTCGGCGGGCCGCCTCGTGCGCCGTACGACGTGGTCTTCCTCGACCCGCCGTACGCCGTCCCCACCGGGGAGGTGCACGACGACCTCGCCGCACTGGTCCACGAGGGGTGGCTCGCCGACGGCGCCGTCGTGGTCGTCGAGCGCTCCACGCGCAGCGGCGAGGTCGCCTGGCCCGAGGGCCTCTCGCCTGCGCGTTCCAAGAAGTACGGCGAGACCACGCTTTGGTACGGTCACGCCTCAGAGCCGGGGGAGCCGTCCGACACCCTGCCGTGAGAAGCCGAGGAGAGCCGTGCGCAGAGCCGTGTGTCCTGGATCGTTCGACCCGGTCACGAACGGGCACATCGACATCATCGAGCGGGCGTGTTCGCTGTTCGACGAGGTCACCGTGGCCGTGATGATCAACAAGTCGAAGAAGAGCCTGTTCACGGTCGAGGAGCGCATCGACATGCTCACCGCCGTCTGCTCGGAGTTCCCCAACGTCAAGGTCGACGCGTTCCACGGGCTGCTCGTCGACTTCTGCCGCGAGCGCGACATCCATGCGATCGTCAAGGGCCTGCGTGCGGTGAGCGACTTCGACTACGAGCTGCAGATGGCCCAGATGAACTCCAGCCTCGCCCAGGTGGAGACGGTGTTCGTCCCGACCAGCCCGGAGTACTCCTTCCTTGCCTCGAGCCTGGTGAAGGAGGTGGCGACCTTCGGCGGCGACGTGTCACCGCTCGTCCCCCCGCTGGTCCTCGAGCGGCTGCGCGCCCGGCTGGACGAACGCGCCCGGGAATAGCGAGACTGTGACGAACGTCCTAGGCGACGTATCGTCGTCGTCAGGGGTGAGGGAGCCGGTTTCCGGGTAGAAACCGGGGGTTCCCCTGGTGCTTTGAGAAAGGTCAACGTGGACGTGCGCGTCAAGCTTGCCGAGATCCGGCGGGCAGTCGAACAGGCTCGGTCGATGCCGATGTCTGCATCCGTTGTCATGAACCGCGCGGAGCTTCTCGACATGCTCGGGGACCTGGAGCGAGCGATGGACGAGGCCTTCGACCAGGCCGACAAGGTCGAGCGGCAGCGGGACGAGATCCTCACCGACGGCCGGCGGGAGGCCGAGCAGATGATCGCCGACGCCCGCAACGAGCGGGAGCGGCTCGCGTCCGACACCGAGGTGTTCAAGATCGCCCAGCGGCGTGCCGACGAGCTGCTGGCCGAGGCACGCGCCGAGGCCGAGGGCCTGCGCAGCGAGACCGACGACTACGTCGACGGCAAGCTGGCCAACTTCGAGATCACCCTCGAGCGCACCATCGAGGCGGTCAAGCGGGGCCGCGAGAGGCTGGCCGGCCGCTCCGCCCTCGACTCGCTGACCGACGAAGAGATCAACAGCATCAAGCTGCCCGAGCACCTCGAGGGCTGACCGGCCCCGGCCACCGGGGAGCAGCGCTCCTCGTTTTGGTCGCCGATGCCCCCAGACGCTACGCTTGTCGACGGTTCGCCCAGCGTTACGGGTGGACCAAGATCTGCTGTGCCCGACGACGGAAGTGACGTTTACGTGTCTCTCGACCCGAGAGCGCCGCTCGTGCTCGACACACGCGAGCTCGGCCGCCGCCCGGGGTCGCAGCGACAGGTGTCATTCACGGCGCCGGCGCCTGCAGATCTTGGCATCGAGGTTCTCCGTGTCCCCGAAGGATCGCCGGTCGAGTTCGACCTGCGGCTCGAGGCGGTCATGGAGGGCGTCCTCGTCACCGGCACCGCGGTCGCGGAGCTGGCCGGCGAGTGCGTCCGGTGCCTGGAGCCCCTGACCGACGAGGTCGAGGTGGACCTCCAGGAGCTCTTCGTCTACGAGGAGAGCGACACCGCGCCCGACGCCGAGGACAGCGACGTCAGCAAGCTCGAGG
>DASTPU010000204.1:0-7499 GCA_035762105.1 Nocardioidaceae bacterium | reverse complement strand
CATCGGTGACGGTGGCGACCTGCTGAAGTGCTCGTTCTGCGGGAAGAGCCAGAAACAGGTCAAGAAGCTGATCGCAGGACCTGGCGTCTACATCTGCGACGAGTGCATCGACCTCTGCAACGAGATCATCGAGGAGGAGCTGAGCGAGGGCTCCGACGTAGGCCTCGAAGAGCTCCCCAAGCCTCGCGAGATCTTCGAGTTCCTCAACTCCTACGTGATCGGCCAGGAGAACGCCAAGAAGGCGCTCGCGGTGGCCGTCTACAACCACTACAAGCGGGTCCAGGCAGGTGTCGCCACCGGCCGCCACGCCAAGGACGACGCGGTCGAGCTGGCCAAGTCCAACATCCTGGTGATCGGCCCGACCGGCTGCGGCAAGACCTACCTCGCGCAGACGCTGGCGCGGATGCTCAACGTGCCGTTCGCGATCGCCGACGCCACGGCGCTGACCGAGGCCGGCTACGTCGGTGAGGACGTCGAGAACATCCTCCTCAAGCTGATCCAGGCCGCGGACTACGACGTCAAGAAGGCCGAGACCGGCATCATCTACATCGACGAGATCGACAAGGTGGCCCGCAAGGCGGAGAACCCCTCCATCACGCGCGACGTGTCCGGCGAGGGCGTGCAGCAGGCGCTGCTGAAGATCCTCGAGGGCACCACCGCGTCGGTGCCGCCGCAGGGCGGTCGCAAGCACCCGCACCAGGAGTTCATCCAGATCGACACGACGAACATCCTGTTCATCGTGGGCGGCGCGTTCGCCGGTCTCGAGCACATCGTCGAGCAGCGCATCGGCAAGAAGACCCTGGGCTTCGGTGCCGACCTCCTCTCCAAGGAGGAGCGCGACATGGAGCAGATCTTCTCCGAGGTCATGCCCGAGGACCTCATGAAGTTCGGTCTGATCCACGAGTTCATCGGCCGTCTGCCGGTCATCGCCACGGTCGAGAAGCTCAACCGCGAGGCGCTCGTCGCGATCCTCACCCAGCCGCGCAACGCGCTCGTGAAGCAGTACCAGAAGCTCTTCGAGCTCGACGGTGTGGAGCTCGAGTTCACGCCTGACGCCGTCGACGCGGTGGCAGACCTGGCGATGGTGCGCGGTACGGGTGCCCGTGGTCTCCGGGCGATCATCGAGGAGGTCCTGCTGCACGTGATGTACGACGTGCCGTCCCGCGAGGACGTCGCCAAGGTCGTCGTCACCGGCGAGGTCGTCAGCGACAACGTGAACCCCACCCTGGTGCCGCGCGAGCCGGAGTCGAAGAAGAAGAAGTCGGCCTGACCCGGCCCGCCTGCGTGTGACGCAGGCAATGCACCGGTTTCCGCGTTCCCGGGACGTCGGGGTCCGGAGCAGGGAGGATGGACGAGTCCGTCCGGGGCTCCTCGTCGAGGTGCCCCCTGTTCCGTCTCGGGGAGAAGCCAGCGTGAGTGCCGACCACCGCAAGCCCGTGGTGGCCTTCGTGGTACTCGCGCTCGCCGCCGCCGCGATCGTCGGGATCCAGCGCGCCGAGGCACAGGCGGGACGGTTCCTCGCCACCGTGATCGGCACCGGTGTCCGGGGGCAGGGGACACTCGCCGCCGATGTGCCGGGGGTGGGGGAGGCGATCCGCACGGCGGCGTTCGGGCCCAGGTTCAGCCCGCTCGACCGGGCGCTGCGCGGTGACCGTTCCGAGCCCTCCGAGGTGTCGCCGCCGGCCGAGCGCACTCACCTCGCCGACGAGCCCGCCGGACGAGCGGCCGAGGCCGGTCCGGGCCGAAGCGACGAGCGCCGAGGCGGCCCGAAGGCATACCGCGCCGCCGACGACAGGGACCGGGCGGACGTTCGCCGGCCTTCGCCGGCCCGGAACGCCGGCCAGCCCTCCACCGGCAACGCCGACACCCGCGACGCTGCTCCGTCCGAGCAGCCGCGGATGATGTCGAGGACCGCCGCCGAGGGGCAGGCGCTCGGCGGTGCGAACCTCTCCGACCAGGCGGCTCCCCGCCTGGACACTGACCGGGCAGACCGGGCAGCGCGGCGCGCTCACCAGCGTCGGGCCGCGCAGCGTGGCTGGGCGAGCGTGGGCTTCGCTCCGTCGCGCACCGCCTCGCGCTGACAGGCGACGACGCACCGAGGCGCACCCGTGGAGCCGATCCCGCATAACCTGCTTTCGAACTCCCTGCGCCGTGGCTAGAGTCGCCGGGTGACCACGCACCCGCAGCCCCTGCAGCCCCTCGGACTGCCCGCTCCTGACGCCGACTGGGAGGCATGGTTCACCGCCAGGTGCGACGACCAGCTCGCCCGGGCACGCGACATCGTGACGAGGCTCAAGGCGGCCGCGCCCGAGAACGGCCTCGAGGCCCTCGCGCTGTGGAACGACGTGAACCTCGCGCTGGGCAATGCGTTCGCGGTCTCCTCGCTGATGGCGCAGGTGCATCCCGACGAGTCGGTGCGGACCCGTGCCGAGGCCGGCGAGCAGGAGGCCCACAAGCTGCTGACCGAGATCGGTCTCGACCGCGAGCTGTACGACGTGCTCGCCGCGGTCGACCCGAGCTGGCTCGACGAGCAGGGCAACCGCGTGCTGGAGCTCGCGCTGCGCGACTTCCGACGGGCGGGCGTGGACCAGGGCGAGGAGGTCCGCGAGCGGATCCGTGCCCTGGCCGAGCGGGAGACCGAGCTGTCCCAGGGGTTCTCGAAGAACATCCGCGACGACGTTCGCACCGTCGTGCTCGACCCCGACCGCCTTGCGGGGCTGCCGGCCGACTATGTCGAGGCGCACCCGGTCGGGGAGGACGGCAAGGTCACGATCACGACCGACTACCCCGACTACCTGCCGTTCATGACGTTCGCCCAGGACCGGGAGGCCAGGCGCGAGCTGCTCGGCGCGTTCCTCAACCGGGCCTGGCCGCAGAACGACGCGGTGCTGGTCGAGCTGCTGCGGCTGCGTGACGAGCACGCCCGGATCCTCGGCTACCCGGACTGGGCGTCCTACGACGCCGAGGTCAAGATGATCGGCAAGGGCGATGCGATCCCGGACTTCATCGAGCGGATCACCGAGGTGGCCGAGGAGTCGGCGCGTCGCGACTACGGCGTGCTGCTCCGCCGGCTCCAGCAGGACCACCCGGGTGTGACGTCGGTGGACAGCACCGACAAGGCCTTCTACGGCGAGGTGATCCGCAGGGAGAACTTCGACGTCGACGCGCAACGGGTGCGCGAGTACTTCGACTTCACGAAGGTCCGCGCCGGCCTGCTCTCGGTGACCGGCAGGCTGTTCGGGCTCGAGTACACCGAGGTGTCCGACGCGCCGCGCTGGCACGAGGACGTCGCGGTGTACGACGTCGCGGCCGACGGCGTGCAGCTCGGCCGGATCTACCTGGACCTCCACGCCCGGGAGGGGAAGTACAAGCACGCGGCGCAGTTCGACCTGACGCCGGGCATCCGCGACCGGCAGCTCGCCGAGGGCGTTCTCGTGTGCAACTTCCCGCGCGGCCTGATGGAGCACAACGACGTCGTCACGTTGTTCCACGAGTTCGGCCACCTGGTGCACCACGTCCTCGCCGGCCGGCACGCCTGGGCGCGGTTCTCGGGCGTCGCCACCGAGTGGGACTTCGTCGAGGCCCCGTCGCAGATGCTGGAGGAGTGGGCCTGGGACGCCGACGTGCTGCGGTCGTTCGCGACGAACGCCGCCGGTGAGCCGATCCCCGCCGAGCTGGTGGCGAAGATGCGCAAGGCCGAGGAGTTCGGCAAGGGCTACCTCGCGCGCACCCAGATGTTCTACGCCGCGCTCTCCTACAACGTGCACCACCGGGTACCGGAGGACGTCACCGCGGTCGTCCGGGAGCTACAGGGGCGGTACGACCTGTTCGGCTACGTCCCGGACACGCACTTCCACGCTTCCTTCGGGCACCTGGAGGGCTACTCCTCGGCCTACTACACGTATATGTGGAGCCTGGTGATCGCGAAGGACCTGTTCTCGGCGTTCGACCACGGCAACCTGTTCGACGCCGAGGTGGCCCACCGGTACCGCGACCGGATCCTCGCCGCGGGCGGCTCGAAGGACGCCGCCGACCTCGTCGAGGACTTCCTCGGCCGGCCCTACACGTTCGACGCGTTCGAGGCCTGGCTCAACCGGAGCTGACGTCCGTGTCGAAGGCACGGGGGAGAGGCCGATCCCCGGCTAGGCTGCAGCATGGCCAAGCAGCACAGGCGCCACGACGACGCCGGTCGGAGCCTGCCCAAGGCTGTCTACGAGGCCGAGCTGTACCGACTCCAGGCCGAGCTCGTGAAGATTCAGGAGTGGGTGAAGACCGAGCGCCGGCGCATCGTCGTCGTCTTCGAGGGACGCGACGCCGCCGGCAAGGGCGGCACCATCAAGCGGATCACGCAGTACCTCAGTCCGCGGGTCGCCCGCATCGCCGCGCTGCCGGCGCCGACCGAGCGAGAGCGGGGGCAGTGGTACTTCCAGCGCTACATCGAGCACCTGCCGAGCGCCGGTGAGATCGTGCTGTTCGACCGCTCCTGGTACAACCGCGCCGGGGTGGAGAAGGTCATGGGGTACTGCACCCCCCTCGAGTACCGCCGCTTCCTCCACCAGTGCCCGATCATCGAGCGTCTGCTCGTCGAGGACGGGATCCTGCTGCGCAAGTACTGGTTCTCGGTGAGCGACCAGGAGCAGCAGCGACGCTTCAAGTCCCGGCTCGAGGATCCGATGCGGCAGTGGAAGCTGTCGCCGATGGACCTCGAGTCGATCACCCGCTGGGAGGACTACTCACGCGCGAAGGACGAGATGATGGTCCACACCGACATTCCCGAGGCCCCCTGGTACGTCGTGGAGAGCGACGTGAAGAAGCGCGCCCGGCTCAACATGATGGCGCACCTGCTGTCGACCATCCCCTACGTGGAGGTCCCGCCGCCCGCCCTCGAGCTGCCCGCGCGGCCGAAGCCGAAGGGCTACGAGCGCCCGCCGCGAGAGCACACGACCTACGTCCCCGACCACTGCGCCACGCTGGGCGGTGCCTGAGCGGTCACGCGTGGTGCCCGGTCAGGCCTCGGGCTGTTCGGCGACCTCCGCGATCTGGGCGTCGACGGTGATCTCCTCGCCGCACTCGACGAAGGTCAGGTCGCCGGTGATGTTGCCGGCGGCGCGCAGGTCCTCCGAGACCTGCTCGGCCAGTGCGACGGACTCGGCCGGGCCGGTGACCGTGACCGCCGAGAGCGCCGTGCGCATCTTGACCTTGGCCTGCGACTTGGCGCCGCGGATGCCGGTGAGTACGGCGGACACCGCGGTGAGCATCGCCGGGCGGCTCGCCGAGGCGGAGCCCAGGTCGGCCGCCGTGGGCCACGGGGCACGGTGGATCGACCCGTCGCGCCACCACGACCAGACCTCCTCCGTGACGTAGGGGAGGAAGGGCGCGAGGAGGCGCAGCTGGACGTCGAGGGCGATGGCCAGGGCGGCCTTCGCGGAGGCGGCGGGCTCGTCGCCCCGTCCGCCGTACGCCCGCTCCTTGACCAGCTCGAGGTAGTCGTCGCAGAACTCCCAGAAGAACTTCTCGGTGACCTCGAGCGCGGTCGTGTAGTCGTAGGCCTCGAACGACTCGGTGGCCTTGGCGACGACGTTGGCGAGACCGCCGAGCATCGCCGCGTCGACCGGAGCGGTGACCGCGGCGGTGGAGGTCTCGACCGCCCCGAGGCCCAGGACGAACTTCGAGGCGTTGAGGACCTTCATCGCCAGACGACGGCCGACCTTCATCTGGGTCTCGTCGAAGGGGGAGTCCGCGCCGGGACGGGCGAGCGCGGCGCGCCAGCGGACCGCGTCGGCGCCGTACTTGTCCAGGATGTCGGTCGGGACGACCACGTTGCCCTTGGACTTGCTCATCTTCTTCCGGTCCGGGTCGACCACGAAGCCGGAGATCGCGGCGTGCGCCCACGGGGCGACGCCGTTCTCATGGTGCGCGCGGACGACCGTGGCGAAGAGCCAGGTGCGGATGATGTCGTGGGCCTGCGGGCGCAGGTCCATCGGGAAGGTCCGCTCGAACAGGTCCTGGTCGCGCTCCCAGCCGGTGACGATCTGCGGTGACAGCGACGACGTCGCCCAGGTGTCCATCACGTCGGGGTCGCCGACGAACCCACCGGGCTTCCCACGCTGGTCCTCGTCGTACCCGCGGGGCGCCTGCGACGACGGGTCGACCGGCAGCTCGGCCTCGGACGGCATCAGCGGGTGGTCGAAGTCGGGCTCGCCCTCGTCGTCGAGGGGGTACCAGACCGGGAACGGGATGCCGAAGAAGCGCTGCCGCGAGACCAGCCAGTCGCCGTTGAGGCCCTCGACCCAGTTGGTGTAGCGGTGCTTCATGTAGTCCGGGTGCCACGTGATCTCGCCGGCCCGGTCGATCAGCTCGGCGCGCAGCTCGCGGTCACGCCCGCCGTTGCGGATGTACCACTGGCGGGTCGAGACGATCTCGAGCGGCTTGTCGCCCTTCTCGTAGAAGTTCGCCATGCGCTGCGTGGACTTCGGCTCACCCTCGAGGTCGCCGGTCTCGCGGAGCTTCTCGACCATCGCCTCGCGGGCGCTGAAGGTGGTCTTGCCGGCAAGGTCGGCGTAGGCGGTGGCGGCGGGCTCGTGCGAGAGCCACGGCGGGGTCTCCCGGTGCAGCCGGCCGTCGCGGCCGATGACGGTGCGGACCGGGAGCTGCAGCTCGCGCCACCACTGGACGTCGGTGAGGTCACCGAAGGTGCAGCACATCGCGATGCCGGCGCCCTTGTCGGGCTCGGCGGCCTCGTGGGACAGGACCGGGATCTCCACACCGAAGACCGGCGAGGCGACCGTGGTGCCGAACAGGTGCTTGTAGCGCTCGTCGTCGGGGTGTGCGATCAGCGCGACGACGGCCGGGATCAGCTCGGGCCGGGTGGTCTCGATGAAGATCGGCCCGTCGGACCCAGTCGTGGGATGGAAGGCGACGCGGTGGTAGGCGCCGGGGTACTCGCGGGCCTCCAGCTCAGCCTGCGCGACGGCGGTCTGGAACGTGACGTCCCACAGCGTCGGGGCGTCGGTGGAGTAGGCCTCGCCGCGGGCGAAGTTGCGCAGGAACGCCCGCTGGCTCGCGACCCGCGACTCCTCACCGATCGTGGTGTAGGTCTGCGTCCAGTCGACGGAGAGGCCGACCTTGCGCCACAGCTCCTCGAAGGTCTTCTCGTCCTCCTCGACGAGCTGCTCGCACAGGTCGATGAAGTTCTGCCGGCTGACCGGGACCTGCTTCTTCGGGTCCGGCTTCTCCGGCGGCGTGAAGTCGTCGTCGTGGGGGAGCGAGGGGTCGCAGCGCACGCCGAAGTAGTTCTGAACGCGGCGCTCGGTGGGCAGACCGTTGTCGTCCCAGCCCATCGGGTAGAAGACCTCCTTGCCGCGCATCCGCTGGAAGCGCGCGATGAGGTCGGTGTGCGTGTAGGAGAAGACATGCCCCACGTGGAGCGACCCGGACACCGTCGGGGGAGGGGTGTCGATCGAGTAGATCTCCTCCCGCGTCCTCGAGCGGTCGAAACG
>DASTPU010000203.1:0-44324 GCA_035762105.1 Nocardioidaceae bacterium | reverse complement strand
GCGCAGGCCGATGTGGGAGAGCAGCCCGGACAGCAGCGCCTGGTGGATCGCGTCGGCGTCCGGGACGTCGGCGGGGTGGCCGACGTTCAGCTCGAGCTGCTTGGCGACCTGGCGCAGCTGCGCCTCGAGCTCCTGCCACTCCCGGATCCGCAGGTAGTTGAGGTACTCCGCCTTGCACATCCGCCGGAACGCGCTCGACGACAGGGCGCGCTGCTGGTCCCTGACGTAGCGCCAGAGGTTCGTCAGTGTCATGAAGTCGGAGGTCTCGTCACGGAACCGGGCATGCGCCTGGTCCGCCTGCGGACGGAAGTCCGCGGGCCGCTCGCGCGGGTCCTGGATCGACAGCGCGGCAGCGATCACGAGCACCTCGCGCAGGCAGCCGAGCCGGTCCGCCTCGACCACCATCCGGGCCAGGCGCGGGTCGATCGGGAGCACCACGAGCTGCCGGCCGAGCCTGGTCAGCCGCCGGCGCGGGTCCTTCTCCCGGGGGTCGAGGGCACCGAGCTCCTCGAGGAGCTGGACGCCCGCCTTCACGTTCCGCTGGTCCGGCGGGTCGACGAACGGGAAGCGGGCCACGTCGCCGAGGCCGAGCGCGGTCATCTGCAGGATCACCGAGGCGAGGTTGGTGCGCAGGATCTCGGGGTCGGTGAACTCCGGCCGGCTCTCGAAGTCCTCCTCGGAGTAGAGCCGGATGCAGATGCCGGCCTCGACCCGGCCGCAGCGGCCCTTGCGCTGGTTGGCGGAGGCCTGGCTGATCGGCTCGATCGGCAGCCGCTGCACCTTGGTCCGGAAGGAGTAGCGGGAGATGCGGGCGAAGCCGGCGTCGACGACGTACCGGATGCCCGGCACGGTCAGCGAGGTCTCCGCGACGTTGGTGGAGAGCACGACCCGGCGCCCGGTGTGGTGCTCGAACACCTTGTGCTGCTCGGCGCTGGAGAGCCTCGCGTACAACGGCACCACGTCGAACTCGTCGACGGCCCGCCTCGGCTTGACCTTCGCCAGCACGTCGGCGGTGTCGCGGATCTCCTGCTCCCCAGGGAGGAACACCAGGATGTCGCCGGGGCCCTCGTCGACGAGCTCTTTGACCGCGTCGACGATCGCCTCGGTCTGGTCCTTGATCACGACCTCGCCCTCAGCGCCGATGTCGGGGTCGTCGTACGTCTCCTCGACCAGCGGCCGGTAGCGGACCTCGACCGGGTAGGTGCGCCCCGAGACCTCGACGATCGGCGCCGGCGTCCCGTCGGGCCGCGCGAAGTGTGTCGCGAAGCGCTCCGGGTCGATCGTCGCGGAGGTGATGATCACCTTCAGGTCCGGCCGCTTCGGCAGCAGCTGCCTGAGGTACCCGATGATGAAGTCGATGTTGAGGCTGCGCTCGTGTGCCTCGTCGATGATCAGCGTGTCGTACGCCGAGAGCATCCGGTCGTGCTGCAGCTCGTTGAGCAGGATGCCGTCGGTCATCAGCTTGACCAGGGTGTCGGAGCTCGACCGGTCCGTGAACCGGACCTGGTAGCCGACGGTGCTCCCGAGCTCGGTGCCGAGCTCTTCGGCGATCCGCTCCGCGACGCTGCGCGCGGCGATCCGTCGGGGCTGCGTGTGACCGATCAGACCCTGCACACCGCGGCCGAGCTCGAGACAGATCTTCGGAAGCTGCGTGGTCTTGCCCGAACCGGTCTCGCCCGCGACGACCACGACCTGGTTGTCGCGGATCGCGGCGGCGATGTCCTCGCGCCGCTCGGCGACCGGGAGCTCGGGCGGGTAGTGGATCGTCGGCACCAGCGCCTTGCGGGCCTCGACCTGCTCGGGGGTGAACCGGTGCCGCCGCCGCTCGGGACGCCTGGCCCCCTCGCCGCGCCGGCCGCCCTTCCCACCGGGACCCCGCCGCCTGCCGCGGTTCCCTCCGCTCGGCTGCGGGGAGCCCTGGGTACGACGCTCCTGCGAACCGGCCTCAGACATAACCAGACGAGTCTATGCGTCCTGGACAACCCGATTCCCGCCGGCGACACGCCCGGGCGTCCCCCGCGGGGTTGAAGTCGCGGCCGCGATGTGGGCACGGTGGAGTGGACCGACGCACTCAAGCGAAAGGCACGTCGTGCTCACTCTCACCGAGAACGCCAACAACGTCGTCAAGACCATCGTCGAGCAGGCCAGCGGCAGCGACCAGGCGGGCCTGCGGATCAGCCAGGACGCCCCGGACAGCCCTGCGCTGCACGTGATGCCGACCGATGCCCCGCAGCCCGGGGACCAGGTCCTGGAGGAGGAAGGGGCCCGCGTCTTCCTCGAGGAGACCGCGGCCGTCACCCTCGACGACAAGATCCTCGACGCCCAGGTCGACCAGTCCGGAGGCGTTCAGTTCACGATCGCCAACCAGCAGGTCTGACCGCCTTCGGCGCAGTCAGCCAGGAGCAGGCAGCACGCTAGCGCAGCGCGGACCGGGTCAACGGCGGGTAGAGCTCGTCGGCACCCCGCACGTGGTGGAACAACGCCGCGGGGCGACCGGGTCCGCGCTGCACGCTTCTCCCCGTCGGTTCGAGGAACCCGGCCCCGGTGACCTTGCGGTGGAAGTTCCCCGGGTCCAGCGCCACCCCCCACACCACCTCGTAGACCGACCGCAGCTCGGCGATCGTGAACTCCGGCGCCACGAAGGCGGTCGCCAGCGCGGTGTACTCCAGCTTCGAACGTGCGCGCTCGACACCGTCGGCCAGGATCCGCCTGTGGTCGAACGCCATCGCGTCGTCCTCCAGCAGGCCCTCGACCGGCCGCCACTCCGCCGCCGCAGCGTCCGACCCCGCCATGGGATCGGTTCCCTGGGGGACGACCGCGAGCCAGGCGACGCTGACCACGCGGCCCCGAGGGTCGCGGTCGGGGTCGCCGTACGACGCCAGCTGCTCGAGCCGGGCCTGCTCCAGCCGCACCGACGTCTCCTCCTCGAGCTCACGGCGCGCGGCGTCGCCGAGGTTCTCGTCCGGCTCCACGAAGCCACCCGGCAGCGCCCACCGGCCCTGGTACGGGTCGCTCCCCCGCTTCACCACGAGCGCGCAGAGCACACCGTCGCGGATGGTCAAGACCACCAGGTCGACGGTGACGTAGAAGATGGGATGCTCGCTCGTGTAGGTCACGGTTGAAGCCTAAGAGGTTTGAAGTCATACGCCCCGGGGCACCACTGTGATCACGAAGGAGGGAACAACGACATGACATTCTTGCTATGGATTCTTGCTGTGATTCTCGTGGTCTGGGGCATCGTGACCCTGGTCCGCGGCGGTGTCCTGATGGGCATCGTGCTGATCATCCTGGGCCTGCTCGTCGGCCCCGGCGGCGTCTCGCTCTTCACGTGACGCGTCACCCGTAACACCACCCCCGAACGATGGCCCGGTCGCAACCGACCGGGCCATCGTCGCGTCTGCGCGCGGACAGCTCCGCCGGCTCGGACAACACCGGCTGCTCGGGACGAGTCGGGCACCTAGGGCCTGACCACCGCCACCGGGCAGTAGGCCCGCTCCACCACCCCGCGGCTGACCGAACCAAGAAGCGTGGTCGCGAGCAGACGCCGACCGCGTGTCCCCACGACCACGAGACTCGCGTCCCGGGAGGCCTCCACGAGCCGGCGCACCGGCTCACCACGCCGGTAGCTCTCGGTCACCGCGACGTCGGGATACTTCTCACACAGCCCCGCCACCGTCTCCGAGACCAGCCGTTCCTCCTCCTCGCTGAGGTTCACCTTCTCCGCGTAGCTGCGCAGGTCGATCAGGGAGGACGCCTGCTCCCGCAGGTCCCACGTCGCGTGCACCAGGGTCAGCGGGGCACCCCACACCGAAGCCATCCGGAACGCGAACTCGACCGCAGCCGTGGACACCGGCGTCCCGTCGACACCGACCACGACCCGTCGCGGCTCCTCCCCCTCGTCGCGCTCGTCGAACCCCCGCACGATGACCACCGGGCACGCCGACTCACGCGCCACGACGGCGCTCACCGAGCCGAGCAACGCGCTGGCCACGGTGCCCCGGCCACGGGCGCCGACCACGAGCATGTCCGCGCTCTCCGACGCCTCGAGAAGCACCGTCTCAGGGTGCCCCATGGTCACCACGCTCTTGACGCCGATCGTGGGGTCGGCCAGCCGCACGTCCTGGACCGCCTCGCGGACGATCGAGCGCCCGACGGACCTCAGGCCGCGCTCGTTGGCGACGATGTCCTCGAAGTCCTGCATCGCGCCGGGCAGCCCACAGCCGTGGACGACGGTCAGCGGCCGGTTCTCCAGCGATGCCTGTCGCGTCGCCCAGTCCAACGCGGCCGCCGCGGGCTCCGAGCCGTCGACCCCGACCACGATCGAGCCGTGCACCACTGACATGTCCATGCGTCAAGGCTGTTCGTGCGGTCGGACCCGTGAAAGGGCATACGGACCACGACGCGAGGGACCTTCGGCCCGCCTGGCGTGCAAACGGGGGGAACGCCCTGTAGAAATGCACTATGGCTGACACCCCGATCCGCGTCTTCCTCCTCGACGACCACGAGGTCGTCCGTCGAGGGCTGCACGACCTGCTCGAGAGCGAGGGCGACATCGAGGTGGTGGGTGAGTCCGGCTCCGTGAAGGAGGCGATCGCCCGGATCCCCGCGCTCCGGCCCGACGTCGCGGTGCTCGACGGCCGGCTGCCCGACGGCAGCGGCATCGACGTCTGCCGCGAGGTCCGCTCCATCGACCCGACCATCAAGGCGCTGATCCTCACCAGCTACGACGACGACGAGGCGCTCTTCGCGGCGATCCTGGCCGGCGCCGCCGGGTACGTCCTGAAGCAGATCGCGGGCAACGACCTGATCGACGGTGTGCGCCGGGTCGCCGCGGGTCAGTCGCTGCTCGACCCCGCTCTCACCGCCCGGGTCCTCGAGCGCGTCCGCAAGGGCCCGGAGGTCAACGAGGAGCTGGCCGCCCTCACCGAGCAGGAGCGCAAGATCCTCGCGCTGATCGCCGAGGGCCTCACGAACCGCCAGATCGGCGAGCGGCTGTTCCTCGCGGAGAAGACCGTGAAGAACTACGTGTCGAGCATCCTCGCCAAGCTCGGCCTCGAGCGCCGCACGCAGGCGGCCGTGCTCGCCGCCAAGCTGCTCCGCTGACCCATCGCGGGCGCAGGTGAGCGGCTCCCCTGCCCTCGAGCGCCGTCTCGGCACGGGCGACGCCGTCCTCCTCGGCCTCGGGTCCATGGTCGGCGCCGGGGTCTTCGCCGTGTTCGCGCCCGCGGCGGCCGTCGCCGGGAGCCGGCTCCTCGTCGGCCTTCTCGTCGCGGCCGTCGTCGCGTACTGCAACGCGACGGCGTCCGCGCAGCTCGCCGCGCAGTACCCGACCTCGGGGGGCACCTACCTCTACGGCCGGGAGCGTCTCGGCGAGTGGTGGGGCTTCCTCGCGGGCTGGGGCTTCGTCATCGGGAAGACGGCCAGCCTCGCGGCGATGGCCCTCACGTTCGCGGCGTACGTCGTACCGGAGGCGTGGCAGCGGCCGGCTGCCCTGGTGGCCGTCGTCGGGGTCGCCGCGGTCAACTACCGCGGCATCACGCGCACCGCCCAGGCGACCCGCGTCATCGTCACCCTCGTGCTGGCGGTACTCGGCACCGCGGTCGTCGTGAGCCTCGCCGGCGGCTCACCAGAGGCGGGACGGCTGTCGCCGGCCGGTGGACCGCAGAGTGTGTACGGCGTGCTGCAGTCGGCAGGGCTGCTCTTCTTCGCGTTCGCCGGCTACGCCCGGATCGCGACCCTGGCGGAGGAGGTCCGCGAGCCCCGCCGCACGATCCCCCGGGCGGTCACCATCGCCCTGGGGGCAGCCGTGCTCCTCTACGCCATCGTGGGCGCCACGGTGCTCGCCGTGCTCGGACCCGACGGCACCGCCGCCTCGTCGGCCCCGCTGGCGGACGCCGTGGAGAGCACCGGCTGGGGCTGGACCTCGCCGCTCGTGCGCACCGGCGCCGCCGCGGCGTCGCTCGGAGCGCTGCTCGCGCTCGTCGCAGGAGTCGGCCGGACGACCTTGGCGATGGCCCGGCACGGTGACCTGCCGAGCTGGCTGGCGGGGGTGCATCCGCGCTTCCACGCGCCGCACCACGCGGAGGTCGCGGTGGCCGCCGCGGTGTGCGTGCTCGTGCTCACCGTGGACCTGCGCGGGGCGATCGGGTTCTCGGCCTTCGGCGTCCTGCTGTACTACCTCGTCGCCAACCTCGCCGCCCTGACCCAGGCGTCTCCGCACCGTCGCTACCCGCGGGCCCTGCAGGTGCTCGGTGCCGTCGGCTGCGTGACCCTCGCGGCCACGGTCCCGGCGGCTGCCCTGGTGTCGGGAGCCGTGGTGCTGGCCTTGGGCGCGGCGTACCGCCTCCTCCGCCTGCGCGGATAGTCCGGTTTCGCGCGGGACCTTGGGCCCGCGAGGTCGTGTCCCTCGGCACTCTCAGCCGAACCCTGTCTGGGCCAGTGTTGGTGTCGTCAGAAACGACCAGTTCTGAAACTCGAGGCAAGGAAGGAACATCGAGATGGCCACACTGCACCGCCACACCGCTATCGAGGACGTCGTCTACGAGCCGGAGATGGTCCGGTCCGACGCCGCTCGCAAGGCTCTCGCCGTACTCCGCATCGGCTTCGGTCTGACGTTCCTCTGGGCCTTCTTCGACAAGCTGCTCGCCCTCGGCTTCCACACCGGCGTGTCCACCAACCCGGACACCGGCGCCGAGGTCGTCGACCGGTTCGGTGAAGCGGCCTGGATCAACGGCGGCAGCCCGACCGAGGGCTTCCTGCTCTACGGCACCGAGGGCAAGTGGTTCCACGACTTCTTCGCCAGCTTCGCCGGCGCAGCGTGGGCCGACTGGCTGTTCATGCTCGGTCTGCTGGGCATCGGGGTCGCGCTGACCCTGGGCATCGGGATGAGGATCGCCGCCGCGGCCGGCGCGCTGCTCTACCTGTTCATGTACGTAGCCTCTCTGCCGCTCGAGAACAACCCCGTCATCGACGACCACCTGCTCGGCGCGATCAGCGTCGTGGTCCTCGCCCTGACGCTGTCGGGTGACACCTGGGGCGCCGGCAAGGCATGGGCGAAGTCGCACCTGGTGCGCGAGTACCCCGTCCTCCGGTGACCTGAGAGAACGCATCGATGGCCATCGAGGCCACGCCAGCGACGACCGGCGAGTGGGACAAGACCCACGAGCCGGTCGTCGTCGCCGTGGACGGCTCCGACCGGAACCGCAGCGCCGTGGCCTGGGCAGCGCACGAGGCCGCGGCGCACGGCTGCGGGCTCGTGCTGGTGACCGCCCTGCACGACCATGTCGTGCCCCGCCCGCACTTCTCCCACCAGACCCGCGAGCGGGAGGTCCTGGACATGCTCGCCCGGGTCCGCGCCGAGACGGCGACCCTCGTGGACGAGGCTCTGGTGGAGACCCGGGCACCGGCCGGCGCCCCCGTCGAGGTGCTCCTCGCCGAGGCCGAGCCCGCCCGGCTGGTCGTCGTGGGCAAGCGTGGGCTCGGTGGCTTCGCACGCGTCCTCGTCGGCTCGACGTCCATCGCTCTCGCGGGTCGCTCACCCATCCCGGTCGCGGTCGTGCCCGACGGCTGGGAGGTGACCGTGCACCGGGAACGCCCGGTCGTGCTGGGTGTGGACCCGTTCAAGGTCGGCGCCCGTTCGGTCGACGTCGCGTTCCGGCGTGCTCGGCGGTTGCGGGTGCCGGTCGTCGCCGTGCACGGCTGGGAGACTCCCGCGTCCTACACCTGGGACGCCGCGGCCGCGTCGGCGATCGACACCGAGGCGCACCTGGAGGCCGACCGGCGCTTCGACGAGGTCCTGGCCACCTGGACCGAGCGCTACCCCGACGTGGTGCTGCGCCCGATGCGGCTGCACAAGCACCCGGCAAGCGCCGTCCTCGAGGCCGCCCAGGACGCCCAGCTCGTAGTCCTGGGCAGACATGCCGCCGGCATCTTCGGAGGATTCGCCATCGGCTCCGTGGCACGGGCGGTCCTGCACTACGCGGAGACTCCGGTGGTCGTGGTCCCCGCCGTGGACTAGCGCACCGGCTCAGAGCCGCCGATCGGGACCGTCCACTCCAGGACCGTCCCGTGCGGCTCCTCCGGCAGGAGACGCAGCGAGCCGCCGTTGTCCGACGCGCGCCGGCGGGCGTTGCGCAGGCCGCTCTCCTGACGCTCGGCCGGAAGACCCTTGCCGTTGTCCGCGACCCGGAGCATGACCATGTCGGCGCTCGCCTCCACCTCCACGACCGCGGCGTCCGCCTCGGCGTGCCGGGCGACGTTGGAGAGCGCCTCGCGGAGCACGGCCAGCAGCTGGTCGGCCTTCTCCTTCGGCACCGCGGTGTCGAGCGGCCCCGACGTGCGCACCATCGGGGTGAACCCGAGCACCGGGACGTACTCCTTGACCAGGCCGCGCACCTCACCGCGCAGCGACAGCTCGTGGGCGTGCTGCAGCTCGAAGATCGTGGAGCGGATGTCGCGGATCGTGACGTCGAGGTCGGCCACCGCGCTGTCGAGCCGCTCCCGCACCTCCTCGCTCAGCGCGATCCGCCGCGCGCCCTGCAGCGCGAGGCCGGTCGCGAACAGCCGCTGGATCACCAGGTCGTGCAGGTCGCGCGCGATCCGGTCCCGGTCCGAGACCAGCATCAGCTCCTGCCGGTCGGAGATCGCCTGCGCCCGGTCGAGCGCGAGCGCTGCCTGGTCGGCGAACGACGCGAGCAGCTCGGCCTCGTCGGTCTCGAGCGACCCGCGGCCACCGTCGAGAAGCACGAGCAGGACCCCGTCGGGCGCGAGGTGGGCCCGCAGAGGCACGAGTACGACGGTCCGCTCGGCGCCTTGGGGGACGACGACGACGTTCGCCTCGTCCTCGGCGCCGGCGATCTGGCTCTCCAGGGAGGTCACGAGCGGGGCGAGGTCCTCGATGCGCCGGCCGTCCCACGCGGCGATGTCGTGGCCGGAGTCCGCGGATCGACGTACCACCGCCACGGCGCCGGCGGCAGAGACCCGGCGGGCGCCGATCGCGATCTGGCGCAGCGCGTCGTCGAGACGCACCGGAGGCTGGAGCGCGTCGTTGATCTGGGCGGTGGCCTCCAGCCACTGGCGGCGCCGCTCGCTCTGGGAGTAGTCGCGGGCGTTCTCGATCACGAAGCCGGCCGCCGAGGCCAGCGCCATCACGAGCCGCTCGTCCTGGAGGGTGAAGTCGACGCCGCCCGCCTTCTCCGTGAGGTACAGGTTGCCGAAGACGGTGCCGCGGATCCGGACCGGGACGCCGAGGAAGCGCTCCATCGGCGGGTGGTGCGGCGGGAAGCCGTAGGACTTGGGGTGGTCGGAGATGTGGGAGAGGCGGATCGGCTCCGGGTGTTCGATCAGCAGGCCGAGGATGCCGTGGCCGCGCGGGAGGTTCCCGATCTTCGCGTGCAGCTCCTCGTCGATGCCGTGGGTGACGAAGTCGACCAGGCCGCCGCTGTGCCCGATCACACCGAGCGCGCCGTACCGGGCGCCGGTGATCTGGCACGCGGACACCACGATGCGGTTCAGCACGCTGTGGAGGTCGAGGTCGGACGAGATGGCGACGACGGCGTCGAGCAGGGCGCGGGCGTTGGCGGGGAGCTCGAGCCCGTCCTCGTCGTGTGCTTCTAGCGGCCGGCCGGTGTCGGTCATGCCGCCCAGCCTAGAACGGCTAGAGCGCGGCACGCCTCACGGGCGTCATCGTCGCCCGGGTCCAGTCGGAGCCGATGCGCCGGCCGGTGAGGTCGCGCCACACCAGGCGGATGTAGAGATGCCGCCGGCCCCCGGCCCAGGGCGTCGGATCCATGTGGGTGCGGATGTCGTGCAGCTCGTCGGGGTCCTCGACCAGGCTGGCCCTTCCGATGGCCACCACGCTCCAGCCCTGGTGCTTGTCGTAGTCGATGTGGTCGATCTCGAAGGCGAGGTCGGTGTTCCACCCGTACGTGCCCAGCTCGCTGTAGGGCGTCGTCCGGAAGACGATCGCGTCCTCGTACATCGCGTAGTTGATCGGCACGATGCGAGGACCCATGGGGGTCGCCAGCGCGACTCGTCCGAGCACACCTGAGTGCAGGAGCTCGAGACACTCGTCGACTGTGAGCTCCACCGGCTCGTTCATGGGTTATTCCTCCTCGAGTCGCCGTAGGCAATACCGGCAACGGACCGCCCCTCCGAGTCCATGATGACGGTGGGGCCGGTCCCGGAGCACGGGTCGAAGGTCCCGCGGATGTTCGTCCTTTACGCCCTGCTCCCACGCGGGCCCGGCTGTCAGGCTGGAGCAAGACAAAACGGGACCGGTTTCGGGCGGCGAGGAGACGGACATGACGAAGAGGCGAAGGATCGTCGTCGGTGGCGACACCACTCCGTCAGCCACCGCCGCACTGCGCTGGGCCGTCGGCGAGGCGGCGCACAACACCGACTGCTCCGTGCTCGTCGTCCACGCCTTCGACCTCGAGGGCCGGGCCGACCTCGCCCTGGAGCGCGACCTGGACCGCAGCCGGCGCGACGCGAGGTACCGCACCCAGTCGTGGGTGGTAGAGGTGCTCGGCGACACCGACGTCTCGGTCCCGGTGATGGTGCAGACCCCGGACGGCTGCGTCGAGGACGCGCTGGTGGCGGCGGCCCAGGACGCGCTCATGGTCGTCGTGGGCGAGCCGCAGAACGGCCGGCGCCGTGACCTCTCCGCCCACCTGTCGCAGCGCTGCAAGTGCCCCGTGGTCACGGTCGGCGTCGGCCGCACCCCTGCACTCGCCAGCTGACCGCCGTGGCTCTCCACCGGCCCGTGCCCTCGGCGCAGGACCTGCACCGGGTGTACTCCCTGAGCCACGAGCCGCGCACCGTACGACGTCGCTGGATCCTCGCGACCACTCTGGGAGAGGTGCTCGGCTTCCTGACCCCCGCGTACGTCGGGTCGGTCGCCTTCGACTGGCACGCCGAGCTGTTCCTGGCGGTCATGGTCGCCGCCGGCCTCGTCGAGGGCGCGGTCCTCGGCGCCGCCCAGTCGCTGGTCCTGGCCCGTGAGTTCCTCGGGTTCTCCCGGTCGGCGTGGACCATCGTCACCGCACTCGGCGCAGGCGTGGCATGGTTCCTCGGGATGCTGCCGAGCACGACGTACTGGTGGTGGCAGGACTGGCCCCTGGCCGTGCTCCTGCCGCTGGCACTGGTCCTGGGCCTGGCGCTGGTCGGATCGATCGGCTTCGCCCAGTGGATGGTGCTCCGGCGTCACGTGGCCAGGTCACGCACCTGGGTGCCCGTGAACGCCTTCGCGTGGCTGGTCGGTCTCGGGCTCCTCCTCGCAGTGGCGACGCCGCTGTGGCAGGAGGGCCAGAGCGCCGCGGTGGTGATCGCCATCGGCGCGGTCGGTGCCCTCGTCATGGCACTGACCGTCGCAGTCCTCACGGGCTTCTGGCTGGCCCGGCTGGTGCACCCACGGACGCCGACGGCGGGACCGCGGCCGGTGCCGCCGGGCGTCTCCGCGGCGGCGTGGAAGTCCCTGTCCGAGCCGACGGACCGCTTCGACGTGTTCGACCCCGGCATGCTGGAGGGTCTGCCGGAGCCGGTCCAGCGCTGGCTCGGCCACGTGATCACGCCGGGTGCTCCCCTGCTGACCGGCTTCGACGTGGAGGGAACCGGCCACATCCGCCTGCGCGGCAGGTGGCGTCCGCTGTACGCACGGCACCGCGCCACGGTGGACGGTGGCTTCGTCTGGGCGGCACGGACCCGGCTGGCGGGGATGGCCGCGACGGGGTTCGACCGGTTCACCGGGGACCGGGGCGAGATGCGCTGGTGGGTGCTGCGACGGGTCCGGATGATCTCCGACGACGGCGACCAGGTCACCCGCAGCGCTGCGGGCCGGCACGCCGCCGAGCTGCTGTCCATCGCGCCGGCGGTGGCCCTGCACCCGTCGGTGAGCTGGGAGGCGGTCGACCATCAGCGTGCGGTCGCGCACCTCGTGGTCGGCGGCGACGCCCAGGCTGTGACGGTGCGCGTCGACCCGCTCGGCCGGCTGCGCCAGGTGGAGATGGACCGGTGGGGCGCTCCCCCGGGCTTCGCCTTCGACCGGTACCGGTTCGGCGCGCTGCTCACCGAGGAGCGCCCTTTCGACGGCTACCTCGTGCCCACCGAGGTGGTCGCTGGGTGGCACATCGGCACGGCCCGGTGGGACGACGGCGTGTTCCTGCGGTACCGGCTGGTGCGCTGCTCCTTCCACTGACACACCGCCCCGCCCGGCCTCAGTCGGGGTCGGCCTCGCCGCTGCGCAGAGCGGGCAGCACCTTTTCGCCGTACACCTTGATCATGTCCTTGTAGTGCGGGCCCATGTTGGCGACGTACACCTCGTCGTACCCCGCGTCGATGTAGGGCGCGAACGTGTCGACGTGGCGCTCGAGGTCGGGACCGCAGACCACGGAGTCGGCGGTCATCTCCTTGGTGACCAGCTGCGAGGCCTGCTCGAAGTGCTGCGGGCTCGGCAGCACCTGGGCGAGCTCGCCGGGGAGGCCGGAGTTGGACCAGAGCCGGTGAGCGTGCTCGACGCCCTCCTCCTCGGTGTCCGCGTAGGCGACCTTGACCCCTGCCTGCGCGGGCTTGCCGCCGGACTTCTCCTTGAACAGGCTCAGCAGGTCCTGGTCCGGTGAGGTGTTGATGTAGCCGTCGCCGATGCGCGCGGCCAGCTCGGTGGCCTTCTCGCCGAAGCCGGAGATGTAGATCGGCGGCGGCTGGTCGGGCAGCGTGTAGATGCGCGCGGTGTCGACCGTGTAGTAGTCGCCGCCGTAGGTCACCGTCTCGCCCGTGAACAGCCGCCGGATCACGTCGACGGCCTCCTCCAACATCGCCAGCCGGACGTCGGCGGTGGGCCAGGCGGTGCCGAGGATGTGCTCGTTGAGCGCCTCTCCGGAGCCCAGCCCGAGGGTGAACCTGCCGTCGAGCATGACCGCGCTGGTCGCCGCGGCCTGGGCGACCACCGCCGGGTGGACCCGCACGGTCGGGCAGGTCACCGCGGTGGTGACCGGCAGGTCGCAGACCTGGGAGACCGCGCCGATCACCGACCACACGAAGGGGCTCTGGCCCTGCTCGTTGTTCCACGGGTGGTAGTGGTCGCTGATCCAGAGCGCGTCGAACCCTGCCTCCTCCGCGAGTCGGGCCTGCTCGACGAGCTCCTGCGGGGTGTACTCCTCGGTGGAGAGGAAGTAGCCGAAGCGCATGGTCTCCTCCTTCGTGGGTGTCGCTCACGCGTGTGCCCACAGCATCCCGCTCCATGCAGCGCCCGCACCAGGGACCATGGGTGCATGGTGTCGGTGGAACCAGGGGCGCTCACCGTCGAGGAGTTCTTCGCCGACGCACCCCTCGGAGCCCAGGTGTACGACGCGCTGGTGGGCGTCGTCGACGACCTCGGGCCGGCGACCGTCCGGGTCAGCAAGAGCCAGGTCGCCTTCCGGCGGCGCACCGGCTTCTGCTGGGTGTGGCAGCCCGGGATGTACCTCCGCAACCCCGGCGCCGAGGTCGTGGTCTCCCTCGCCCTCGACCACGAGGAAGCGAGCTCCCGGTGGAAGCAGGTCACGCAGGTCAGCGGCCGGCGGTGGATGCACCACCTCGAGGTGCGCTCCCTCGACGACATCGACGACGACCTCGCCGCGTGGACCGCGGCCGCCTACGCCCTCGCCACCTGACCCGCTGCCCTTCCCGTGGTCAGGAGCCGGTGGCGGCGGTGAGGACGGCGGGCAGCGCGGCGGTGAGCAGCCGGACCAGCTCGGTCTTGGGCACCGTCGGCTCCTGGACCCAGCTGATCACCGACTCCTCGACCATCGCGGCCCAGCCCTCGATGAGCAGGCGGGTCGCCGGGGTGTCGGTCAGCCCGAGCTCGCCGATGCTGTCGTGGATCCGCCCGGTCAGCGCCCCTCGGGCGTCCTCGTAGATCTCGCGGAGGAACCGGTCGCCGCCGGCGGCCCCGCGCACCAGGGACATGAACGGCTCGAAGTTGCCCTCCACGTAGTCGATGTAGGCGGCGAGACCCGTGGTGAGCCGGGTCAGCGCGTCCAAGGACGGGTCGGGGGTCGTCAGCTCCAACATCGTGTCCGTCGCCCGTCGTACGACGGCGCGGTGGAACTCCTGCTTGTTCCTGAAGTAGTGGTACAGCAGCCCGCGCGAGATGCCCGCCTCCTCCGCGAGCAGGTCTATCGACAGCTCGTCGAGCGAGCGCGTGGCGAGCAGCTCGACACCGAGGTCGAGCAGCTGCTCGCGGCGGGTGTCCGGGTTCAGCCGGACACGGGTGTGACTCATGCCCGCGACTCTACTGAACATCTTTCAACAACGCTATTGACCGCCGTTCAATACCGTCGGTATGGTCCTCCGCATGGACACCACGAATGCGACGAGACCTCGTCACCGGGCGCTGCCGGATCATGTCCGTGTGCTCGTCATCGGCGCCGGCTTCGGCGGGCTCGGCCTCGCGATCAAGCTCGAGGAGCAGGGACGACGAGACTTCCTCGTCGTCGAGCGCGGTGGGGACGTCGGCGGCACCTGGCGCGACAACACCTACCCGGGCGCGGCCTGTGACGTCCCCTCGCAGCTGTACTCGTTCTCGTTCGCGCTGAACCCGGACTGGTCGCGCTCCTTCTCCCCGCAGCCGGAGATCCAGGCCTACCTCCAGCGCGTCGCCGAGGAGTCCACGGTCCTCGACCGGTTCCACTTCGACACCGCCGTCGAGGACGCCACCTGGGACGACGAGGCCCAGCGGTGGACGGTGCGCACCAGCGCCGGCACCGTCACGGCCGACGTGCTGGTCTCGGCCGCGGGCGCGCTGTCCGACCCGAAGATGCCCGACATCGAGGGCATCGAGACCTTCCAGGGCGAAGTGTTCCACTCCGCCCGCTGGAACCACGACTACGACCTCACCGGCAAGCGCGTCGCGGTGATCGGCACCGGCGCCTCCGCGATCCAGATCGTCCCGGAGATCGCCGGCACGGTGGCCCACCTCGACGTCTACCAGCGCACCGCCCCCTGGGTGATGCCGCGCCGCGACCGGCCCTACACCGCGATCGAGCGGCTCACCTTCCGCCACGTGCCGGGCGTACAGAAGGTCTACCGCTCCGCGATCTACTGGGGCCGCGAGACGTTCGTCCCGGCGTTCACGGTCAACCCCAAGATCGCGACCCCGGCGAAGAAGGCGTCGCTGGCCAACATCAACCGCGGCATCTCCGACCCCGCGCTGCGCAAGAAGGTCACCCCGACCTTCGAGATCGGGTGCAAGCGGATCCTGATCTCCAACGACTGGTACCCCGCGCTCGACCGCGACGACGTCGAGCTCGTGACCGACGGCATCGACAAGGTCACCGGCAGCTCGATCGTGACCCGCGACGGCGTGGAGCGCGAGATCGACGCCCTCGTCGTCGCGACCGGCTTCCACACCACGGACCTGCCGATCGCCGAGCGCATCACAGGCCGCAACGGCGAGACGCTCGCCGAGCAGTGGGAACGCGAGGGCATGAGCGCGTACAAGGGCGCCACGACCCGGGGCTTCCCGAACCTGTTCTTCATCGTCGGCCCGAACACCGGCCTCGGCCACTCCAGCATGGTGTTCATGATCGAGTCCCAGATCAGCTACGTCCTCGACGCACTGCGCACCATGGACGCCCGCGGGCTCGCCAGCGTCGAACCGAAGCCGCGCGCCCTCGAGCGCTGGAACCGCGACATCCAGCGCCGCATGAAGAGGACCGTGTGGAGCGCCGGCGGCTGTTCGAGCTGGTACCTCGACTCCCACGGCCGCAACGTCACCCTCTGGCCGCGGACCACGTTCACGTTCCGCCGGCTCACGCGCAGGTTCGACCTCTTCCAGTACGACGCACGCCCGTCCGCGCACGCGGCGGCGAGCACCGAGACCACGACGACGACCACGAAGGCAGGGCAGACCGCATGAGGACTTTCGACGGCAAGGTGGCCGTGATCACCGGCGCAGGCTCCGGCATCGGCCGCGAGCTCGCGCTCGACCTGGCGGCCCGCGGCGCGGTCCTGGCGCTCTCCGACAAGGACGAGGTCGGCCTGCTCGGGACCGCCGAGCGGTGCACCACCCGCCACGCCCGCGAGGTGCACACCGAGAAGCTCGACGTGAGCGACCGAGCCGCGATGGCGGAGTACGCCAAGGGCGTGGCGGCCGACCTGGGCCGGGTCAACGCGGTGTTCAACAACGCCGGCGTCGCTCTCCACGGTGACTTCGAGGAGACGCCGTACGACGAGTTCGAGCGGATCATGGACGTCAACTTCTGGGGCGTCGTCAACGGCTCGAAGGAGTTCCTCCCCCACCTCATCGCCAGCGGCGACGGCCACCTCGTCAACATCAGCAGCCTCTTCGGCCTGATGGGCATGCCCGGGCAGACCGCCTACAACGCGTCCAAGTTCGGCGTACGCGGCTTCACCGAGGCGCTGCGCATGGAGATGCTGATCGCGGAGCACCCGGTGCAGGTGACCACCGTGCACCCCGGCGGGATCAAGACCGCGATCGCCCGCAACGCCCGGTGCACCGAGAGCCACGACCAGGCCGACGTCGCCCAGATGTTCGACCGCAGGCTCGCCAGGACCACCGCGGAGGACGCGGCGAGCACGATCGTCGACGGCGTCCTGAGGAACAAGGCCCGGATCGTGGTCGGGAAGGACGCCAAGCTCCTCGACGCCTATGTCCGCCTCGCCGGGTCTCGCTACCAGTCCACGGTCGCCAAGGTCGCCGGCCGGATCGCCCCGAGGCCCAGACGATGACAAGGCGCACAATCGAGAGATGAACCTCTCTCGGGACCCGTCTCCGGGGCCACGGCCCAGCCTGCTGCTGGTCGTGGCCCTCGTGGCGTTCGCGGCCGCAGGGGTCCTCCTGAGGCGACGGTCGAGGGCCACCTCGGACGCCCGGGCGACACGTGCGTTAGGCCCGCGCACGAGCGGGTACGACGCGGTCATGTCGAAGCCAGCCAGCCACACCCTCGAGCGCGAGTACCCCGGGGCAACCGCCAGCGAGCCCAAGCAGATCCCCAAGAAGGGATGGCTCCAGATCGTGAAGCGGGCCTGGGCCGAGTCCAAGCTCGACCAGGTGCCGCTGCTCGCCGCCGGCGTCGCCTTCTACTCGTTCCTCTCGCTGTTCCCGGCGATGATCGCCGCGGTCACGATCTACGGGCTGGTCGCCACGCCGGAGACCGTGGCCCGGCAGACCGAGGCGATCGCCCAGGCGCTTCCCGAGGCGGCGGCCTCGATCATCACCGGCCAGATGGAGGCGATCGCCTCCCAGCCCGAGCAGTCCCTCGGGCTCGGCCTGATCATCGCGCTCGCCCTCGCACTGTGGAGCGCGAGCGGCGGCGTGGGCAACATCGTCACGGCGATCAACATCGCCTACGACGAGGAGGAGACCCGCGGCTTCGTCAAGCGCAAGCTGCTGTCCCTCGGTTTCACCTTCGGCGCGATCCTCTTTGCCACGGTCGCGATCGGGCTGATCACCGTGGTCCCCGCGTTCCTCGACGCGCTGTTCCCGTCGGGCGCGATCTACTGGGTGATCAACATCGGACGCTGGCTGCTGCTGGTCCTCGCCGTGATCGTCGCGCTGGCCGTGCTGTACCGCTACGCCCCGGACCGCGACGAGCCGAGGTTCTCCTGGGTCTCCGTCGGTGCCACCGTGGCGACGGTGATCTGGATCATCGCCTCCGTCGGCTTCTCGCTGTACGTCGACAACTTCGGCAGCTACAGCAAGACCTACGGTGCGCTGGCGGGCGTGGCCGTGCTGATGCTGTGGCTCTGGATCACCGCGTTCATCGTCCTGCTCGGTGCGGAGATCAACGCCGAGGCCGAGCAGCAGACGGTCGAGGACACCACGACCGGGGCGCCCGAGCCGCTCGGCCAGCGCGGCGCGGTGAAGGCGGACAACCTGCCGCACGAGCAGCCGACCGAGAAGAAGCAGGGCTGACCCCGCGCGTCGGGCCGCGCCGCCCGGTCCGGCACGCTCCTACGATGAGCGCGTGGACGAGGTGCGGATGGTCTTCTCGAAGTGGGGCGGTCGCCCGCACTGGGAGTGCGACACGCTCGCGCTCGGTGCGGACGAGCACGGGAGGTGGCTCGGCCTGCCCAGCGGGACGCTGGTCACCCGTCCGGGCGCCGCGTTCAGCGCCGACGTGCCGCAGGTGGTCCTCCTCCCTGACTCCGCGTACGTCGCGACGTTCTACGCACCCGGCGGCAGCTCCCCGTGCGAGACCTACGTCGACATCAGCACGGTCCCCCTCGAGGACGACGGCAGGATCACCGCGGTCGACCTCGACCTCGACGTGATCCGTGGCTGGACCGGCCGGGTGTGGGTCGACGACGAGGACGAGTTCGCCGACCACCGGGTGCGCTTCGGCTACCCCGAGGAGGTCGTCGAGCTGGCGGTCACCTCGTGCGAGCAGGTACGACGGGCGGTGGCGGCGTCGCAGGCACCGTTCGACGGCACCACCGCGCGACGCTGGCTCGAGGTGCTGGAGGGGGCGATGATGGCGTGATGAGCAGCGACGCCGTCGCCCGGCGCGTGGTCGTGCGCGGCCGCGTGCAGGGCGTGTTCTTCCGCGACTCGTGCAGCCGTGAGGCGCGGCGAGCCGGGGTCAGCGGCTGGGTCCGCAACGAGCCGGACGGGTCTGTGGCGGCGTTGTTCGAGGGCCCACCGCCGGCTGTCGACCAGATGGTGCGCTGGTGCCACGCCGGGCCACCGCACGCCCGGGTCGAGAAGGTGGACGTGTCCGAGGCCTCCCCCAGCGGCGCCACCGCGTTCGACGTACTGGGCTGAGACCGTGGCACTCGCGGTCTGCCTCCTCTTCGACGCGCAGGGTGAGCACGCCATCCGCCGGCTGTGGCAGCGTCTCGAGGACGAGGGCGTGCCCACCCTGCTCAGCCACACGCACGGGCACCACGTGCCCCACCTGTCCTACGCGGTGCTGCGCAGCTACGACCTCGACAAGGTCTCCGACGCGCTCGACCTGCTCCCTGACGAAGGGCCGATGACGCTGCACTTCGACGCGATCGGCATGTTCCGCCGCAGCCGCACCTGGCTGGTCCCGTCGGTGACCTCCGACATCGCTCGCCGGCAGGAGCGGGTCGTCGAGGCCGTCGAGTCGACCGGGGCGGAGCTGCACCGGCACTACCAGCCGGGCGTGTGGGTCCCGCACTGCACGCTCGCGCCGAGGACGACGCTGGAGCGGCTCCCGACGATCGCGGCTGCTGTCTTCGACGTGCTCCCGCTGGTGAGCATCGTGGACCGGGCGGCGCTCATCGAGACCAGCACGGGGGCGCAGTACCCGCTCGAGGTGCTGCCCTGACCCCCCGAGGCGGAGCGCCGGGGACCCGGCGCTCCGAGCCCTCCCGGGTCAGGCCTTCTGCGCCTTCTGCTCACGCTTCACCGCGCGCGCCCGGATCGGCCCGACCAGGCGCGGGCCGGACAGCCGGTCCTCGAGACGGCGGACCTCACGCTTGAGCGGCTGGGCGATGTACTCCCCCAGGATGACGCTCGACGCGATCGCGGTGGCGACGGCGGCGGCCGTGGCCAGCGAGATGATGCCGTAGCTGTCCCCCTCGGCCATCTGCGACAGCCCGCGGAAGATCGACAGTCCGGGCAGCAGGGGCACGATCGCAGGAACGACGACCACCAGCGGGGGGACCCGCACCCGGCCCGCGACGGCGTAGCTGACCACACCGATCATCAGCGCGGCGGACGCGGTCGACCAGGCCGGCCCCGCGTCCTGGGCGTAGAGCAGGTACCAGATCGAGCCGCCCAGCGCCGAGGTCGCGGCGATCGGCAGCAACGAGCGGTACGGCGCGTAGCTGGCGAACGCGAAGGCCGCCGCGGCCAGTCCGGCGCCGAACGCGGTCAGCGGCAGCGCCTGCAGGCCCGCGGCCCCCGGCTGGAGACGCTCGAGCTCGACGCCCAGCATCGCGCCGACGGTGATCCCGCCGCTGACCCCCGCGATGATGCCGGCCGTCGCGAGCAGCGCCTCCAGGATCCGCGCGCCCGCGGTGATGTAGAAACCGGTGAGCGCGTCCTGGATGGCGCCCATGAACCCGATCCCGGCCAGCAGCATGATGATGCTGGCCGTGATCACCATCGACGGGTCCACCTCGAGCTCGGTGGCGGCCGCCCCCACCGCCAGGAGCGTGGCGAGCAGACCGCCCGCGACCTGCTGGTAGAAGGCCGGCAGCCGGCGCCGTGACATCTGCTTCTTCAGCAGGTCGATTCCCGCCGCGGCGATGAACGCGATCACGACCACGATCAGGTCACCCCCGATCAGCAGGCCGATGCCGGCGCCGGAGTACCCCCAGCCGAGCGTCACCGCCCAGCGTGGCAGCCGGTGACCGGACGAGACGATCTTCGCGAGCCGGTTGCGGGCCTCGTCGCGGTCGATCTCGCCGGTGAGGATGTCGATGACGATGAAGTTGACCTCGGTGAGGTCCTCGTAGTCGATGTCGCGGTGTCGGACGTTGCGCACCTGGATCAGCGCCGGGTCCTCGAAGCTGGTCTGGTAGCTCATCGACAACGCCGTGAACGTCACGTCGACGTCGGCGTTGCGCAGCCCCAGCGCATGGGACACCGAGAGCATGGTCGCGGTGACGTCGGCCGCGCCGGCGCCTGAGGAGAGCAGCACCTCCCCGATGCGCAGGCAGAGGTCGAGGGTCTTGTAGATCTCTCTCGTCTCAGGCACGGGCTCCATCCTGACGGCTCGGTGCGTGCGCCCCCAAGCCGCGTCCGCACGCAGCATGGTGTCGTTGGTCACCCCCGGCGCCAGACGTCGATCCGGTCACAGTCCGGACGGCACGGACCGGATGAGAACGCGTCTCCCTTAACCTTGGCAGGTGCTCCCCCGCCTCCGCCGCCGTACGTCCACCCTGCTCGTCGCCGGTGCGCTCGCGCTCCCGCACGCTCCGGCCGCGGCGCTCGAGCCGACTCCCGGCTCGGCGTCCTCGGGCGACTCGATCATCCGGATGCGGGGCAACGGAGGGTACGACGTCGCCCACTACGACATCGACCTGCGCTGGCGGGCCAGGTCGCGCAGCATCGCCGCCACCACCGCCGTGCACGCCACGGCCACCCAGGACCTCTCGGCCTTCAACCTCGACTTCGAGCAGCTGAAGATCCGCGGGATCACCGTGGACGGCCTCCCGGCCGACTGGAGGCGTGACGGCTTCGAGCTGACCGTGACCCCGAGAGCCCCGATCGCCGAGGGCCAGGAGTTCACCGCCGTCGTCAGGTATGCCGGGCAGCCGGAGCCCTACCGGCACAAGCAGCTCGGCCGGACGGGCTGGCTGGGCACCCGGGACGGCGCGACCGCGCTCTCGGAGCCGTTCGGGTCCGAGACGTGGTTCCCGGTCAACAACACGATCCGTGACAAGGCCACCTACGCCATCTCGGTGGACGTGCCCAACCGTCTGAAGGCGGCCTCCAACGGCCGGCTCGCCCGCCGCGTCGTCGGCGAGCACAGGACGGTGTGGCACTGGCGCGAGGAGCGGCCGATGGCGCCGTACCTCCCGACCGTGTCGATCGGCCGCTACGACATGTACCGCGCGAAGACCCGCGCCGGCATCCCGCTGATCACGTTCATCGACTCCTCGCTCGGCAAGGAACGTCGCGCCCGGCGCGAGCTGAGCAAGATCGTCGACCTCATGCAGCGCCGGTTCGGCGCCTACCCGATGCGGACCTCCGGCCTGATCATCGACAAGATGAACATCGGCTACGCGCTCGAGACGCAGAGCCGCCCGGTGCTCCCCGGCGTCGCACCCGGTTACCTGATCGCGCACGAGATCGCACACCAGTGGTTCGGCAACTCCGTGACGCCCTCGGACTGGAGCGACATCTGGCTCAACGAGGGCTTCGCCACCTACGCCGAGTGGCTCTACGACGCCTGGCGCTACGACAGGCCGCGGACCCCGCACCGGCAGTTCCGGTTCCTCTACGACGTCTACGGCCCGAAGGCGGCGTTCTGGGACACCCCGCCGGGCGACCCCGGCTCGGTGAGGAAGCTGTTCGCCCACCCCGTCTACGACCGCGGCGCGATGACGCTGCAGGCGCTGCGCGAGCGTGTCGGCGACAAGGACTTCTTCACGATCCTGCGCCGGTGGGCCGGCGCGAACGCCCACGGCACGGTGACCACCGAGGAGTTCGTCGCCCTCGCCGAGCGGGTCTCCGGCGAACGGCTCGGCCGGCTCTTCGACGTCTGGCTGTACGTCCCCGCGAAGCCGACGGGCTACTGACCCAGGGCCTCAGGCGTCACCCGCGAGGACGTGGCCGGCGGTCCGGCGCCGAGGTCCCGCCGAACGTGCAGCTCTCCACCGCCCCAGCCGTTGGAACGCCCCAAAGCGCGGAGCTGCACGTCAAGAGGGCTCACCTCCGGCGAGGAGTGGGCGGGTCAGCGGGCGCCGGTGAGCCCCTCGCTCGTCGAGCCCGACAGCCGCTGCGCCAGCCAGATCGGGATGATCGAGACGACCACGAGGACCGCGGCGACGACGTTGACCACGGGCGCCTGGTTCGGGCGGAACAGGTTGTTGAAGATCCAGATCGGCAGGGTCTGCTGCTGGGCACCGGCGGTGAACGTGGTCACGATGATCTCGTCGAAGGACAGGCCGAAGGCGAGCAGCCCGCCGGCCAGCAGCGCCGAGCGCAGCATCGGGAAGGTCACCAGGCGGAAGGTCGTGAAGGTCCCGGCGCCGAGGTCCATCGACGCCTCCTCGAGGTTGCCGCCGAGCCGGCGCAGGCGCGCCTGCACGTTGTTGAAGACCGTGACGATCGTGAACGTCGCGTGCGCGACCACGATCGTGAGGAACCCGAGGTCCCAGCCGAAGATGGTCCGGAAGGCGTTGTTGAGCGCGATGCCGGTGACGATGCCGGGGAGCGCGATCGGCAGGATGATCAGCAGCGACACCGCGTTGCGCCCGAAGAACCGGTACCGCTGCAGCGCCAGCGCCGCCATCGTGCCGAGCACCAGTGCGATCAGCGTCGCGACTGCTGCCACCTGGACGGAGACCCAGACCGCCTCGCGCGCCCCCTCCGAACGCGCCGCCGCCCCCCACCACTTCAGGGTCAGGTCGGTCGGTGGCCAGGAGAAGGTCTTGGCCGCGTTGAACGAGTTGAGCACGACCAGCGCCAGCGGTGTGTAGACGACCACCAGGATCACGGCCGTGAACGCGAGCAGCAGGGCGCGCGTGCCCCGGGAGAAGGTCATAGGTTCTCCAGGGCTCCGGTACGGCGGACGGCGGCGAGGAACACCAGCATGACGACGACCGGGATCGTGGCGACCGCCGCCGCGAACGGCAGGTTGTTGGCCGCGCCCACGTTGTCGTAGACCACGTTGCCGAGCATCTGGTTCGCCCCGCCCACGATCTCGACCGCGATGAAGTCGCCGAGCGACAGCGAGAAGGTGAAGATGGCTCCGGCCACGATCGCTGGGAACGCCATCGGCAGGATCACCCGGCGCATCGTGTGGCCCGCGTGGGCCCCGAGGTCGGAGGACGCCTCGACGAGGGAGTCCGGAAGCCGCTCGAGGCCGGCGTACACCGGGATGATCATGTACGGCAGCCAGAGGTAGCCCAGCGTGATGATGGTGGCGGTGAGGCCGTAGCCGGGAGTGTCCAGGCCGAACGGCGCCGCCACCCAGGCCAGCAGGCCGTTCTGGGAGAGCATCCCCCGCCAGGCGTAGGCCTTGACCAGGTAGCTCGCCCACAGCGGCATGAGCACCGCGATCACCAGCAGCCGCTGCAGGCGGGGTGAGGCGACCTTCGCCATGTAGAGCGCGATCGGGAAGGCGATCAGTGCGTCCACCACCGTGACCAGGGCCGCGATCGCCAGGGTGCGGAAGGTGATCGTCCGGTAGACCTCGATCGTGAAGAGGTCGCGGAAGTTGTCCAGCGTCCACGTCCGCTCGATCTCCCCGGTGAAGCTGTTCTGTCCCCAGAAGGCGGTGATGAACAGCGCGGCCAGGGCCCCGAGGTAGGCCACTCCGAGCCACAGCATGGGTGGCGTGAGGAGCAGCCCGAGTCGGAGCCCCGGCGAGCGGTGCAGGACGTGCGCCAAGGTCAGCCCTTGACCTCGGTCCAGGCCTGTGTCCAGCGACCGTAGTCGGTGCACTGCACGTCGGTGCGACCGTCGATGCACTGCTCGATCGGCGTGGTCCAGTACCAGATCTGCTCGGCGTACTCCTCGTCACCGGCGTGGAAGGACTCGCAGTGACCAGGGCTGGTCAGCTCGCAGGCCTTGCTGTTGGCCGGTGCCTCGCCGAACCACTCCGCCACCGCGGCGTTCGCCTCGGGGCTGACGATGTGGTCGAGCCACGCGTAGGCGCAGTTCTTGTTCTCCGACTTCGAGCTCACCATCCAGGTGTCCGACCAGCCGGTCGCCCCCTCCTCGGGGAGCACGACGTCGACCGGGACCTTCTCGCTCTGCGCCACGTTGGCGATGACCTGCCAGGTGGTGCCGAGCACCGAGTCGCCGGTGCTGAACGCCTGGATCTCCTTGAGGTAGTCCGACCAGTACTCGCCGACGTTCTCCCGCTGCTGCTTGAGGAGGTCGACGGCTGCCTGGAGCTGCTCCTCGTCGAGGGCGTAGGGGTTCTCGATGCCGAGGTCGGGCTGGGTCTCCATGAGGTACAGCGCCGCGTCGGCGATGTAGATCGGCGAGTCGTAGGCGGTGATCCTGCCCTTGTAGGGCGAGTCCGCCTCGAACACCGCGCCCCAGCTCGTCGGCGCGGGCTTGACGATGTCGGTGCGCCACATGAGGAGGTTCGCCCCGTAGCCGTGCGGGACGCCGTACATCTGGCCGTCGACGGAGTTCCAGTCACGTTCCTTGAGGAAGTCGTACACGTCGGCGTAGTTCTCGGTCAGGTCCGTGTTGACCGGCTCCACGTCGCCCGAGGCGATCAGCCGCAGGGACGCGTCGCCGGAGGCCGAGACGACGTCGTACTCCCCCGTCTTCATCAGGCTCACGGCCTCGTCGGAGGTGGCGAAATACTTCACGTTGGCCTCGCAGCCGGTCGCCTCCTCGTACGGCGTCACCCAGTCGACCTTCGGGTCGGTGCTGCCGTCCTCGGCGTAGCCGGGCCAGGCGAGGATGTTCACCTGTCCCTCGAACTCCCCCATCTCGGTCATCATCTCGAGGTCGGGGGCGGTGAACCCGCCGTTCTCGGTCCCGGTCTCGGTGCCGCCGCCGTCGCCGTCGGAGGTGCCGCATCCGGCGAGGACGAGGGCGAGGGCGGCGACGCCCGCCGCCACCGACGTCTTGGCTGGTCTCTTCATGCCTTCTCCTTCGTGGGTGCCCCCGTGGTGGATGGTGCTGCCGGGCCCCCGAGGGTCACGACGTTCGCGCGCTGCCAGGAGAGGACGACGTCCTCCCCGCGGTGGGCCAGCGCGTGGTCGATGGAGCTCTCCAGGTTCTGCCGGAGGACGGTGAGGTGCCCGCCGGCGTCCAGGTCGACCACGGAGTGCGTGGCCGAGCCGAGGTAGACGACCTCGCGGACCGTGCCCTTGGCCTCGCAGACCTCTCCCTCGGCGGCGGGCAGCGCCGGCTCCTCGGGATGGCGGAGCAGGATCTTCTCCGGGCGCACGCTGAACAGCCCGCGCTCACCGAGGACGCGTTCGGCGACCTCGCCCTCGAGCAGGTTCGAGGTGCCGACGAAGCCGGCGACGAAGCTGGTCGACGGGCGTTCGTAGAGCTCCATCGGGCTCGCCACCTGCTCGATGCGGCCGGCGTTGAACACCGCGATCCGGTCGCTCATCGTCAACGCCTCCTCCTGGTCGTGGGTCACGAAGACGAACGTGATCCCGACCTCGCGCTGAAGCGCCTTGAGCTCGATCTGCATCTCGCGGCGCAGCTTCAGGTCCAGCGCGCCGAGCGGCTCGTCGAGCAGAAGCACCTTCGGCCGGTTGACCAGCGCGCGGGCGAGGGCGACCCGCTGCCGTTGGCCGCCTGAGAGCTCGTGCGGCCTGCGGCCGCCGTACCCCTCCAGCCGCACGGTTGCCAGCGCGTCGAGAGCGCGGGTACGACGCTCGTGGCGGGCGACCCGCTTGACCCGCAGGCCGTACTCGACGTTCTCCAGGACGCTCATGTGCGGGAACAGCGCGTAGTCCTGGAAGACCGTGTTCACGTCGCGCGCGAACGGCGGCTCACCGGTGACGTCCCGGCCGCTGAGCACCACCCGACCCGCGGTCGGTCTCTCGAAGCCCGCGATCATCCGCAGCACGGTCGTCTTCCCCGAACCCGAGGGGCCGAGCATCGAGAAGAACTCGCCGTCGGCGATGTCCAGGTCGACGTCGTCCACGGCGACCACGTCGCCGAACGTCTTGCGTAGGGCACGGAGGGACACAGCCGGGGCAGCCCGAGATCCGTCGACAGGCGGTGACGACATGGCGGCAGTATGCCAGCGACGCAACGGAATCAGGCGTTGATTTTCAGATCACGCGGCTATCTAGGGCGTCAGATGCCGTTTATGGCACGAATTCCGCAGTTGGCCCTCACGCGGCCGTCCCGACGCGCGGGGTCAGGCCGGTGCGGCGGTCTCCTCGAGCGCTTCCGCGCAGCGGGCGGCGTCCAGGGGTTGTCCGGACGCGGAGAAGCGCCGGTGCGCCTCGGCCAGCAGCGCCTCGAAGTCCCGGTGCCGCCCCTCGGCCAGGGCGATGTGCGCCCGCGCCTCGAGCACCGCCGCGTCCCACGCGGACTGCTCCCAGCGTGCCGCCGACTCCTCCGCCGTCGCGAGGTGGCGGTGAGCCTCCTCGAGGTCGCCCACGTCCGCGCAGGCGATGCTGGCGGGGACGGCGATCATCACGGCGCAGAAGGGACAGGCGTCGGTCTCACCGAGCGTCGCCTCGGCGCGGTCGACCACGGCACGCGCGGCCCAGCGGTCCGGCGCGGCGAGGATCATCGTGCCGTAGATGCGCTGCATGAGGTGCATGCTCATCACCGACCACCTGGCCAGGGGCAGCGCCTCTTGCAGCAGCCTGTCGGCCTCCTCCCGTCGCCCCTGCGCCAGGCGCACCTCGGCGAGCCGCTGGAGGTTGTGCGCCTCGCCGGCCCGGGCGTCCGCCTCGCGGTGGAGGTCCATCGCCTCCTCGAGCTCACGTTCCGCGCGGTCGAGGTCACCCATCAGCAGCGCGGCCTCACCGATGAGGGCGGTGGCGAACGCCACTCCCCGCAGCGCGCCGAAGTGGGAGGCCCGCCGACGCAGGTTCTCCGCCTGCTCGATCACCTCTGCGTAAGGCACGGGGCCGTACAGGAGGTACTCCGCGACGCACAGGTGCGCGTCGAACAGCGCCGTCACCAGACCGGCCCGGCCCTGTGTTTGTCGCAGCTCGAGACGGAACCGCTCGAACCACTCCCCGCGCTGGTGGGCGATCAGTCCCTGGAGCGCGACGAGGTCGACGTAGTGCCAGGGGTCCTCGGGGGTGAGCAGGATGCGACGGGCGGCCGAGGCCGCCTCCCACGCCGTGTCGATGTCCCCGGTGAAGTAGGCGAGGTTGCCGCGGGAGAGCAGGATCGGGCCGTCGGCGACGTCACCCTGGGGCTCCAGCCCGTCCAGCGCCGTGGCGGCCGCCTCGAAGTCACCCGCGAAGCACGCGGCCCGCGCCAGCCTGGCTCGGACCAGCCGCAGGTCGACGCCGGAGGTCACCGGGATCGCCTCCCGGTAGGCGGCGACCGCACCGGGGTCACCGAGCGCCATGAGCAGGTCGCCCCGCCTGGCGAGGAGACGGCCCAGCGATGGACCGCTGGCATATCCCCGGACGGCCTCGACGAGGACGAGTGCGTCCCGGTAGGCGCCGAGCGCACCCGCGGTCTCCACAGCAGGCAGGACGTAGGGGATCGCTCGCATCGGCTGGCCGGCCGCGATGAACTGGTGGGCGACCCGCGCCGGGGCGGCGCCGAGCCGGGCCAGCTGCTCGGCGACCTGGGCCCGCGCCGCTGCCTGGGCGTGGGCGGGCATCCCGCTGAGCAGACCCTCCCGCACCAGGGCGTGCCGGAACCGGTACCCGGTCTCGGCGGGCTCGACGACCAGGCCCGCCAGCGCCACCTCCAGCTGCCGGTAGGCCTCGTCCTCCGGGACCCCCGAGACAGCGAGCAGCTCGTCGGTGGTGAAGCTCGTGCCGAGCATGGCGACTCTCTGGAACGTGCGCTGCACCGCAGGAGGCAGGACCGCGGCCACCGAGTCGGGCCTGCCCTCGACCGTGCTCCGCGCGAGCTCGAGGGCCGTGAAGGGGAGGCCCCCGCTCATCGCCCAGATCCGGCCACCGGCCTCCGCCTCCAGCGCCGGGAACCGCCGGCCGAGCAGTCGCAGAGTGGCCGCCTCGTCCAGAGGAGGGACCTCGACGCGCCGTCCGATGCCTCGCGAGATGAGGCTGGCCTGCATCTCCTCGAGCCCCTCGTGCCCGCCGCTGCGGTGGGCGAGCGCGAGGACCGCCCGCTCACCGAGCGCACAGCGAGCGAGGTAGTGCAGAAGCCGCAGCGACGCCTGGTCCGCCTCGTGGATGTCGTCGACGACCAGGAGCAGCCCGTGGCCGGCGGACGCGAGCCGCAGGAGCTCGGCGGCGGCGACGAAGAGCCGCTGGTGAGCGGACTCTCCGCTCCAGGAGACGTCCTGCGCGGACAGGGCTCTCTCGAGCTCCTCGCGGAAGTTGTCGTCCAGTCCGTCGAGCAGGGACGAGTGCCTGCGACACAGGTCCCCGAGCGCCTCGAGCACGGGCGCGTAGGGCCACGACCCCTCGACCGCCGACGCGGTCCCCCGCCCCACGCGCCAGCCGCGCCGCTCGGCCAGCGCTGCCGCGAGGTCCAGGACCGAGGACTTCCCGACCCCGGGCGGACCGGTGAACAGGAGCGTGGTCCCCCTTCCCCCGTCGGCACGCTCGAGGCTCTCGCGCACGAGGTCGCCGATGTCCCGGCGGCCGACGAGCCGGGTGGACCCCGTGCCCGGCTCAGGTCCGCCGCCTGGTCCGCTGTCGGAGCCGGCTTCCGCCCCGGGCGGCTGCCGCTGCGCCGGAACGCGGCCTGCCGGCCGGGTCGTGACGGCGCCGAGGAGGGACCTGCGCAGCGCCTCGGCGGCAGGGCTCGGCGTGGTCCCCAGGCCCTTCCGCAGCGCCTGCTCCATCCGCTCCAGCTGCCGGAGCGCGCCCCGGGCGTCGCCACGGTCGGCGTAGGCCTGCGCCAGGGCGAGGTGTGCCTGCTCGTCGGCGGGCTGCTCCCGGAGCAGGGCGTCCCAGCGCCCGCCGAGCCGCAGCAGCTCACCGTGCAGCGTCTCGAGCGACTGGCGTTGCGCGTCCGTCCACGACTCGTACACGTCCTCGGGAAGCAGCGGCCCCTTGTAGAGCGCCAGCGCGTCCGTCGCCTTGTCCGACGAGCCGTCCGAGACGGCTGCTTCGGCTGCCTGCCGGAAGGCCTCCACATCGACGACGACCTCGGCCTCCGGGAGGAGGGTGACCTGGTCGTTGCGCAGCACGACTGCCCGCGGGTGGTCCCCCAGCGCCCGCCGCGCGTAGTGCGCCGCCTTGTGCAGCCGCGGCCCTGCGGCGTCGAGCGCCAGGTCCGGCCACAGGGCGTCGATCGCCTGTTCCCTGTGCATCCGCCGTCCCCTGGACAGGGCGAGGAGCTTGACCAGCGCGGTCGCGTGGCGACGGCGCCAGGCGTCGTCAGGTACGGCGACGCCGTCGACCGTCACCGAGAATCCCCCGAGCATGTCGATGCGCACGTGCATACGGTTGGCCCGATCTCGATGGAGACGATGACGCTACTCCGGCGGCAGCCGGGTGTCAGTCGGTTTCACGCTGTCCATACCGGTGTGGTCAGCCCGCTGCGCCGACGGGAGGGCTGGCCCGCGGGAAGCCGACCCGACGGACGGGTGGGCAGGGCCTCGAGCGCCTCCACCTCGTCGGTCATCGCGGAGCTGACCTCGCGCAGCAGCTGCCGGATCTCACTCATGTCCCAGGCGTAGGCCGCGATCGCCTCGGTCGCCGCGAGAAGCCTGCTGGAGAGGGCGTCACGCTGCCGTTGGTAGGCCGCGAGGGCCTCCGCCTCCGGGCGGGCGCCGCTCATCGCCTCGACGACGGCGTTCGCCAGCAGCTCGGCGTCGCGCATCGCGTCGGTCATGCCGTGCGCGGTGATCGGGTCCTTGAAGTAGCCGGCGTCCCCGACCAGTGCCCAGCCCGGTCCCCACGACCGTCGTACGAACCCGGGCACGCCCGCCCAGCCGAGCATCCGGCCGGCCGGGGTCGACATCCGCAGCCGCGGGGCCAGGTCCGGGGCGGCTTCCTCGAAGAGGCCGGCGAACGCCCGCTCCGTGCCCGCGCGGCGTCGCATGGAGCGCAGACGCTCGGGGGTGGTGGAC
Source organism: Nocardioidaceae bacterium (assembly GCA_035762105.1). Taxonomy (GTDB): domain Bacteria; phylum Actinomycetota; class Actinomycetes; order Propionibacteriales; family Nocardioidaceae; genus Nocardioides_C. The sequence continues at coordinate 14,010 of DASTPU010000203.1, read as the reverse complement.
ACGAACACGCAGGCGAGGTCGTCGTTGGTGGGGATCATGCCCGCGGCGGCACCGCCACCGTAGGCCCACTCGTAGCCGGCCAGGCAGAAGTCGGCGTGGTAGCGGAACAGCACCGCGGCGCGAGCCGCCGCCTGCTGCTCGACGGGGGCACCGACCTGCTGGGCGACCACCGAGCGGATCCCGTCGGCACCGACGACGAGGCGGGCGCGCAGTGCCAGCGCTGCGCCGGTCCTCGAGACCGCCCGGAGGCCGGTCACCCGGCCGTCGCTCCAGCTCAGCCCGGTGACCGCCACGCCGTGGTGAACGTCCACGCCGGCCGCCGCGGCGGCGTCGACGAGGATCCGGTCGATCACGTAGCGACGGGGGGCGTAGAGCGCGTCGACACCGGCACTGGACCTGATCGAGACCTGCACCATGTCGCCGTCGCTGTAGTGGAAGAGGGTCTTCTCGACCGGCGGCGTGCCGGCGGCGACCACCTCGTCGAGCACTCCCCAGCGGGAGAGCTGGAGGACCCCGGCGCGCATCAGTGCGTGGGTGGACAGGGTGTCGCTGCCGTAGCCGCCTCGGTCCAGCAGGGCGACCTTCAGGCCGGCTCGGGCGAGAAGCATCGCGGTGGAGGCGCCTGCGACACGGGCGCCGACGACGACGACGTCGTACTGGTTCTGCATGGGGTTCACCTCGGGGTCTTCTGGAGGGTTCGCGGGGACGTGATGTGGTCGACGACGGTCGTCGCGTCGTGGCGCGCCCCGTCGATGAAGCCGGAGTCGCGGCGGTGCTGGAAGCGCTGGCCGACGACGTAGAGGCCCGGTGCGGGAGTGATTCCGCGGTGCTGGTGGATCGTCCCGTCCGGCGCCGTGACCGGCACGTGCAGCCAGGGGTGGTGCGGGCGGTAGCCGGTGGCGAGCAGCACGGTGGTGATGCCCTCGGCCCGCAGGTCCAGCCTGCTGGGCGTCGATCCCGGCCGGTACGGGCGCGGACGGAGCGGGTCCCACACCTCGGGCTCCAGGCCGGTCGCGGCGATGTGGCTGTCCACCGCGTCGAGGAAGGTGTGCATGCGGTGGTCGGACTCCGCGACGCGCGCCGCCAGGTCGTCGCGGAACTTCGCGACGCCGCCGGTGATCTCCCTCAGCCGGCCGGCGACCCGGATCCCCCGGTCCGCCAGAGCCGCGAGGTCGATGTCCTTCTCGCAGCCGGCGTGACCGCCCCGCCCGACGAGCTGCATCGACGGCTCGGTGCGCGCCGCGGCCACGTCGCGCACGTCGTCGATCGTCCGGGCGAGCCGTCCGGTCCGCTCGAGCCACCAGAAGATGTCCATCCCGCGGTAGCGGCGGGGCATCCGGGTGTGGCGCCCCACTGCGATCACCACCGGCCGGCCGGAGCGGGCCAGCTCGTCTGCGATCTGCACGCCCGACGCCGACGCGCCGACCACGAGGACGCCACCGTCGGGCAGAGACGAAGGGTTCCGGTAGCTCGACGCGCTGGTCAGGTGCAGACCGCTGCCCGCGATGTCGAGACCCTCCGGGACCGCAGGCTTGCCCCACGGCCCGGTGGCCACGACGACCCGCCGCGTGGTCCAGGTGCCCTGGTCGGTCTCCACCCGGTAGCCGCCGCTCCGCTCGGTGACCGAGAGGACGGTGGTCCCGCTCTGCACCGGGGCGTCGAACGACTTCGCGTAGGACTCCAGGTAGGCGATCAGCTCCCCGACGGCCAGGTACCCGTCCGGGTCCGGTCCGTCGTACCGCCAGCCGGGAAGGCGCGTCATCCAGCTCGGGGTGAGCAGGTGCAGCGAGTCCCAGCGCTCCGTGCGCCAGCGCTCAGCGACCCGGCCCCGGTCGAGCACGACGTGGTCGCGCCCGGCTGCCGTGAGGCAGTGGCTGACCGCGAGTCCGGCGTGGCCGGCGCCGATGACGACGGTGTCGGTGGTGGACATGACTTGTTCCTTCTCCGGGTTCTGGGTGGTGCGGGTCGGTGGTGGTGCGCCGCCCGGCCGAGGCGGGGATGCCGCCCGGCCGGGCCGGCGCGTCGGGCCATCGAGGTACGGCGGCGGTCAGCCGGTGACGACCTCGACGGCCACAGGGGTGGGGTTGGTGAGCACGTCGTAGACCGCGGAGCGGCGGCGCGACTGCTCGACGATGGAGCGCAGCGTCTCGTCGTCCGCGTCGCCCTCGATGTGGAAGGTGACCTTGACGCCCTGGTAGCCGTTGCGCACCGCGCCGTCGGAGAGTCCGAGGATCCCGAGCAGGTCGATGTCTCCCTCGACCGTCGAGCTCACCTTGGTCAGGTTCACCTTGCGGACGGCGGCGATGTTCGCCACGCCCGCGGTCAGGCAGGCTGCCAGCGCGTGGAGCAGGAACTCCACGGGCGTCGGACCGTGGTCCTCGCCCACGAGCACGGCCGGGTGGTCGGCGTCGAGGACGGTCTCCTGCTTGTGCGTCATCTCCTGCATCGCGCCGTAGAAGCCGGAGATCCGCGACCGGCTGTGCGTCCCGTTGACCCAGGTGTTCTGGGCGCGGAACTGGAACTTCGCGATCTCGCTCTGGCCCTTGACCGCGTCGAGGGTGGCGAAGAGCGTCGCGGTGTCCACACCGTTGCGGCTCGGCTGCGTGGTGATGCTCATGTGGGTTCCTCCATCGTTGTGTGCCGCTCGGTGCGGCAGCTGTTGTCGATGACGAGGAACCTAGGAACGGCGGCTTCCGCGGGCCTTCCCCGTCACCGGCAGGGCGGGGAAGGTGCAGGGAAGGTCTTCCCCGCGGCGGCGGTCCGCGGGAAAGGTCGCGGGAAGACCCGGCGCCCACGGTGGCGAGGTCAGTACGACCCTCACCTTCCGGAGGACACCGTGTCCGAGCCGGCAACCACGCCGCTCACCGCGGACGACGACGGGCTCGCGGTCCCAGCGCGGCTGCGTGACGGCAGGACCGCCGGGCTGCGGCCGCTTCGGCCCGGGGAGACCGAGGCGCTGCTCGCGGTCTTCGACGGCATGTCGCCTGCCTCGCGCGCGCTCCGCTACCTGACCGGGCTCCACGAGCTGCCACGGCAGATGCTCTCGGTGCTCACCGACGTCGACGGCGACCGTCACGTCGCCTGGCTGGCGTCGGTCGAGGGCCAGCCCGTCGGTATCGCCAGGTACGTCCGGCTGCCCGGCTGCCCGACCAGCGCCGAGCTGGCGCTCGAGGTCACCGACCGGCTGCAGGGCCGCGGTCTCGGAACCGTCCTGGTGGACGCGGTGACCACGGTCGCGGCGGCCCGGGGCGTACGACGGGTGCAGGGCACGATGGCGCCTTCGAACGACGCATCGAGGCGGCTCCTCGAGCGCGTCGGCGCCCGCGGCGGGCTCGTCGAAGGGCTGCTCGAGCTCGAGGGCCGGCTGCGGCTCCTCGACCCGCCCGCGGTCGACCGGGCAGCGGTGCTCAGGCTGGCCTGCGCACCGGACCCGGCGGTGACGGACGGGTGGGTCTGGACCGGCTGAATATCCGGCGACGCCCTCCGCCGGACGGCGGCAGACTGTCCAGCGGAGGATGCCTGTGCTGGTACGCGTGCTGGGGGCGGTCGAGCTGGTCGCCGTGGACGGGAGCGCCGTCCTGCTTCCCGGGACGCGTCAGCCTGCGCTGCTCGCGGCACTCGCCGCGCGGTCCGGCGAGGTCGTCAGCACCGACCGCCTCGTGGAGCTCCTCTGGGGCGACCACCCGCCGGAGAACCCCGAGGCGTCGTTGCACAGCGCGGTCTTCAAGCTGCGGACCCGGCTTCGCTCCATCGCCGACCGCGACGTGCTTCGCACACGCGACCACGGCTACCAGCTCGTCCTGCAGCCCGGCGACCTCGACGCAGACGTCTTCGACACTCTCGTGCACCGGGCGCGGGACGAGGAGGCGACCGAGGCGGCCGCCACCCTCGCGGATGCGCTCGCCCTGTGGCGCGGAACCGCGTACGGCGGGTTCGCGGACACGGACATCGCCTACCTGGAGGCTCTCAGGCTCGAGGAGCGCCGTCGCGCCGCGGTCGAGCTTCGGGCCGAGTGCCTCATCGGTGTCGGACGCGCAGCGGAGGCCGTGCCCTTGCTGGAGCCCTTCGTCGCCGAGCACCCGCTGCGCGAGGCCGCGAGAGCGGCCCTCATGCGCGCGCTGCACGCGACCGGCCGGACGGCCGAGGGCCTGGACCACTTCCAGGGCTACCGGCACCACCTCGCCGACGAGCTCGGCCTCGAGCCGTCGGGCGCGATGCAGAGCCTCCAGCTGGAGCTGTTGCAGCAACCGACCACCGCCGCGGACGGACACGACCGAGAAGCTCCCGCTCAGCGCGGAACGGCACGTGGCCTGACCGGGATGCGGGTGCGTTACCTGAGCACCGGAGCCGGGAACGTCATCGCCTACGGCACGACCGGGACCGGCCCCGCCGTGGTCGTCCTGCTCGGCTGGATCTCGAGCCTGGACGTGATCGCGTCGGGACGGGACCCCCGGTCCTCCCTCCTGGAACGCCTGACCGACGACCTGTCACTGACGCTCTACGACCGAGCCGGAACCGGCCTCTCGGCCGGTCCGGTCACGGACTACGGGATGGCCGCGAGCCTCGAGGAGCTGGAGGCGGTCGTGCGCGCGGTTGCTCCGCCGGTCTCGCTGCTCGCGATGTCCGCCGCGGGCCCGATCGCGGTGGAGCTCGCCGCACGCCACCCCGACTGGGTGACCTCGCTGGTGCTGTTCGGCACCTTCGCGAACGGGCCGGACACCTTCACCGACAAGCGGCTACGGGACATCGTCCTGGAGGTGAGCCGGGACCACTGGGGGCTCGGCTCGAAGCTGCTGGCCGACCTGTACCGTCCTGGCTCGAGCGACGACGCCGCCACCCACCTCGCGAAGGTCCTGCGCGACTCGGCGCCGCCGGACGTGGCGGTCGAGTACCTGAGCCGGGCCTTCGAGTACGACGTCTCGGACTCCCTCGCCACGGTGCGCGCCCCGGCCCTCGTCCTCCACTACCGGGGAGACCGTCTCATCCCGTTCCGCGGTGCACAGGACCTCGTCGCCGGGATGCAGGACGCGACGCTGCTGCCGCTGGACGGCAGGGTGCATCTGCCGGACGCGTCCGACCTGGACCTGATACAGCGCGCGATCGTGGACCTCGTGACCCGGCACGCCTGACACATCTCGTGGCTCGTTCCCTGGCTCGTTCCCTGGCTCGTTGCCTGGCCCGCTCCGGACGACGACGCGTCAACGGCCGGGGGCGGCCACGAACGACTCGGTCGCCCACCAGGCACGGAACAGCTGCTCCCCCACCCTCGTGGCCAGGCCGTCGGTCTGCGAGGCGTGAGCACGCAGGGCGGCGTGCTTGAGCTCCCCCAGGTCGCCGCGGCAGTCCACCTGTGCCACCAGGGCGTCCGGCTCGGTCGACGGCGGCCGGTGGCCCGGGTACCAGAGACCCACGTCGTCGTTCAGCGCTCCCCAGGCCCGGTGGAAGGCGGGCGTCAGGGTGGCGTACCAGAGCGCGCTGCGCCGGCCGGTCTCGTGCCACGCCCGTGTGACCCATGACGAGACGGTGCGGTGGTCGATGTGGCCGGTCATGCCGTCGGGCCCGAAGGTCACGATGGTGTCCGGGCGTACCTCGTCGACGAGCCGGGTCACCTGGGCGACCGCCGCCCTCCGTCGTACCGCTGCGAGGCCGCCGTCGCGATGGCCGAGCCAGCGATGCTCGGTCACGCCCACCAGCGCCAGGCTCCGGGCGAGCTCCTGCTCGCGGAGTGCCGACAGCACCTCCGGTGAGTGGCTCGGGTCGGTCGCCCCCAGCTCGCCCCGGGTCGCGGTGGCGACCACGACGCGGTTCCCGGCGCGGGCCGCCGCGGCCATGAGGCCGGCCGACAGGAAGGCCTCGTCGTCGGGATGGGCCCAGATCCCCAGAAGGGTCCCGGTCTCGAGTGCCGGAGTGGCGGTGGGACTCATGCGTCGACCATGGACACCGCACCTTCCCCGGACCTTCCGCGAGGGCCGCGCCGCCGGCTGACCGGAGAAGGACGCGGGAAGCCGGCGGGTCGATGCTGCGTCCATGACGACAGCGCAGATGGTGCCCGACGCCTCGGTCGACGAGGCGGGCGGGCACATGTCAGCCGGTGTGCGCGCGATGGCTCCGATGCTGCTCGCGTACGCACCGTTCGGCCTGCTCGTGGGCGCGGCCGTCTCCGAGAGCGACCGGCCGGTGGCGGCCTGGCTGTCCACGTGGAGCATCTACGGCGGGGCCGCGCACCTGGCCGTGCTGGACGTCCTGCAGCAGGGGGCGGGTGCGGCCGGAGCCGCGCTGGTGGGGCTGCTCGTCAACGCACGGATGGTCGCCTACGCGGTGTCACTCGCCCCGCACTGGCGTGAGACGGGCGTGGGGTCGAAGCTCGCCGCCGCCGCGATGCTGACCGACGCGACGTGGGGCCTGGCCACGAGCCGGGAGGCGGCCGGTGCGCGGGCACGCCGCCGGTACTACTTCGGTGCCGGTCTGACGCTGTGGCTCGGATGGCCCTTCCTCGTGACGCTGGGGGTGCTTGCGGGCGACTGGCTCCGGCAGGTGCCGGTGACCACGCTGCTCCCCTCGCTCACCCTCGGCGCCCTGGCAGTCGGTCAGCTGCGCGACCGGCCGGCGCTGGCGGCGGGTGCCGCGGCCTTCGCGGTCGCGTTGGCCACGACGACGATGGGCTCCGGGGTCGCCCTGGCTCTCACCGCGGCGGCCGGTACGTCGGCCGCTCTCCTGGCCCACCGGAGGGCGACACGATGACGACCGTCCTCGCGCTGGTGGCCGTGGGCCTGGGAAGCCTGGCCTACCGCGTCCTCCCGCTGCTCGGCGCCGCACGCGTCCCCGACCACGTGTCCCGGGCAGCGGGCTGGGCAGGCCTCTCGGTCCTCGTGGCGGTCACCGTCCGCGGGGTGCTCCACCACCGTGACGACTCGACGCCCGGCGCGGTCGTCGTCGCGGTCCTGTCGGTGGCGCTCGGGCTGGTGCTGGCGGCGCGACGGGTGCCGGTGCCGGTGGTCCTCGTCGTCGGGGCAGGCGGCTACCTGATGCTCGCCGCGCTCGTGCGGGTCCTGGTCTGACTCCGCACCGCGGAGTCAGTCGCGGCGCATCCACGAGCTCAGGTCGAGCAGACGGTCGGCGCCTTCTGCCGCCGCCTCGACGAGCACGGCATTGGGACCGTCCACCCTCTCCACCCAGGAGCGCGCGGCGTCCGGGCTCTTGCCGAACTCGACGTGCCGGGCGACGAGCCGCTCGACGCGGACCTCCTCGTCGACCCGGACGTGCCACACCTCGTCGAGGGTGGCCCGGACCGCGCGCCACCCGGGGCGGTCCAGGAGCAGGTAGTTCCCCTCCGTGACCACCACCTCGACCGAGCTCTGGACGGCGATGGCGCCGGCGAGGGGCTGTTCGAGGTCACGGTCGAAGCCGGGTGCGTAGACGGTGTGCTCGGGCCGGTCGCGCAGCCGGCCGAGCAGAGCCGCGTACCCGAAGGCGTCGAAGGTCTCCGGTGCACCCTTGCGGTCGCGCAGCCGCTGCCGCTCGAGCTCGACGTCGGCGAGGTGGAAGCCGTCCATCGGCACGTGAGCGCCGCGCGCCCCCAGGCGCTCGGCGACGTAGCCGGCCAGGGTCGACTTGCCCGCGCCCGGCGCGCCGCTGATCCCGATCAGCCGGCGCCTTGCGCCTCCGGTCGGCAGGAGGCCCCCGAGCTCCTCACCGGACGCGGAGACGATCAGCAGGTGGGGAGCCATGAGCCCTCGAGCAGCGCATCCGTCGGCACAACGCCGAGGGTAGCGACCGCGCGGCCCCGGCGCGTGACCCCGGACCTGCACGCGCGGCGTGACCCGTGACGCCTGCGTTCGTTGGTGAGTCCATGACCCCTGACCCGTCTCGTAGTCCGCGCCGCGCGGCCGTCGTACGCCTCCTCGCCGCGGTCGGCACCCTCACCCTGGGCGCGTCCCTCCTCGCCGGCACCTCGAGCGCCGAGAGCGAGCCGTCGCTGGCCGCGGTCCCGCGGGCCGACTGCGGGCCCGGCTCGCGGCCCGAGACCTCGATCCAGGGACGCGTGCCGGCGAAGGACTACGAGACGGGTCGCGCGCAGAAGGGGTACACCTGCAACACCCGGCAGGTCGGCCACCAGGGTGGCAGCGGCGGCTTCAAGGTGCTCCGGTACGTCGACCGCAGCGGCCGCGCCTGCGCCTACTACGACACGACCCTCCTCGCCCCCATCGACGTCGCCTACAACGTCGGCCGGGAGGGCTCGGGTGTCGCCGTCCTCGACATGACCGACCCGAGCAGTCCGAAGCAGACCGCGAACCTCGTCACGCCTGCCATGGACAGCCCTCACGAGTCGCTGCTGCTGAACCGGCGCCGTGGGCTCCTCGTCGCCGTGCTCGGCAACCCCGCCACCAACGTCGGCATCATCGACGTCTACGACCTCAAGTCCGACTGCCGCGAGCCCCGGCTGCTCTCGAGCACACCGACCGGCATCCTCGGCCACGAGAGCGGGTTCGCGCCCGACGGCAGGACGTTCTACGTCGCCTCGACCGGGGGGCAGACCCTGGTCGCCGTCGACCTGACCGACCCGGCGGCGCCCAAGCCGATCTGGAGCACCGCCGGCGTGAACTACCACGGCATGCGGGTCAGCGCCGACGGCAACCGTCTCTACGTCGCCGACATCGGCCGGTCCGGGAACGGGGTCCTGTCCGACGGCGGACTGACCATCCTCGACGTCAGCGAGATCCAGGCACGCGAGCCGAACCCGGAGGTGCCGGTCGTCAGCAAGCTCTCGTGGCGGCGCGGCTCCATTCCGCAGGTGCCGATCCCGATCACCATCGACGGTCACGAGTACCTCCTCGAGATCGACGAGTTCGCCAACTTCAGCGAGAACGACACCGGCATCTACGACCCGGACGCCCCGGTCGGCGCGGCCCGGCTGATCGACATCGGGGACGAGAAGCACCCGAGGGTGGTCTCCAACATCAGGCTCCAGGTGAACCAGCCCTGGGCACGTCGCGGCCCGTCCCGTGACGACCCCGGCGCCCAGCTGCCGGTCCAGGGGTACGCCGGCCACTACTGCTCGGTGCCGCGGGCCAAGGACCCCGGGCTCGTCGCGTGCAGCTTCATCGCCTCGGGGCTGCGCATCTTCGACATCCGCGATCCCGAGGCTCCCCGGGAGGTCGGCTACTTCAACAAGCCGCTCGCCCCGGGCGTCAAGGACATCCGGTCGGGTGCGCACGCGATGTCAGCGCCCGCGTGGGACATCAAGCGCAAGCAGGTCTGGTACACCGACGGGAACAGCGGGTTCTTCGCGGTGAGGCTGACCAACGGGATCGCTCCGCGCTGGTGAGACCGGGTTCGGCGCCCGGGGTCGACGGCGAGGTCGGCGCGCGGGTCCTCAGGCCGGGAGCTCGAACCAGACGGTGGTGCCGCCGCCGTCGGCCTCGTCCATGCCGATCCGGCCGCCGTGCGCCTCGACCACCCGCTTCGCGGTCGCCAGGCCGATCCCGCTGCCCTCGACTCGCTTGTCGGCGCGGGCGAACAGCACGAACATCGCCTCGCGCCTCTCCGGCGCGACGCCGATCCCGTTGTCGGTGACGCTCACCCGCCAGCCGGTCTCGAGCCGCTCGGCGCTGACGTCGATGCGCGGTGACGCGTCGGGGCGGGTGAACTTCAGGGCGTTCGAGAGCAGGTTCAGCGCGACGGCGTACAGCTGGCTCCGGTCCGCCGGGAGCCGCGGCAGGTCCTCGACCTTGACGACGGCCCGCAGCTGCGAGATCACCGGGGCAAGGTCCTCGGCCGCGGTCTCGAAGACGCGTGAGAGGTCGGTGACGCCGACCGAGAGCTCACCGCCCTCCCTCGCGTAGTCGAGCATCTGCTCGATCATCACCTTCATGCGGTTCGCGGCACGGACGATCCCGCCGACCATCCAGGAGAGGTCCTCGCTGTCGCCCACGGCGGGCTCGGAGGCGAGCATCTCGGCGTTGGCGAGGATCGCGGTCAGCGGGGTGCGGAGCTCGTGGCTGACCTGCCCTGCGAACAGGGTGAGGTGCTCACCGGACCGGCGCAGCCCCTCGCGCGCCTCGTCCAGCTCGCGCAGCGCCTCGTCCAGCCGCTGCTCGTGGTCTTCCGCCACGTCGCCTCCCCGATTGGTGCGTTATGCGCACATTCTCCCAGACTGTGGACGTCCGGTCCGGCAAACGGCCGTGGACAGGTCGCGTCGCCCCTCCGCGAGCGGGTCGCGGAGGGGCGACGACAGTCAGGGGACACCCGGCGTCAGAGCCACCGGGCGGGTCAGGGAGCGCGCAGCGGCGGTGGCCAGGGCGCTCAGGCCAGCCCGGGCTCGTTCCGTTCGGTGATCGTCTCGTCCTCGAGCACCCGGGAGAGGATCTTCGGCACGTGGCCCTTGCCGCCCATGATCTCGACCTCGACACCCGAGGACCTGGTCTCCTCGATGATGTCGCGGAGCATGAGCGCGCCGGTGAGGTCGAGGCGTCCGAGCCGGCCGAGGTGGATGATCAGCCGGTCGAGCTCGTGATGCTCGGCGAGCAGGTCGTTCACCGAACGCTCGACCGCCGGGGCCGAGCCGAAGTAGAGGACACCCGTAGGCCAGATGTGCAGCGTGCTGCCCTCGGTCTTGGACGGCACGCCGACCTTCATCTCGCGCCACAGGTGCACGACCAGCGCAGCACCGACACCGAGGAGCACACCCTGCTCGACGCGCGGGGCGAGCACCAGGGTTCCGACGAAGGTCACCACCCCGACCGCGAACTGCGGCTTGGACCACTGCCAGTAGAGCTTCGGCGACCTGAGGTCGATCAGCGACATGACGGCCGCGATCACGAGACCGGAGAGGACGGCGGTCGGCAGCGGGGCGAGGAGGAACGCGAAGGGCAGGATCGCCAGGACCGAGAGACCGGTGATCGCACCGCTCCACCGGGTCCGCGCACCGCCGAGGCGGTTCAGCGCGGTACGCGAGAAGGAGCCGCCGACGGGGTACCCGCCCGCGATGCCGGAGGCGACGTTGGCGAGGCCCTGGCCCATGAACTCCTTGTTGGAGTCCCAGAACGTGCGGTCCTCAGCGGCGTACTTCCGGGCGATCGACGCGGGCTCCGCGAAGCCGACGACGGCGATCACGACCGCGGGCAGCAGCAGGGCCGGTACGTCGCCCCACGGCAGGTCGGTCTCCACCTTGAAGGCGATCGCGATGTCGCCCACCGTGCTGCCGCCGTAGTCGAAGAACCAGCTCCACAACGACGTGGCGACGACGGCCACGAGGGCACCGGGGAACAGCGGCGAGAGCTTGCGCCCGCCGATCATCGCGGCCATCGCGAACAGCCCGAGGAGCATGTCCACCCACTGCCAGTCCGCCGGCTGCGCCAGGGCCCGGAGGGCGACCAGGAACGGGTTCCCGCTGCCGCCGTCGACGCCGAGGAGGCCGGGCAGCTGCGAGGAGATGATCAGGATGGCCGCCGCCGAGGTGAAGCTCACCACCACCGGCTGGGACATCAGGTAGGCGATCGGCCCGCCGCCGACCAGGCCGATCCCGAGCCGGACCAGACCGACCAGGATCGCCAGGAGTCCGGCGAGCAGGGCGAACTCCGCGGAGAACGGGTCCCCGAGCGCCGTCAGTGCGCCGTAGGTCAGCAGGCTGGTGACGGCCACCGGCCCGGTCTGCAGGTAGGGCGAGGAGCCGATGAGGGCTCCGGCGATGGGGGCGGCCACCGCGGCGTAGAGACCGTGGACGGGGTCGACGCCGGCGATCTTGGCGTAGGCGAGGGCTTGGGGGATCAGCACGAGGGCGACGCTGATGCCGGCCAGGACGTCGCCGCGAGCAGGTTTCACCACGGAAACCACGATATCAGTCTCGGATTTCGTGTCGTCGTGTCGTGTGCCTCGGACCTCTCGCCCGCGACCCTGCCGGTGCGATGCAATGCCGGCGTGTAGGCGGTCGGGCAGGCCTCGGTCCCTGTGGTCCCAGTGTCCGCCGTCGCGGCACCCCGCCGCAGGAAGTGGACTGCATCGGCGCTGCGAGTCTCGCTGTGAGGCGGCGACGTGCGGCGGGTACAGGCTCGCTCGAGCTCGACGCGAGCTTCTCGAGCGAGAGGAGGTACGGGCTCCGTGCGGGCGTCCCGCTAGGGTCCGTGGCGTGAGCTCGAAGGTGATCGTCGTGGTGGGCGCCGGACCAGGGGTGGGCGCGTCGGTGGCGCGGAGGTTCGGGCGCGAGGGGTACGACGTCGCGCTCGTCGCGCGCTCCGCCGACAGGCTGGACGGTCTGGGGGCGGAGCTCCAGGCGGCCGGCGTCACGACGGGGTGGACGCCCGTCGACATCACCGACGCCGCAGCCCTGACCAGCGCGGTCACCCGGTTCGGCGAGCACGCCGGCCGCATCGACGTACTCCACTTCAACCCGAGCGCCTTCCGGCCCGCCGACCCGCTCCACCTCACCGCGGCCGAGCTGCTCGAGGACCTGTCCCTCGGCGTCGGCGCGCTGCTCACTGCGGTGCAGGCAGCCAGGCCGTTCATGTCGTCAGGGGCCCGGGTGACGGCCACCGGCAGCCTCGCCGCCGACCATCCCTCCCCGGCGGCCGCGTCCCTCGGAGTGCAGAAGGCGGCGCTGCGCAACCTCGTCCTCAGCCTCGACCGGACGCTTGCATCCGACGGGATCCGCGCGATGTCGCTGACGGTGAACGGCACGCTCGCCCCGGACACCGCCTTCTCCCCCGACCGCGTGGCCGACGCCATCTACACCGCTGCCGTGACGGCCGACGAGAGCTGGCGCGCCGAGGTTCCGTACGACGGATAGCTGCTCGTTACACACGGCTGCGCCGGCATCGCGGTGACGCCGGCGCAGTCCCGGGGGGTGGTTCAGGGCCTCGCGGCGAAGTGGACCGGCGAGGGCATGCCGTACTCCTCGACGGCGAGCTTCGCCGAGGCGCTCTCCATCGAACCGTCCACCCCGAAGCGGACGATGTAGGAGTCGAGGCCGTCCGTCGCGGTCGTGACGACGTGCTCGTCGTCCTCCCAGACCGGGTCGCCGAGGTAGATCATGCTGTCGCGCGGCGGGTCGAAGGAGACGACCACCTCGCCGGTGTCCGCGTCGAGGATCGCGAGGCTGCGCGGGCCCAGACCGTCGGCGTACGCAGGGGTTCCGATCACGTAGCGCCCGTCGGGACTGAACTGCCCCAGCAGGTGGTCGCAGGTCTCGAAGGACGGTGCGCCGGTCTGGTAGGAGACCACCGCGGAGCACGACCCGTCGATCCGCGACTCCGTCATGCCGGCGACGAGGCCCGCTGCCTCGGACGTGCCCGAGGCATTGATGAACCGCGGCTTCGCCGGCAGCTCATAGTCCTCAGCCGACCGCTCGAACACCCGCACCTCGGTCTGCTGCTCCCCCGTGTTGTAGACCAGCGCGCCGTCGCCGACATACCCGACCGGGTGCTGGGGCTGGTTCGAGGGGTTGGACGTCGTCCGCGGCTCCATGCCGTCGACCGTGACGTCGAAGATCCGCCACTCACCGTTCTCGACCTGCACGAATGCGACCTGGGAACCGTCGATGTTCGTCGCGAGGCCCCAGCTCGACGGAACCCTGTCGGTGACGTTGCCGTCGCTGTCGATGAGCTCGCGCGTGAGGTCGCCCTCGTCGTTGGCCAGGCCGACCCAGCCGTCCTCAACCGGCGCGATCTCCTGGTACTCCTTCTCCAGCTGGACAACCCGTCCGTCAGCCAGCACGAGCTGGTCGCCGTTGAGGTAGTCGATGGCCGGATCGGCGCCGCGGGGGATCCCGTCGAGCGTGAGCAGGACCTCACCGGCTGGCTGGTCGGCGGGCCGCTGCGTGGCCTCAGGGGTCGGCTGGGGGGTCGGCTCGGCGGTCGGGCTCGCGGCGTAGCCGGGGCCGTCTCCGTTGCCGTTGTCGTCGAGGGCGCCGGTGACCGCGACGCCGGTGGGCAACGCGATCGAGGTGACCGCGGCGGCGACGACGCCGGTGACGACCCGGCGGCGGTGCTGCAGCCTCCTCGCGCTGGCCCGGACCGC
>DASTPU010000202.1:0-14314 GCA_035762105.1 Nocardioidaceae bacterium | reverse complement strand
GCGGTCCGGGCCAGCGCGAGGAGGCTGCAGCACCGCCGCCGGGTCGTCACCGGCGTCGTCGCCGCCGCGGTCACCTCGATCGCGTTGCCCACCGGCGTCGCGGTCACCGGCGCCCTCGACGACAACGGCAACGGAGACGGCGGCTACGTCGCAGGGCCGTCGGCCTCCGCGAGCCCCACCGACGCGTCGACCGCGACCGCCCTGGCTCCCCCGGGCGAGCCGGTCCCGTTGACGCTCCAAGGCCTTCCCCGCGGGAGGCAGACCACGGTCCGGTACATCGTCGGGGACCAGCAGCTGCTCGTGACGGCCGAGGGCGACGTCGACCTCGGGACGTCGTACACCCAGCTGACGCCCTACCGCGACGGGTGGCTCGGTCTGGCCGGCACCGAGAACGGCTGGGAGAACGTCGTGCTCGACGAGGACATGACCGTCCAGCGCAGCACTCTCGGCGGTGACGGGATCATGCCCAACACCGAGGGCACCCGCGTGCTCTACGTCCAGCGGGAGCTCAACGTCCCGGGCCGCACGGTCGTCGTCGACGAGCCCAGCCGGACGACGTACGAACGCGAGCAGATGACCTGGGACGTGCCGGACGGCACCAGCGCTGTCCTGCCCCTCGGCTACCTCGACGACGACACGGTGGTCTTCCAGGTGACCACGGCCGAAGGCATGACCGCGCCCTACCTGGCCTCCGCCGGCGACGCCGACCTGGTCCCGGTCGACCGGTTCCTGCGGCTCACGTCGGCCTCCGAGGCGAACGGTCTGGTCGCGGGGATGGTCACGTACAACCCCGCGAAGGGCAGCTGCTGGGGCGTCATGGACCCCGCGCGGAGCACCACGGACCTGGTGTGGAGGACCTGTGAGTACTCCCTCCACGAGTTCAGCCCCGACGGCCGCTACGTGATCGCCAGCGCCCCCGACTCCGACGGCATGGGGCCCGCGGGCCTCGTCGTCCTCGACGTGGAGACCTGGAAGCCCGTGGTGGAGTTCGAGCCGGAACGACGGACCCTCACCGCGCTCACCCAGGCGACCTGGGAGGACGCCGACACGGTCGCGGCCGTGCTGATGGAGGGCAACGAGTACGCGCTCGTCCGAGCCGAGCTCGACGGCCGGCTCGAGGCGGTCAGCGACACCTACGAGAGCAGGGACATGTCGCTGCCGTTGTGGCTGGCGGAGCGGCCGCGCCTCTGAGGGAGCCGCGGGATGCCGGTCACGCGACGATCGAGGTGACCGGCATGCTGCTGTCGGCCGGCAGGTCGAGCGAGGAGGGGGTCCTGTTCCGGGCGACCAGCTCGGAGCCGAGCGCCGCGACCATCGCGCCGTTGTCGGTGCACAGCCCGGGCCGCGGCACGCGCACGCGGATGCCCTTCGCGGCCGCCCGCTCCTCGGCGACGACCCGGAGCCGGGAGTTCGCCGCGACGCCGCCGCCGATCAGGATGTCGTCGATCCCGTGGGTGACCGCGGCGTCGACCGCCTTGCGGGTGAGCACGTCGACCACCGCCTCCTGGAAGGACGCGGCGACGTCCTCGACCGGGACCGGCTCACCGGAGCGTTCGCGGGCCTCGACCCAGCGGGCGACCGCGGTCTTCAGCCCGGAGAACGAGAAGTCGAACCGGTGACGCTCGAGGTCGCGCCCCGAGGTGAGGCCGCGGGGGAAGTCGATCGCCACCGAGCTGCCGGAGCGCGCGGCCTTGTCCACGTACGGGCCGCCCGGGAAGGGCAGGCCGAGCAGGCGGGCCACCTTGTCGAACGCCTCCCCCGCCGCGTCGTCGATGCTCGCGCCGAGCGGGTCCACGCCGGAGGTGACGTCCTCGACCCTCAGCAGCGACGAGTGGCCGCCGCTGACCAGCAGCGCGACACAGGGCTCGGGGAGCGGGCCGTGCTCGAGCTGGTCGACGGCGACGTGCGCGGCGAGGTGGTTCACGCCGTAGATCGGCTTGCCGAGACCGATCGCGAGCGCCTTCGCAGCGGCGACGCCGACGAGCAGCGCTCCGGCGAGCCCGGGGCCGCTGGTGACCGCGATCGCGTCCACGTCGTCGAGCTTCACACCGGCGGTGTCGCAGGCCCGCTCGATGGTCGGCACCATCGCCTCGAGGTGCGCCCGCGAGGCCACCTCGGGGACAACGCCGCCGAAGCGGGCGTGCTCGTCCACGCTCGACGCCACGGCGTCGGCGAGCAGGGTGTGGCCCCGCACGATCCCCACGCCGGTCTCGTCGCACGAGGTCTCGACCCCGAGAACGAGGGGTCCGTCTGCGTCTGCCATGTCCCTATCCTCTCCCGCCACAGGCGGCGCGCCCCAACGAGCGCCGCATGACCACGGCGTCGCTGCCGTCCCGGTAGTACCGGCGGCGGCGGTCGATCTCCACGAAGTCCGCGTCCGCGTAGAACGCCAGGGCAGCGGTGTTGACCGCGCTCACCTCGAGCAGGACCCGGCTCGCGCCTTCGTCCCGTGGCTGCCTCAGCACCTCGTCCAGCAGCGCCCGCGCGACCCCCTTCCGCTGATGGTCCGGGTGTACGGCGATCCGCTGCAGGTCGGCGAGGTCACCGGACCGCATCGTGACCGCGTAGCCGACCACCTCGTCGTCCTCCACCGCCACGACGGCGTGACGTCCGGGGCCCTCGAGCTCGCCGCGCACCGCGGCCTCGCTCCAGGCGTCGCCGCCGAACAAGGTCGACTCCAGGGCCGTGAGAGCAGGGACGTCCTCAGGAGTGGCGGGGCGGAGGATCACGAGACCCGCTTCGGCTTGTGCGGCTCGGCGGTGTCCGGACGCCGCAGGTACATCGGCTCGGGGTCGTAGAGCTCGGCCCGCTCCTCCGCGACGACGCGTGCGAGCCAGCCGGCCGAGGGGTTCTCCGGTCCGCGGCCGTCGGGGAACGCGTCGGGGTAGAGCACGGCCCCGCGGCCCACGACCGGGCCGTCGGTGGCGACGGTGGCCGGCTTGAGCACGTGGGGTCCGTCGAGGCGGGTGCCCTCGTCGTCGTAGGACGCCCAGTACACCTCCTTGCGGCGCGCGTCGGTGGCCACGTGGAAGGGGCCCCGGACGGTGCCCGTCGCCACCGCCTCCGTGGCGAGCACGTCGAGGGTGCAGACTCCGTAGACCGGGATCTCCAGGACCGCGCCGAGGGTCCGGGCCGTCATCAGGCCGACCCGCAGACCGGTGAACGGCCCGGGCCCGACCCCGACGGCCACGGCGGTGATGTCCTGGCGGATGAGACCGGCGTCGTCGAGCACCGCGCTGATGCCCGGTGCGAGCAGCTCCCCGTGCCTCATCGCGTCGACCGTGGTGCGCTCCGCGACGACCCGCTCTCCGTCGTACAGGGCGACGGTGACGGCGGGGGTGGCGGTGTCGAAGGCGAGAAGCACGACGACGAGATTACGCGAGTGCCTCGTGCAGCCCCGCACCGATCCACCGGGCACCGACGGGCGTGAGCCGCAGGTGCCGCGGGTCCCGCTCGGCCAGCGGGTCGTCGCCGCGGGAGCGCGTGATGTGGACGTCGAGCCGGGTCTCCGCGAGCCCCTCGGCGACACCCTCCCCCCACTCGACGACGGTCACGGCCTCGTCGAGCGAGGTGTCGAGGTCGAGGTCGTCGAGCTCCTCGATCCCGCCGAGACGGTAGGCGTCGACGTGGACCAGCGCCGGCCCGTCGACCAGCGAGGGGTGCACGCGGGAGATCACGAACGTCGGCGAGGTGATCCCGCCGCGCACGCCGAGGCCCTCGCCCAGCCCCTGCGTGAACGTGGTCTTGCCCGCGCCGAGGTCGCCGCTGAGGATCACGAGGTCCCCGGCGCGCAGGACGCGGGCCAGCTTCTCCCCGATGAGGTGGGTGTCGTCCGCGGTCTCCGCGGTGAGCTCGACGGGGAGCGCCTTGGCCATCGTCAGCCAGGTCCCCTTCCGGTCGAGCTCGTCGTACGCGAGGTGGCGCCAGAACTCCACGGTGGAGGGGAGCTCCGCCCGTGCGGCGAGCACCACTCCGTCGTACCCCTCCTCGGCCGCGATCCGCTCGGCGGTGCCGACCATCGCGCCGGCGACCCCGCTGCTCTGCGCCTCGGGGTCGACCGAGACTCGGCGCATCCGAAGCAGGTGGCCCTCGGGCTCGAGCAGCATCGCCCCGACCGGGACCGCGCCGCTCACCGCGAGCAGCCCGCGATGTCCGGCGAGCGCCGCCGCGACGGAGTCGACGGTCTCGTCGGTGGCGGTGGACGGCGGGTCGAGCAGCGGCCTCGCACCGAACGCCGCGTGGACGACCGCGACCACGTCGGCGGCGCGCTCGGGACCGATCTCGTGGACGGCGACCGCCCCCGTGAGGACCTGCTCGCTCATGCGGCGCTCGCGGCGGACGCCTGACGGATCATGCGCTCGAGGGCGGTGTTGACCTGCTGGCGGCTCTCGAGGATCACCATGTGGCCGGCGCCGGGCACCTCGACGAGCTCGGCGCTGCGGATCCGCTGGGCCATCTTGCGGCTGTGGCCGATGGAGGTCAGCACGTCCTCCGTGCCGCAGACGATCACGGTCGGGACCTGCTCGAACGAGTGGAGCACCTCGAACTTGTCGAGCGCGTCGAAGTTCGGGAAGAACTCCGCGAGCACCTCGAACGGCGTCTGGGACAGCATCTCGTCGACGAACTCGACGTACGGCGTCGGCACCTCGCCCCCGAAGGCCATCTTGCTGGTCACGAGGAAGCCGATGTCGGAGCCGGTACGACGGGCGCCGTCGACGAGTCCCGGGGCCCGGGCCAGGAGCGCCATCGCCCGCGGCGTGACCTGGCGCATGACCCGGTCCGGGAGGTAGGGGCTGACCACGCGGTGGGTCTTCAGCCCGCCGGCCGTGGTGGACACGAGCCCCACGCCCACGATCCGGTCGCCGAACATCTCCGGGTGGCTCTCGGCCAGCGACATCACCGCCATGCCGCCCATGGAGTGGCCGACGAGGATGATCGGCCCCTGGGGCACCAGCTGCTCGATGACCGAGTGCAGGTCGTGGCCGAGCTGGTCGATCGTCGCGTTGTGCCCCTCCGACCGGTCGGAGCGGCCGTGGGACCGCTGGTCGTAGAACACGAGCCGGTGGCTGCCGCGGAAGTGCAGACGCTGGAAGTGCCAGCAGTCGAGGTTCAGGGCGTAGCCGTGCACGAACACGATGGTGGGTGCGTCGGTCGGCTCGTCCGGCTCGTCGACCTCGGCGTGCAGCCGGATGCCGTCGAGGGTCATGACGCGGACCGGCTCCGAGCGCAGGCTGCCGAACGGGTCGCGCTCGGTCGACTCGACACGGCGCGTGCGCACGGACCGACGGCTGGCCAGAGCGGCGGCGACACCACCCGCGGCGAGGGTGCCTGCGGCGGCGGCGGCCATCCCGAGCACGCGGCGGCGGGCGCTCATCAGCCGGCTCCTTCCGTGGCCCCGACGTACCTGCGCTGCATGCGTCCTCCGATGCGCGTGACGATCTCGTAGCTGATGGTGCCGCAGGCCTCCGCCCAGTCCTGCGCGGTGGGCTCGCCGTCCTTGCCGGGGCCGAACAGCACCACCGGGTCGCCCGGGGCCGCGTCGGCCCCGCCGAGGTCGAGCACGATCTGGTCCATGCAGACCCGGCCGGCGATCGGGCGGACCCGGCCCGCGGCGAGGACGGGCGCCTTCGACGACCCGTGCCGCGGGACGCCGTCGCCGTACCCGACCGGCACCACACCGACGGTCGTGTCGTGCGGGACCACGTAGGTGTGGCCGTAGGAGACCCCCGAGCCGGCGGGTACGCCCTTCACCACGGCGAGCCGGGAGCGCACCGTCATCGCCGGGACCAGGCCCAGCTCCTCGGAGCTCGCGACCTCCGGCATCGGGGTGAGCCCGTAGGCCGCGATCCCGCAGCGGACCAGGTCGAACCACGAGGACGGTCGGCTCAGCGCGCCCGCGGAGTTGGCCAGGTGCCGCACCTCGGGCCGCAGACCCGAGCGCTCGGCGAGGTCGACCGCCCAGCGGAAGACCTCCTCCTGGGCCTCGTTGGCGGGGTGGTCGGGCTCGTCGCTGCAGGCGAAGTGCGACCAGACGCCGGTGACGCGCACCTCGCCCGTCGCCTCGGCCGCAACCGCCGCGGCGACGAGGTCGGGCCACGCCTCCTGGGTGGACCCGCCCCGGGAGAGACCGGTGTCGATCTTGAGCTGGACGCGGGCAGTGCGCCCGGCTGCCCGCGCGGCGGCGCGGATCTCGTCGAGCTCCTCGATGGTGTACGCCGTCACGTCGACGTCGCGCTCGACCGCCGGGCGGTAGTCCTCCCCCGGCACCGCCAGCCAGCACATCAAGGGCCCTTCGTCGCCGGCCTCGCGCAGGGTCAGCGCCTCGTCGATGACCGCGACGCCCAGCCAGTCGGCGCCGGCCTCGCGCGCCGCCCGCGCGACGGGGAGCATCCCGTGCCCGTAGCCGTCGGCCTTGACGACGATCATGAGGCCGGTCGCCTCGACCCGTTCCTTGAGGGTCCGCACGTTGCGACGGAACGCGTCGAGGTCCACGACGATCTCCGCCCGTGCGGGGGTCGCGTGGGGTGAGTTCATGGCCCCTTCATCTTGACATCCTCAGCCGAGCAGCAGCATGCGGGACACGACCGGCACCGCCCGCGCGATGTCCGGCGCGGTCACCGGCCCGCCACCTCCGGCGTGCACCGCGGCTGCCCCGTGGACCCATGCGCCCACCGAGCCGGCGTCGAACGGGTCGAGGCCCGCGGCGAGCAGGGCACCGCACAGCCCGGCGAGCACGTCTCCCGAGCCTGCGGTCGCCAGCCAGGGCACGCCGACGGTGTTCACCCGGACCCGGCCGTCGGGCGCGGCCACGAGGGTGTGGCGTCCCTTGAGGAGGACGACGGCGCCGTGGCGCTCCGCGGCCTCGCGGGCGAAGCGCAGCTGCTCCGCCTCCACGTCCTTGCGGTCCACGCCGAGCATCCTCGCGAGCTCGCCGGCGTGCGGCGTGAGCAGCGCTGGTACGTCGAGGGGGCCGGTGAGGTGGGCCAGCGCGTCGGCGTCGACCACGAGGGGCACCTCGTCCGCCAGACACCGTTGCAGGGCGTCCGCTGCTCCCACGCCGCCGCCCGACCCGACGACCCACGCCTGGACCTGTCCCGGGCCTGCGACGACCTCGGGATGCGCCTGCCGCACCGCATCGGCCGCCCCTCCGTCGTACCGGACCATGCCGACGAACCCCGACGACGCCCCGGCCGTGCAGAGCACCCCTGCGCCCGGGTACTGCTCCGACCCTGACCGGACGCCGACGAGGCCGCGGGAGTACTTGTGCGCCGAGGCATCCGGGCGCGGCAGCATCCGCGCGACGTCGTCGGCCTGGAGCGCGGTCACGTCCGCCTCGGGCAGGTCGAGCCCGATGTCGACGAGGTGCACCGCACCGCACGACTGGGCGGCGGGGTCGACGAGGTGCGCGATCTTGTGGGTGCCGAACGTGACCGTGACCGCGGCCTCGACGTGCGGTCCGTCGACCTCACCGGTGTCGACGTTCACTCCCGACGGGACGTCGACGGCCACGAACGGGACGTCGCGCAGCTGCTCGACGACGTCCGCCGCCTGCTCGCGGAGCGGTCCTCGGCCGCCGATACCGACGATGCCGTCCACGACGACGTCCGGCCGGTGGGTGAGGTCGATGTCGCCGCGGATGCGCCCGCCCGCCTGGCGGAGCGCGGCGAGCCCGCCGCCGTGGGTCCGGTCGGCGCTCAGCAGGACCGCCTCCACGACAGCGCCCCGCCGCGCCAGCATCGCTCCCGCGAAGAGCGCGTCGCCGCCGTTGTCGCCGGAGCCGACGAGCAGGAGCACACGCCGGCCGTAGCCGTTGCCCAGGAGGTCGAGGACCGCGTAGGCGAGACCCGCCGCGGCGCGCTGCATCAGCGCGCCCTCGGGCAGCGTCGCCAGGAGCGCCGCCTCGGCCCGTCGTACCTCGTCCACGGTGTGTGCGCTGCGCATGCCCACACCCTAGGCCCCGGTCGCTGTGGACGACGTGCGGCACGTCCCGGCGTTCTCGGGCACGCCTCCACGCCCCGGGTGTCGGCAGGTGCCGGGTGCGCAGCCAGGTGAGGGCCGGCAGGTGGGTGCTCGCACTCCGCTGGTCGTCAGGACGACGACGGGGCGGCTGACGTGGGCACAGCGAGCCTGGATGGGCGTCCTCCATGCCGGACCGGGGTCGGCGGTGGGCGGGCTCTGCCGGATGCACGGCCTGCCTGAGCCGACCCGCCAGGGACGGCGGCGGGACGCATCCGGGGTGCTCCGCTACACCGACTGCGAGTGGCGCCTCGAGGACGGACACGTGGTGGTGCTCGAGGTGGATGGCGCCTTCCACATGGAGGCTGACCACTGGGCAGCCGACATGGCACGGAGCGTGGTCTCGTGCTCGGCCGAGTCGGTGCGACCCGGCGGTCGTGCGGTTGAGCGTGCTCTATGGCGCAAGCTCAGCCACACGACCTCCCTCGCCGTCGACGTACACCCACCGTCCCCCGCGGCGCTCGAACCTGCTCGTCTCATGCATGACCTGCACGCCCCGCGCGTCACGGAACCGGGCCCGGAACTCCACCTCGCCGGTGTCGTCGTCGGGCCCGCCGTCCACGGTGCGCAGCACCTCCAGCCCGACCAGGTGAGGCCGGGCGTCGGTGCGAGGTCGACGGGCCGCGTGCGCGGGTGCCAGGTGCGGAACACGTGGTCGAGGTCGCCGACGGCGTACGCGGAGTAGCGCGACCGCATCAGCGCCTCGGCGGTCGGCGCCGGGTTCCCGTCGTGGAACGGCCCGCAGCACCCGCCGTACGACGTACCGCTGCCGCACGGGCACGGGTCCAGCGGCGCGACCGCACCGCTCACGACTCGAGGACCACCATCGCGGACGCGATGCCGGCGTCGTGGGACAGCGAGACGTGCACGCTCAGCACGCCGCGCTCCTCGGCACGCGCGAGCACGCTCCCCCGCAGCTCGAACCTCGGGTCGCCGGAGTGCTCGTTGCGGACCTCGGCGTCGTGCCAGGCCATCCCGGTGGGGGCGCCGAGCGCCTTGGCCAGCGCCTCCTTGGCGGCGAAGCGCGCGGCGAGCGAGTTGATCGGCCGGTCCCGCTCCTGCTCGGTGAACAGCCGCTCGCGCAGGGTCGGGGTCCGTTCGAGCGCCTCCTCGAAGCGGCCGATGTCGACCACGTCGATGCCCACTCCGACGATCATGGTCCTACTCGACCGTGACGGACTTGGCGAGGTTGCGCGGCTGGTCGACGTCGAGCCCCTTGTGCGTCGCGAGCTCACAGGCGAACAGCTGCAGCGGGATCACCGACACGAGCGGCTGGAGCAGCGTGGGCACCTTCGGCAGCCGGAGCAGCACGTCGGCGTACGGCGCGACCACGTCGTCGCCCTCCTCGGCGAGGACGATCGTGCGGGCGCCGCGGGCGCGGACCTCCTGGATGCCGCTGACCATCTTGTCGTGGAGCTGGTCACGCCCCCGTGGCGGCACCACGCAGAAGACCGGGAGCCCGTCCTCGACGAGCGCGATGGGGCCGTGCTTGAGCTCGCCGGCGGCGAAGCCCTCGGCATGGATGTAGGCGAGCTCCTTGAGCTTCAGCGCGCCCTCCAGCGCGACGGGGTACCCCGCGTGCCGGCCGAGGAACAGCACCGATCCGGAGTCGCTGAGCCGGCGGGCGAGCTCGTAGATCTCCTCGGCGCCGTCGAGCACCCGCTGGATCTTGTCGGGGGTCTGCGAGATCTCGTGCACCACCTGCGCGATCTCGTCGCCGTAGCGGGTGCCGCGCACCTGCGCGAGGTAGAGACCGAGCAGGTAGCAGGCGACGAGCTGTGTCGTGTAGCCCTTCGTCGAGGCCACGCCGATCTCCGGGCCGGCGTGGGTGTAGATCACCGCGTCGGACTCGCGCGGGATCGTCGAGCCGTTCGTGTTGCAGATCGCGAGCACCTTGGCGCGCTGCTCGCGCGCGTGCCGGATCGCCATGAGCGTGTCGGCGGTCTCGCCGGACTGGCTGATCGCGACGACGAGCGTGTCACGGGTCAGGATCGGGTCGCGGTAGCGGAACTCCGAGGCGAGCTCGACCTCGCAGGCGATGCGGGTCCAGTGCTCGATGGCGTACTTCGCGACGAGCCCGGCGTAGAAGGAGGTGCCGGAGGCGATGATGATGATCTTGTCGACGTCGCGCAGCTCCTCCTCGCTGATCCGGATCTCGTCGAGCTGCAGCGCGCCCTGCTCGTCGTGGCGGCCGAGCAACGTGTCCGCGACCGCCCGCGGCTGCTCGAAGATCTCCTTGCGCATGAACCAGTCGTAGCCGCCCTTCTCGGCGGCGGAGAGGTCCCAGTCGACGTGGTACGGCGTGCCCTCGGCGGTGTTGCCCTCGAAGTCGGTGACCTCGACGCTGTCGCGGGTGATCGTCACGACCTGGTTCTGCGCGAGCTCGAGCGCCTCGCGGGTGTGCTCGATGAACGCGGCGACGTCCGAGGCGACGAAGTTCTCGCCCTCGCCGAGGCCGACGACCAGCGGGGAGTTGCGCCGGGCCGCGACCACGCGCCCGGGGTCCTGCGCGTCGACGGCGACGAGGGTGAACGCGCCATCGAGGCGTCGGGCGACGCGCTGCATCGCCTCGGTCAGCGTCGCACCCCCGGCGACCTCGCGCTCGAGCAGGTGCGCGGCCACCTCGGTGTCGGTCTCGGAGCGCAGGTCGTGGCCGCCGGCCTCGAGCTCTGAGCGCAGCACCGCGAAGTTCTCGATGATCCCGTTGTGGACCAGCGCGACCCTGCGCTCCTGGCCCAGGTGCGGGTGGGCGTTGCGGTCGTTGGGGGCGCCGTGGGTGGCCCAGCGGGTGTGCCCGATGCCCGTCGTGGACGTCGGCAGGGCGGTGTCCGCGATCGCCTTCTCGAGGTTGGCCAGCTTGCCGGCGCGCTTCTCCGAGGCGATCGTGCCGCCGTCCACGAGCGCGATGCCGGCCGAGTCGTAGCCGCGGTACTCCATCCGACGGAGACCGTCGACGACGATGCCCTGGGCCTGCTGCGGTCCGACGTACCCAACGATTCCACACATGCGCGTCAGCCTACCGGCGCCGCGTCCGGCAGGCGCCGTCCGGCAGGTGGGACGAGTCCTGCGTCACGCCGTTCACCGTCCACGACCGGGTGGCGCCCGCTCGGCGGGGTGACGGCGTGGTGAACAATGCAGGTCATGGCTTCTGCGCAGGCGATCGGGCAGCCTCCGGGTCCGGCCGGCGGCGACCGCGAGCGGTCGCCGTACGTCGAGCTCGACCGCGCCGCCTGGGCGGCCCTCGGCGCTGCCACCGAGCAGCCCCTGACCGCGGAGGAGATCGCCCGGGTCCGCGGCCTCGGCGACGAGCTCGACCTCGACGAGGTGACCCAGGTCTACCTCCCGCTCTCCCGGCTGCTCAGCCTCTACGTGAAGGCCGCCGGCGACCTGCACCGGGCGCAGGAGGAGTTCCTCGACAGGCCGCACCCGCCGCGGACGCCGTTCGTGATCGGCCTGGCCGGCTCGGTCGCCGTCGGCAAGTCGACCACGGCGCGCGTGCTCCAGCAGATGCTGGCCCACTGGCCCGAGCACCCCTCGGTGTCGCTGGTGACCACCGACGGGTTCCTCTACCCGAACGCCGAGCTGGAGCGGCGCGGGCTCCTCGGCCGGAAGGGCTTCCCGGAGTCCTACGACCGCAAGGCGCTGCTGCGGTTCGTGATGGACATCAAGTCGGGCAGGGACGAGGTCGAGGCTCCGACGTACTCCCACCTCGTGTACGACGTGGTCCCCGACGAGCGGATCTGCATCAAGTCCCCCGACATCGTGATCATCGAGGGCCTCAACGTGCTCCAGCCCGCGCGGGTCCGCGAGGACGGCCGCACGGGGCTCGCGATCAGCGACTTCTTCGACTTCTCCGTGTACGTCGATGCGGCGAACCGGGACATCCGACGGTGGTACACCGAGCGCTTCCTCCGGCTCCGCGAGACCGCCTTCCGCAACCCCGCGTCGTACTTCGCGAAGTACGCCGACCTCACCGAGGCCGAGGCCATCGAGGAGTCCCGGCGGATCTGGGACACGATCAACGGGCCGAACCTCGACGAGAACGTCCGCCCCACGCGCAGCCGGGCCACCCTCGTGCTCCGCAAGGACGCCGACCACTCCGTGCGCTACGTGCGCCTCCGCAAGGTCTGAGGCCTCCACCGGGAAATCCGGTGCGTACCGGACCACGCGGCCTCTACCGTCGAGGGCATGCAGACCCTCGCCGTCACCGTCCGGCCCATCGACGTGCAGGACGACGCCGTCATGCGGCGCTGGTACGACCTGACCGAGGCCGCCGACACCCACGAGCGCCCGTGGGCGACCTCGTGGTCGTTCCCGGAGATGCTGGTGACGTTCCGCACCGAGGACGGCGCCATGCGCCGCTTCCCGGTCGCCGCCTTCGACGGCGAGGAGATGGTCGGGACCGCGTTCATGATGCTTCCGCTGCAGGACAACACCGAGAAGGTCTACGGCGGCATCTTCGTCGCGCCGCAGTTCCGCAACCGCGGTGTCGGCAGCGCGCTCGTCGACCACCTCGTCGAGACGATGCAGGCCGAGGGGCGCACCACCCTGCTGGTCGAGGCAGGAGTCCCGGGCTCCGCGCGGGAGGCCCACCCCTACACCCGGTTCGCCCGCAAGAACGGCTTCACGATGGCCAACGTCGAGGTGCACCGCGTCCTCGACCTTCCCATCGAGACCTCGGTGCTCGAGGGGATGCGGGCCGAGGCCGCCGCCCACCACCAGGGCTACCAGATCGAGACGTTCCACGACGAGATCCCCGACGAGCTGCTGGACTCCTACCTCTTCCTGCTCGGCCAGCTCGCCGTCGACGCGCCCAGCGGAGAGATCGACTTCGAGGCCGAGGTCGTGACGCGCGAGATCTGGGCCAGGCAGTCCGAGCGGCTGCGCGCGCAGGGCCGCCACAGGCTGATGTCGCTGGCGATCAGCGCGGACGGCGAGGCGGTGGCCCACTCCGACCTGCTGGTCCCGCCCGAGGACCGACCGAAGGCGTACCAGTGGGGCACGCTCGTGCGTCGCGACCACCGCGGTCACCACCTCGGTGCCGCGGTGAAGGTCGCGAACGTGCTCGCGCTGCAGGAGCGCTACCCCGACCGCACCGAGATCCACACGACCAACGCGGAGGACAACGCGACGATGATCGGGATCAACGAGCGGTTCGGGTTCCGGGTGGTGGAGATCTGCCCGGAGTTCATGCTCAAGGTCTGAGACGGGCCGCGGGTGGGTCAGAGCCGCTTCTGGAACTGGCCCATCCGCTCCACCGGGCGGAAGCCCATCCGCTCGTTCACGCCGATCATGTGGCGGTTCACCTCGGCGTTGAAGGTGACGAGCGTGGCATGGCCGAGCCACGGTTGCGCGAAGAGCAGGTTGCGCGCCTTCGTGGCGAGGCCGAGCCGGTGCCCACGGTCCTGGGGCCGGGCAAGCGTCCCCCACTGGTAGACGTGGCCGGGGTCGTACCTCGGCAGGACCAGCTCGCTGTAGGCGGCCACCTCTCCCGCGCTGTCGAGAGCCACGGTCGTGAACTTCCGGCGTCCGGAGGCGGCGAAGACCTCCTCGTCGGCGCGGATCCGGGCGACGTCGAAGACCTCGGCCTCCTGCTCCAGCTCGCCCGACGGGGCCTCGGTGACCAGGGTGCCGATGATCTGGGCGAAGGACTCCACGATGTCCTCGGGGACGGCGCCCTCGAACTCACGGAAGGTGTAGCCGGCGTGGTGCGGCTCGGCCTCGCGGACCAGCGCCCGGAGCAGGTCCTCGTCGGCGGGCAGCTCGAGCACCCGCTGCACCTCGGCGAGGGCGAAGGCATAGCCGTGCCGTCGCGCGAAGGCGACGTAGCCGGTGCCGGCGCCGTCGGCCGGCGCCTCGAAGGGGTAGGTCACCTCGGTGACGAGCACGCTGCGGCCGTGGTCCCGCGCCACCTGCTCGAGGTGGGTCAGCATCGCGGAGCCGTGGCCCCGGCGGCGGCGCTCCGGATGGGTGTGCACCTCGACGAAGGCCTGGTCGGTGTTGTCGAGCAGGGACAGGTGCATGAACCCGACCGAGGCCACCGCGCCGTCGACGAGCCCGGTGAAGGCGAGGTCGCGCTCGGTGTCCCGGTCCGCCGTGAGCTTGGCCCGGACCTCCTCGAGCATGAGGGGTACGGCGTACGGGCGTTCGTGGCGGTGGGAGGCGAGGAACGTGTCGTGCCACGCCTTCATCGCCACGTCGTCGTGGGCGTCGAGCTGCTCGATCCTCATCGGGCCGCCAGCCTCCTCTGCATCTCGTGGACCTGCTCGACGGGCCGGAAGCCGAGCCGCTCGTTGAC
>DASTPU010000201.1:0-19355 GCA_035762105.1 Nocardioidaceae bacterium | reverse complement strand
CAGTCGCTGATCCCCCAGCTCGCGGGGCCCGTGGAGCGGATGCAGCGCGAGCTCTCCGATGCCGCGGAGCTGTCCGCGGCGGCGTCCTCCGCGGTCCGTCTCCTGCCGCCGATGCTCGGCGGTGAGGGCGCGAGGAACTACCTCGTCCTGTTCCAGAACAACGCCGAGATGCGGGCGACCGGCGGCATACCGGGCGCCGTCGCCGTCCTGCGCGCCGACAACGGCCGGCTGACCATCGAGAGGCAGGGCAACCTCCATGACCTCGGGTTCGACGAGGTGGTCCCCGCTGAGCTGACCGACGAGGAGACCGCTCTGTACGGCACCAAGCTCGCGGCCTACGGCGCGGACATGGGCCTCACGCCGGACTTCCCCCGCGCAGCCCGGCTTGCGCGGGACCGGTGGCTGTGGATGCAGGGCCAGCGGGTGGACGGGGTGCTGGCGACCGACCCGGTCGCTCTCTCCTACCTGCTCGACGCCACGGGCCCGGTCGAGGTGCCGGACGGGTCGACGCTCGCCGGCTCGAACGCCGTGGAGCGGCTGCTCAGCGAGGTGTACCTGACGGAGCCGGACCGCGCTGCCCAGGATGCGTTCTTCGCGGGCGCCGCCCGGGCGGTCTTCCGGCACGTGCTGAGCGCGCCGGGCGACGCGGAGAGCATGCTCGAGGCGCTGATGCGCAGTGCCGACGAGGGCCGACTCCTCGTGTGGTCCGGCGACCGCGGCGAACAGGCGCTCATCGCGGGCACGAGGCTCGGTGGGGTCCTGCCCCGGGAAGCCGGGTCGGCTCCCTTCGTCGGGGTGTTCCTCAACGACGGGACCGCCGCCAAGATGCAGTACTACCTCGACCACCGGGTGGACGTCAGGCCCGTCGGCTGTGACGCAGGCGGCCGCCAGGACCTCGAGGTGACCGTCACGCTGAGATCCACCGCGCCGGACGACGCTGCGCGGCTGCCCGAGTCCGTGATCGGCTGGCGCAGCAAGAGCGACCTCGGGCCGCGGGTCCGGCCCGGGCACATGCGGCTGAACGTCCACGTGTACGCACCGGTGGGCGGGGCGGTCGAGTCTCTGCGGGTCGACGGCCGGGACGCACCGGTGAGCGTGGTCGAGCACCTCGGACATCCCGTCGGGTCGCAGACGGTCGAGCTCGCACCCGGCGAGGTCCACAGGCTGGTGTACGTGCTGAGCACGGGGGCCGGCCAGTCCGGCATCCCCGAGCTCCGAGTCACCCCGGGCGTCCGCAGCTCCGGGGTCGGCACGGTCGGCGCCTCTGCCTGCGAGGTGGGCTGAGCCCCCCGGCACGGCGTCATGGTTTGGCGGAGGCAGGTTCGCGGTACTTACCGGCCATGGCTCGCCTCCGCAACGTCTCGCCCAACATGAGGGGCTGGACACGTCGCCGCGTCGGCAAGGGGTTCGTGTACCTCGACCACGCGGGCGAGCGGCTGTGCACCGAGGACGTCGAGCGCTGCCGGTCGCTGGTCATCCCGCCGGCGTGGGAGGACGTCTGGATCTGCCCCTACCCCAACGGCCACATCCAGGCCGTCGGCGTGGACGCGGCCGGTCGTCGGCAGTACCTCTACCACCCCGACTGGCGGGTCAAGCGCGACAAGCTGAAGTTCGACCGGGTCGCGGAGGTGGCCGCCCAGCTTCCGCGGGCACGCGCCGCGATCCTCGAGCACATCGCGCTGGACGGCATGCCGATGGAGCGCGCCGCGGCGACCGCCGTACGCCTCCTCGACCTCGGCTACTTCCGGATCGGGTCGGACTCCTACACCGACGCGAACGGCAGCTTCGGGCTGACCACGCTCGAGAAGCGCCATGTACGACGCGTGCGCGGCCGCCTGGTCTTCTGCTTCACCGGGAAGTCCGGGGTGGAGCACTGCATCGAGATCGACGACGCGCTCGCGATCTCCGCGGTCGACACGATGCGACGGCGGCGCGGGGGAGGCGACCGGCTGCTGGCCTACCGCAACGGACGGGCCTGGAACCCGCTGGACGCGATGACCGTCAACGACTACCTCCGCGAGACCACCGGTGCCGAGATCACCGCCAAGGACTTCCGCACCTGGCACGCCACCGTGCTCGCGGCCGTCTCGCTGGCGTCGACCGACGAGCCGGGCGAGTCGAAGGCGTCGCGGAAGCGGGCGGTCCGCAAGGCGATGGTCGAGGTGTCGGAGTACCTCGGCAACACCCCGACGATCGCGCGCGCCTCCTACGTCGACCCGCGTGTCATCGACCTCTACGAGGACGGTACGACGATCGCGGCGGCGGTCCGTCGCGAGTACGACTCGCCCGACGAGCGGCAGCTCGCGCTGGAACGGGCCGTGCTCCGGATGCTCCGCGAGGACGCCGAGTCCTCCGAGCGGGCCGCGCGGCGCCACGCTGCCTGACCGGCTCGTAGGGTGGCCGCATGGCGATCAACCCGACGGGACAAGGACTCAAGAGCTTTCTCGAGGCGGCACCCGACGAGCCGGTGGTGATGCTGAACCTCCTGCGCTTCCGTGAAGGCGGCCGTGACTCCTACGAGCGGTACCTCGCGCACTTCGGGACCTTCGCACGCGAGGTCGGCGGCGAGGTCATCTACTACGGCGAGGGGGCGACGGCGCTGGTGGCCGAGGACGGCCAGGCGTGGGACGCGGTGCTGCTCGTGTCGTACCCGACGCGCCGGGCGTTCTCGGACATGGTGCGCAACCCGCGCTACCAGGAGGGCACGCAACTGCGCGACGAGGCGCTGGTCGAGGCGGTGCTGCAGCCCACGTCGCCCCGCGGTACTCCGACCGAGGCATGACCGTTGGGGCGGTCGACAGCAGAAACCGCGCCCAAGGCCCGGTTGTTGCTGCCGTTTCGTGGGATCGG
The DNA here is from genome assembly GCA_035762105.1 of Nocardioidaceae bacterium. Classification (GTDB taxonomy): domain Bacteria; phylum Actinomycetota; class Actinomycetes; order Propionibacteriales; family Nocardioidaceae; genus Nocardioides_C. The sequence goes on along the minus strand of DASTPU010000201.1, from coordinate 16,505 downwards.
CAGCAGTTTCCGGTCCTTGGGCGCGGTTCTGACGGGCGCGCGGGCGGGATCGTCAGTGGTCGGCGATCAGGTCCTCGAGGTAGGCGACGAGCCGGGCACCGAACGCGGGCTGGATGCCCACGTCGAGCTTGGCGTTCACCTGGTTCAGCGCGGCCACGAGCTGGTTGACCTCGGTCTCGTGCATGCCGGTCTCGTGCGACGCGACCGCCGCCTCGAGCTTGGCGCGGAGACCGTTGAAGCCGCCCTTGTCGGTGATCAGTCCCTCGGCCCAGGCGCGCTCGATGTTGGCGAGCAGGCTGGCCGACGTCGCCCTCACCCGGAACGTCCGGGTGACGGTGTCGGTGTTGCCGAGGTTGTCGGTCGCGGTGACCTCGATCGTGTGGACACCCGGCGCGAGCTGGAAGGTGTCGATCTCCTGCCCCTGGGTCGCGGTCGCTCCGTCGAAGGTCGCGCTGCTCGAGGCCACGCCCGAGCCGTGCTCACCGTCGTCGGTCGTCCACGTCAAGGCGAACCGGTCGTCCGTGTCGTGCTCGACGCCCTCTGGCGCAGGGGACGTCACGTCGGCCTGCGGCGCGGTCGTGTCGAGCACGAAGTCGAGCGACGTGCCTCCTCCGCCGACAGGGTGGCATGGGTCGCCGGCCCGGGTGTCGACCCGGTAGGGACCGTCCGGCCCGTCCAGCGGGATGGTCGTGCCGTTGTCCGTCGCGGCCCAGCCGGCCGGCCAGGTCCCGGTGGCGTACATCCGCGACTCCACCTCGACATGGGCGTCGGTGAAGACCGCGTCGCCGGCTCCGACGGTGACCGACGAGCCCGGTCCGACGTACCTGGTGCCACCCGGTGCGTCGTACACGGGGCCGCCACCGACGCTGGTGGTCGACGTCGGTGCCTGGTCGTCGCTCGGGTCGGAGGACGTCGTGTCGCCGAGGGCGGGGAAGTCGGGGTGGTCGATCTCGTGGTTCGCGAGCTCGGGCCACCAGGTCGGGTCGGTCTCCCAGTCGTCGTACAGCCCGCGGAACGACGGTCGCAGCAGGCAGGACTCCCACAGCGGGAACTCGCCCGAGCCGCCGTGTGCCTCGTCGGTGTCCTGGCCCGGGACGAACCGCGGCAGGCCGTCCTGGCGCCAGACGTGGTCGCCGTCGATCGTCGTCAGCCAGGGGCTGCCCTCGAGGGCGTCGACCATCACGTTGGCCGGCCGGTTCCCCGGGTCCTCGTAGGTGGAGACCGAGGACGCGGCCTTGATGATCCCTTGTGCCACGAGCTCGTCGCCGGCCACCCTGTTCAGCTCGCCCGCGTCGAGGAGCAGCAGCTTGGCGGTCGTGGTGGCGTTCTCGAAGATCTCGAGGTCCTGGAACAGTGCCGTGTCGGACAGCGCCGACGACGTCACGGTAGCCGGCGAGCCGTCCGCGGTCGGCACCTTGATCTCGGCGTTCACGTGGTGGTCCGCCGGCAGCTCGAGCAGCGCGTCGAGCCGCTCGTGCTCCTCGGGCGAGAACAGGTCCACCTGCGCGTCGCCGAGCGGACCGAGGTCGACGGTCACCTGCTCGACGTCGAGCCAGTACGTCGGGTGCTTCATGAACGACGAGAGCAGCTCGACGTCGACGCCGTAGGACTCCTTGATCTGCTTCAGGAGGAGCTTCTTCATCTCCTCCTTGACGGCGGCAGAGGCCACACGGAGGGGGTTCGCCGCCGGGCCGACGATGTCGTCGAGGAGGCCGGAGAACGACTGCAGCGCCTCGCGGATGCCGCCGAGCGCATCGGGCGCGCCGGCCATCGAGAGCAGGTGGTCGTTGATGAACGGGTCGAGCTCGTGGAAGAGCACGTCGGTCGCACCGACGGCGTCCTCGCAGTCGGCCCGGGCCTGGGTGTCCTCGGCCGAGTGCTTGCACTCGTCGTTCTGGACGTTGCGCAGCGTCTGCGGGTCGAAGAGCGCGCGCGTGCTGGCGAGACCCACCTCGCCCCACTTGGTCAGGCCGACCTCGATGTCGTCGATCCAGGCCTCGAGGTAGTCCTCGGCGAACTCGGAGAAGGTCGCGTCGTCGACTCCGTCACCGGGGTCGGCCGCGCACCCGATCGTGGCGCCGATGCAGACCCAGCGCTCGTAGCTGCCCGTGCGGAACCCTCGCACCGTGTCCACCGTGACGTTCTCGACCTGCTTCTCGCAGTCCCAGTCGGCGTGGAGGCAGTCGGTGAACTCGCCGTCGGCCTCGAGCACCGCCTCCTGGAGCTGCAGGTCGGACTGCAGGTCGAGGAAGTAGTCGATGAGCGGGCCGCGCACCGGCTCGGGATCCTCACCGGCGGTGTAGGGCTTGCCGGGGCAGCCGTCGTCCACCACCTCGTCGCCGTCGTCGTCCCCGCCGTCGCAGCTGCCGACCGGAAGGCTGGTGTACGGGTTGACCAGCTTGTCGTAGATCCACCCGGTGGGCGCGTCGAAGGCGATGCCCGGCGTCGAGTCGTTGGAGACGTCGCCGTCGGCGAGCGTGGTGCGGTCGGGGTTTCCGTCGTACCCGAGGGTGGCGTCGCCGATGTAGCCCTCGACGATCGTGTGGCGCAGCGCGATCTCGGCCTTGTCGACGTCGTTGACGATCTCGCCGACGCCGGGGAAGACTCCGTGGGCGAAGTCGTTGACGAACGTGTGGGCCCACATGTCGCCCGCGGCGTGGGTCAGGAACCCGTACGTGAACGCCAGGATCTGGCCGCGCTCGGCGTCGTCGTAGGCGGGGTCGGTCTGGGCGGCCCAGGCCTCGGTGAGGAGGTACTCGAGCCACTTGCCGGTCTGGTCGGGGTGGATGGTCGACTGACCGAAGGTCAGGTCTGGGAACCCGTCGGGGCCGATCACGCCGGCCTGGTAGTAGGACGGCCACGCGTCGAGCGCCTGCCAGACCTCGGTGCGCACTTCGTACTCGCGGCCCCTGATCGTGACCATGCCGTCGTCGGTCGCGTCGGCGAGTGCCGGCTGCGCGGACGCGTTGTGGGTGTACGGCTTGAAGGCCTCGGCGGGAGCCGTCGTCGTGAGCGAGAGCACCGTGCTGAGTGCCACCGCCCAGGCGAGAGTTCTTTTCATCTGGGTACTGCTTCCTCGTCACGTCAGCGCTCCGTTGCGCCGACGACCGCCAGGAAGCGTGACAGCCATCCGAAAGCTCCTGCTACTGAATTTTTGCGGTGATTCGCGGTCTAAGCGGTAAATACTTTTGTTGCGAACTGGTTTGTCCCGCAACAACCGGAAACTGTCCGGGCAGGTCTAGTCCGCTGGCATGAGGATCGTGCCACCTGACACAGCAAGAGGTCATGGACCGGCTCGAGCTGGTCCTGGTGGAGAGGGGTGTCACGGCGGTCGCTGCTCGTAACCTCGGCCGGGACCACCGGCTGGGGGTCCGCCGGGTCGGGTGGGATGACAAGCAGCCGGTCTTCCGCCCCATCCGGCACGCGTGGCGGGTCGAGGTCGCCCACGGTCGCCTCGGACGCTCTCGTCGCCTGGCGAAGTCGTTCGAGAAGACCACCACCTCGGCGACCGGCTGGCTTCAGGTCGCCTGCATCGCCACTACGCTGCGCCACCTGTCCCGGGAATCGGCCCGCCGATACCCAGCCGCCCTCGACGAACCGCGCGGCATGAGACCCGAGAAGCCGTGATCTGGAAGGCAGAAGGGCTATCGGAGTACGACGTGCGCAGGCCGCTCACGCGCACCGGGACCAACCTGCTCGGACTGATCAAGCACCTGTCAATCGGCGAGGCATGGTACTTCGGCCATGTGTTCAACCGACCGTTCGAGCCGCACCTGCCGTGGTGGGACGACGACGCCCAAGAGGGCGCCGACATGTGGGTGACCGCGTCAGAGAGCCGCGAGGATACGCTCGAGACCTACCGGGCTGCGATCGCTCACGCAGACGAGACGATCCGCTCGCTTGATCTGGACGCTCCCGGACACGTGCCCTGGTGGCCGCGACCGGACATCACGCTGCACGGGGTGCTGGTGCACGTCCTGGCCGAGACTGCGCGCCACGCTGGACACGCCGACATCCTCCGCGAACAGCTCGACGGGCGCGCCGGGATGCGAGCCGACAACCTGAACCAGGAGCTGCACGACGACCAGTGGTGGGCCGGCTACCGATCACAGATCGAAGCCGCCGCGCACTCAGCTGCCTCGAAGTGAGCGAACTGCAGTATCGCGGCGCGACCCGAACGGTACAGACTCAGCGTCAGTTCCGATGGCCGCAGCGCACGCTATCTGCGGCATCCGGACGTTCATTGGCCTTCGTAGACGGGTGTCATCGTCTTACTCGTCGCGGTAGCCCAGTACGGCGCGGGTCATCTGGTTGCGGGTGTCCAGCAGGTCGTCGAGGGCGGTGTCGAGGTCATCGGCGGTGACGTGCAGGCGGGTGGCCTCCGGCTGGTTGTCCCGGTCGGCCGCCACGACCGCGGCACGGCGCAGGAGCTCTTTGAGGAAGGAAGCCGTGACGCCGTCGGTCCGTTCGAGGACGGCGTCGAGTCGGCTCAGGTCGACGTCGAGACTTCCCCGGTAGAGCTCGACGAGCCGGCGCCGGGCCTCGCGGTCGGGCAGCTCGATGTGGACGGCCTGGTCTACGCGGCCGGGCCTGGAGGCGAGCGCAGGCTCGAGGAGGTCAGCACGGTTGGTGGTCAGCAGGAAGACGACGTCCGCGTCTTCGTCGAGCCCATCCATCTCGTTGAGGAGGGTGAAGAGGAGAGGGGTCTCGCCGCCGTAGTGGCTGCGCTCCTCGGCAATCAGGTCGACGTCCTCGACCACGATCATGGCCGGTTGGAGCGTACGGGCGACGGAACAGGCTTCGCGGATGCCGTGCAAGGTCTCCCCGGTGAGCTCTACGACGGTGGTGCCGACCAGCTCGCTGATCAGGTAGCGCACGGAGTGGGTCTTGCCTACGCCGGGAGGGCCGTAGAGGAGGATGCCGCGCTTGAGGTGCTGGCCGGCGGCCCGTAGCCGCGCGCTGTTGCGGGCGACCCCGACGACCTGGCGGCGCAGGTCGTCGAACGTCGCGGCGGGAAGGATCAGCTCCTCGCGAGACATGGTGGGGCGTTCCCGGAAGCGAAGAAGTGACCCGCGCTCGCCGAAAACGCTGTGTCCGAACGACACCACTTGGCCCCGGTAGACGTTGTGCTCGAGGGCGAGCTGCCGCAGCCGGCGCCCGAGCTTCTCGGCGGATGCAGGCTGGCTGGCGATGATCTCGAGGGTCACCTCCGAGGAGCCGCTTTCTGGGTCAGGTCCGCGAAAGAGGACGGCGATCCGGTCCTCGTCGTCGCCGAGCAGGACGAGAGCGACACTCAAGCACTCACGCGTCTGGCCGCCGGGGCCACTCGGAAGGCTGAGCTTGGTGACGTTTCCCGGCCGCGGACCCCGCATCGGGTACATCGGGTGATCACCGATCAGGTCGGCGATCCCGAAGGGGCCGTGATGACGGTGCCCGGCCACCCCGACGGTACGAGCCCGTGCGCCGTACTCATCGAGGACGACGTCGAGCGCGCCTTGGACGTTCACGTGCTCATAAGCCGGCCACTGCTCCATCGTGATCGGGAGGTCATGCACGGGAGCGCAGAGATGCTCGTTTATCAGGGAGCGGAACGTGGGCTGGTCGGCGGCGCGCGCCTGCCACAGGAACCGACGCAGCACGTAGCGGCCGTAGCGGCCGACGTCGGACAGTTGGGGTGACTGGTCGTCAACCGACGGCGCGACACCGGGAACCGCAGAGAAGGACATTTCGGGAGCGTAGAGCCTCACGGTGGGCCGCCACCACCACACCGAGGGGCCAGGTGGCCGCGGCGGCTGACAGATCCGTACCAGATGTTCTCAAGACGCCAGCGCATCTCACTCCCCGCGCGCGGCAACGACAGCTGTCATCCCTCGTGCTGGAACTAACGGCGGCAGCTCCGGATGCCGCCCGGGTCCCCGCCGCAGCTCACGAACGGGCAACTACGCCCAGATACTTTCAAGGTCGAGGTTGACCGTGGCCGGCGCGGCTACGATGCTTAGCCTGTGGCTATGCCCATTAGTCAAATGCGAGTCGATCGGGTTGCCGCGCGTCGACAGGCGACGATCGAAGAAGCGCTCGACCACGCCGAGCGGATCTTGGCCGAGCGTGGCGCCGGCGCGGTGACGATCGCCGAGATCGCACGCCAGATGAGCATGCGTCCACCGTCCCTCTACAAGTACTTCCCGTCGCTGCACGGCGTGTACGACGCGCTGTTCGCCCGGGGCAACGCCCGCCTGGCGTCTTATGTCGACGACGCCGTCCGCGATCTCGATCCGGGCCTCGATCGGCTCCTCGAGGCGACCCGGGCGATCGTGCGGTGGTCGATGCTCAGCCGAGGCCTTGCGCCGTTGCTCTTCTGGCGACCGATACCCGGCTTCGAGCCCAGCCCCTCGTCGTACGCCCTTGCCCAACACCTGGTCGAGCGGTCCCGAGCAGATCTCACGGCTGCCGTACGCGACGGCGAACTGGCGCCGCATGCCGACAGCGACGAGGTCTTCCGCCTGTTCACCTCACTCAGCGCAGGCCTCTGCTCGCAACAGATGGCGAACGAACCGAACGCAACCTACGAGTCCGGGGTCTTCACCTCGCTCACCGACAGGGCGCTCGACATGTTCGTCCAGCATTACGCACCACCTCCCCGAAAGGAACGCGCATGAAGCAGGAACTCACGCACGACACCGTGGAGCGCTACATCGGGGCTTCACCCGAGGTCTTGTACGACATCGTCTCCGACGTCACCCGCACGCCGGAACTCTCCCCGGAGGTCGTCGCCTGCGAGTGGCTCGACGGCGCCACCGGGCCAGCTGTCGGCGTGCGATTCAGAGCAACGAACCACGCCGGACGCGGCCGTGACTGGCACAACACGCCCGTCATCACCGTCGCCGAGCGCGGCCGGGAGTTCGCGTTCTCCCGCACAGAAAAGGGTGCCGGCACGATCGTCTGGCGGTATGTGTTCGCCCCAGACGGCAGTGGCACCCGCGTCGCCGAGTCCTACGAGGTCACCCGGCCGGTGACATTGTTCGGTTGGTTCATCATCGGCGTTGTGTACGGCAACAAGGATCGACGGGGCGATCTCCGCCGCGGGATGACGGAGACGCTTCAACGGCTGGCTGCTCTGACGGAGAAGAGCGCAACTCCATCCTGACGTGGTCGAGCACTCGACTCGGCAGATCCGGTAAACGCGCCGGCCTGGTGCGCGGCCGTCAATAGGGACACACCCGGTGAGACGAGCTGGGCCGAAGGTTCGGCTCCTTCCACACCCGCGAACGAGAGCGCCGGAAGTGTCGGCGCGTGCCCCTAGGCTCTGTCCGAACAGATGTTCGATACGGATGGAGGGCCTATGGATCCAGGGACTACCGATGCGCAGGCGCGAGGTGCTCCGCCGGGCGGCGACTCGGTGGCAGACCGCGCTCTGCTCGACCTCGCATCAGAGATGGTCGTCGCCGAGAACCGCGCGAAGGCGGCACGGCTCCAGGCCGTCTCCGAATTCCACGCCCGCCGTGTAGCCGAGGTCGAGGCCCATGCCGCGGGCGCTTCGGGGCCGTGGGACGGGATCCCGGGGTACTTCATGCTGACGCCGCTGCAGGCGACAAAGGCGGAGTTCGGTCCGCTGCTGGGGATCTCCGAGCTGTATCTCCAGCTGGACCTCGACCTGGCCGACGACCTCCAGCGTTGGCTGCCGGGAGTCTGGCGGCGCTGTCGTGAAGGGCGGCTCGACCTCGGCCGCGCTCAGGCGCTGCGGGAGCAGCTGGGGAAGCTGGCGTCGGACCGGGCCCGCGCCGGCTACGCCGAGGAGGTGGAGGCCTGGGTCGCCAAGCACGACGACCCCGATGCCCCCTTCTTCCGGCTCCCTCACACGACGGTGCGCCGGGCCGCACGACGCATCTCGTTGCGGCAGCCGCAGAGGTCCCCCGACGAGTCGTTCGCCGACGCCTTCCAGAAGCGGCGTGTGACCCTCAACCTGGGCGAGGACGGCGTCGGCAGCCTCTCGTGCGTGACCGCCGTCCACGACCTGCTCGGGGCGGACCACCGGCTGACCCTCATCGCGCGGAAGCGTCGCGAGGTCGAGGGGGAGCAGCGGACCCTCGCGCAGCTCCGTGCCGACACGCTCATCGATCTCGTGCACGGCCGGCTCACCGTCACTGCCGGCGACGGAGAGCTGGAGGACGACTGCCTCGCCGGGTCCGGCTGTGCAGAGCACGAGGACGGTGCCGACGAGGCCGGTTGCGCCGATCCGGCGGCCGCCTTCGACTGGTCCACCGTGGGCCAGTTCGCGCGGCCGGTCGTGAACGTGACCGTGCCGATCACCACGTTGATGGGGCTCGGGGAGGAGGGCGGCGTGCTCTCCGGCGGGATCCCCATCCCCGCGGAGCTGGCCAGGCGGATCGCGGACGACCCGGACTCGGTCTGGTACCGGATGCTGACCGATCCCGACGGCGGGTTCGTCGAGCTCTCGTCCGACAGCTACGCGCCGAACGGCGTGATCTGGCGCTGGACCGCCGCACGAGACGTGCAGTGCGTGCATCCGGGCTGCTGCCGTCCGGCGACCGTCGTCGAGCTCGATCACCGCGTGCCCTGGCCGCAGGGGAAGACCTCGACGTGGAACATCCAGCCGCTGTGCAAGAAGCACCACAAGGTCAAGCACTCCCTCGGGTACACCGTGGTCCGTGAGGTCGACGGGTCCTACACCTGGACCACCCGCTTCGGGTCGGTCTTCCGGAAGCCGCCGCCCGACCACCCCCTGGCCGACGTCGACGAACGCCTGCTGGACCTGCTGCTCGGCCGTGCGACCAGCTCCGACCGCGACGCCCCGAGCATCTTCGATGACGACGCGGACGTGCCCTGGTTCGACTTCTGTCCGGACGACAGGGAGGGCGAGCACTGGTGCGAGGAGTGGGGGGAGGAGCTCGAGGCGGCGTTCCGCGAGTGGTTCGACCGCGTGGTCGTGGCGACGCCGTGATGGCCGTGGGGGTCCGTGACTAGAGTGCGAAGGCATGAAGCTGACGGTCGTCGAAGGTGACATCACCCAGCAGGACGTCGACGCTATCGTGAACGCGGCCAACGAACGCATGCGTGGTGGCGGTGGGGTCGACGGCGCCATTCACCGGGCAGGCGGACCGGCGATCCTCGAGGACTGCGAGCGGGTGGTCCCGGACGGGTCTCGTCTGCCCACGGGCCAGGCGGTTGCGACGACGGCCGGCCGGCTTCGAGCGACGTGGGTGATCCACGTCGTGGGTCCGGTGTACCGCAAGACCGACCCCGACGAGATCGCGCGCCGGCGTGAGCTCCTCGTCTCCTGCTACGCGAACGCGCTCGAGGTGGCCGACGAGCTGGGCGCGAAGACGATCGCCTTTCCGTTGGTCTCCGCGGGCATCTACGGCTGGCCGCGGGACGACGCGATCCGGGTCGCCGTCGACACGATCCGGTCCACGCCGACCCGGGTCGAGGAGGCTCGACTTGTCGCGTTCGGGCGTCCGACGTACGACGCCATGCTGGCCGCTCTGTGACGACTTGTTCGGACATGACCGTCATGCTGTGGCATGGCGAAAACCCTTGTAGATAAGGGGATTCGGCGTTCGATAGCGCCTGTTGAACGGTCCGGGTGGGTGGCGTGCAACCACCCGACTTGAGGGTGCCCCGACCCTCGTTCGCCGTCCTAGTGTCGGTGGGTCTAGGGACCGCACACATATCGGTGTGCAGGTGAACGATTCCCGGCGCGATCGCCGGAGGGTGGGGAGATACAGATGGTGCATTCCACACGTACTCGCGCGCGTCCATGGAGGATCGGCGCGGCGCTCATCATGGTCGTGTTCGTCCTCGGTGCAGCGACGCCGTCGTACGGCGACCAGGGGAACGGCAACAGCGACAGCGCCCAGAGCAACAACTCCGGAGGCAACAGCGACGCCGGCGGGGACAACGGCCAGGGCGCCGACAACGGACAGGGATCCGACAACGGCAACGCTGCCTGGAAGCAGGACGACACGTCCGGCAGCGGCGACTCCGGCAGCAGCGACTCCGGCAGCTCGGCGACGCCGGACACCGGCGGCTCGTCCGGTGACGCCAACGAGGCCAACGTGCCGCAGCCACCGAGCAACGCCGACAAGAACGAGGGCGGGGCGAACGGTCAGTGTCCCGGTGGCCCCTACTGCTCGACCGACGGCGACGAGTCGCTGAACGGCAACGGCAAGGGCAAGGCCGTCGGCAAGCCGTGCGCAGGTTGCGTGGGGAAGGCCGACAACAAGAACCCGAAGGGCCAGAAGCCCGACTGGGCCCACGACGGCAACAACGGGTACGAGTGCGACGGCAACAACGGCATCGGCAAGACCAACCCGGCGCACACCGGCTGCGTGGCGGCGGTAGTACCGCCACCGCCACCGCCGCCGGTCACGCCTCCGGTCACGCCTCCGGTCACACCGCCCGTCACGCCTCCGGTCACGCCGCCCCCGGGTCCGCCGGCTCCGGAGCAGCCGGAAGCCCCGCCGGAGGTCGCACCGACCGAGGGTGAGCGCCCGAGGCCGCCCGTAGTGGTGGCTCCTGAGGTGGCCGCCCCCGAGGTGGCCCCTGCTGAGCTGGCACCCACCCAGGGCATCCTTCCGCCCACCGGGATGGGAGCGCTCGAGGAGGGCCTGGCCCTGGCCGGAGCCGGGATGCTGCTCACCGGCGCAGTGTTCCTGCTGCGGCGTCGTCGGGCCGAGCCGACGCACAGGGCCGGTACGCCCTGACGAACGCCGAGGCGGGTGGCAGTCTCCAGGTGGTGGGGACTGCCACCCGTGGCGTTGCCGGATGGGATCCTGCGGTCAGCGAGGAGCCATGCGCAGGGCGCCGTCCATCCGGATGACCTCGCCGTTGAGGTAGTCGTGGTCGATGATCGCGAGGGCGAGCTGGGCGTACTCGTCGGGCCGGCCGAGGCGCTGCGGGAAGGGCACACCGGCGGCGAGGCCGGCGCGGAACTCGTCGGAGACCGTTGCCAGCATCGGGGTCTCGACGATGCCCGGGGCGATGGTCATCACGCGGATGCCGTACTGCGCGAGGTCCCGGGCCGCCGGCAGCGTGAGGCCGACGATGCCGCCCTTCGACGACGCGTAGGCGGCCTGGCCGACCTGCCCGTCGTACGCAGCGATCGAGGCGGTGTTGATGACGACGCCGCGCTGGCCCGCCTCGTCGGCATCGGTCTTCGCGATCTCCTCCGAGGCGACAGCGAGGACGTTGAAGGAGCCGACCAGGTTGACCTGCACGACCTTGGCGTAGAACGCGAGGTCGTGGATGCCCTTCTTGCCGAGGATCCGCATGGAGGGGCCGATGCCGGCGCAGTTCACGACGGTGCGGAGGGGTACGCCGGAGCCGGCGGCGCGGGCGACACCGGCGCGGACCTGCGCCTCGTCGGTGACGTCGACGGGAACGTACTCGACACCGTCGACGGAGGGAGCGTCTTCGGTCGACGAGGGGAGATCGAAGGCGAATACCCTCGCGCCCTGCTTGGCCAGCGCCTGGGCGGTGGCGGCGCCGAGGCCGGAGGCCCCTCCGGTGACGATGGCGGCGGTGTTCTCGAGCTTCATGCTTTCCTCTCTACGGTGATGGCGCCCTTGGCCTCGGTCGCCTCCTTGTCGAGGTGGCGGCCGATGACCATCCGCTGGATCTGGTTGGTGCCCTCGAAGATCTGCATGACCTTGGCCTCCCGCATGTACCGCTCGACCGGGAAGTCGCGGGTGTAGCCGTACCCGCCGAGCACCTGGACGGCGTCGGTGGTGACCTTCATGGCGTTGTCGGTGGCGACCATCTTCGCGATGCTCGCCTCCCTGCTGAACGGCAGCCCCTGGTCCTTGCGCCGGGCCGCGGCCAGCACGGTCGCCCGTGCGCTCTCCACGGCCGCGGCCATGTCCGCGAGCAGGAACGCGAGCCCCTGGTGCTCGATGATCGGCCGGCCGAAGGTCTCCCGCTCACGGGCGTAGGCGACCGCGGTGTCGAGCGCTCCCTGGGCGAGGCCGGTGGCGACCGCGGCGATGCCGAGTCGGCCGGCGTCGAGGCCCTCGAGGGCGATCCTCAGCCCCTCGCCCTCCTCGCCGAGCCGGCGCTCGACCGGCACGCGGACCCCTTCGAGGCGCATCGTCGCGGTGGCCGAGCCGGTCAGGCCCATCTTCCGCTCCGGCGGGTCGGCGGTCAGGCCCGGTGTGTCGGCGGGGACCAGGAACGTGGAGATCCCGCGGCTGCCCTCACCGGTGCGGGCCATCACCTTGTAGAAGTCGGCGTGGCCGCCGTGCGTCGTCCACGCCTTGGCGCCGTTGAGGACGTACTCGTCGCCGTCGCGCTTGGCGGTGGCGCGCATCGCGGCGGGATCGGACCCCGCGTGCGGCTCGGAGAGGCAGTACGCCCCCAGCTGCTCGCCGCTGAGCATGTCGGGGAGCCACCGCTGCTTCTGCTCCTCCGTGCCCCGGGTGACGAGGCCGAAGCACGACAGCGCGTGCACCGAGACCCCGACCCCGACGGACGACCAGGCTGCGCCGATCTCCTCGAGCACCTGCAGGTAGACCTCGTAAGGCTGCCCACCTCCGCCGTACTCCTCGGGGTAGGGGAGCGACAACAGACCGGCGCGGCCGAGGATCCGGAAGACCTCGCGCGGGAAGGTCTCGGTGGCCTCCGCCTCGGCGACCCGGGGGAGCAGCTCCTTGTTGACCAGGTCGCGGGTGAGGCGGATGAGGTCCGCGGCCTCCTCGGAGGGCATGACGCGCGTGGCAGGCATGGGGGTTCCTTCTGCGGGGGGTCTCGAAGTGCGGGAAGAATGATACTGACGTTGGTCCGAGCGTACTGTCGTGAGTACGATCACACCAACCCCGACGTCCAGACCGAGCCCGACCGAGAGGGAGCAGCATGAACCCGGACGCCCGCGTCACCGAACTCCTCGAGACCTTCGACCGCCCCGAGCTGAACCTCGCCGAGCTGCTGTGCGACCGGCACCCGGCCGACGCGGTGGCGTTCACGGTCATCCAGTCCGACCTCTCCTCGGTCGACCTGACCTACGGCGAGCTGAAGGAGCGGTCGGAGCAGTTCGCCGCGTCGCTCGCGGCCATGGGCGTGGAGCCCGGTGACCGGGTGGCGACCCTGATGGGCAAGTCCCTCGACTACGTGGTCACCGTGCTCGGCCTCTGGCGGGCGGGCGCGGTTCACGTGCCGCTGTTCACCGCCTTCGCACCGCCCGCCATCGCGCTGCGGCTCGAGGGCTCGGGCGCCAAGGTCGTCGTGGCGGACCCCGGCCAGCGCGCCAAGCTCGACCCGGGCGAGGACATGCCCGCCGACGCACCGTGGACGGTCGTCACCGTCGACGAGGTGCCGGTCGCCGACGCGTCCGCCCCGGTCGTGACAGCCGGCGGCGACACGGAGTTCGTCCGGCTGTTCACCTCGGGTACGACGGGCACCCCGAAGGGCGTCCCGATCCCCGTCAAGGCGATCGCGTCCTTCGTGACCTACCTGGAGTACGGCCTCCACGTCACCGAGGACGACGTGTTCTGGAACGCCGCGGACCCGGGCTGGGCGTACGGCCTCTACTACGCGATCATCGCGCCGATGGCGGCAGGGCGGCGCTCGCTGCTCCTGCAGGCCGGGTTCTCGACCGACCTCACCTGGCAGGTGATGTCGAGGTTCGGCGTCACGAACCTCGCCGCGGCGCCGACCGTCTTCCGCTCCCTCCGCAGCGCCGGCGGTGAGATCCCGGGCGACCTGAAGGTCCGCCGGCTCACCTCGGCCGGCGAGCCGCTGAACCCCGAGATGGTGGCGTGGGCGACCGAGAAGCTCGGCGTCCCGATCCACGACACCTACGGCCAGACCGAGCTCGGCATGTGCGTCGTCAATGGCTGGCACCCCGACATCTCGGCGCCGGTCAAGGAGGGGTCGATGGGCCGGCCGCAGCCGGGCTGGTCGATGGCGGTGCTGAAGAACCTCTCCGACGAGCCCGCTGCGCCGGGCGAGCTCGGCCGGGTCGCGGTGGACCTGCAGAACAGCCCCGGCATGTGGTTCACCGGCTACGTCGACGCGCCCGACAAGACCGCCGAGCGGTTCAGCCGGGACGGCCGGTGGTACCTCACCGGTGACGCCGGCACGATGGACGAGGACGGCTACATCTTCTTCTCGGCCCGCGACGACGACGTGATCATCATGGCCGGCTACCGCATCGGCCCCTTCGAGGTCGAGTCCGTGCTGGTCTCCGACCCCGCCGTCGCCGAGGCGGCCGTCGTCGGGATGCCCGACGAGCTGCGCGGAGAGGTGATAGAGGCGTTCGTCGTACTCGCTCCGGGGGCGCAGGCATCCGACGAGCTGGCGGAGTCCCTCAAGCAGCGTGTGAAGAAGAAGCTCGCCGCGCACGCCTACCCACGAACGATCCACTTCGTGGTCGAGCTGCCGAAGACCCCGAGCGGCAAGATCCAGCGGTTCGTGCTGCGCGAGCGCGCGACGGTATGAGCACCCGCCTGCGCACCGCTCGGCAGGTCGACCTGCTCGACCGGCTCGTCGCCCTGATGGCGGCCGAGGGGTTCTCGCAGTTCACCCTCGACGACCTCGCCGAGCGGCTGAGGTGCTCGAAGACGACGCTCTACGCGCTCGCGCCCACCAAGCAGGAGCTGGTGGTCGAGGTCGTGAAGCAGTACTTCCGCGCCGCGGTGCCGACCGTCGAGGCGCGGGTGGACGCGGTCGATGCTCCTGCCGAGCGGGTCGAGGCCTACCTCGATGCGGTCGCCGACTACCTCAAGCCGCTGTCGCGGGCGTTCATGGAGGACCTGTCGTCCTACCAGCCCGCGGCGGCGGTGTACCGGCAGAACACCGCCGCCGCTGCCTCACGGATCCGTGAGCTGATCGCCGAGGGTGTCGAGGCCGGTGCGTTCCGGAAGGTGCACGCTGCGTTCGTCGGCGAGATCGTCGCGGTGGCGATGTTCGAGATCCAACGGGGCGAGATGTTCGCGCGGCTGGAGATGAGCGACGCCGAGGCGTACGCCGAGCTCGCCTCCCTCGTCGTCCACGCCCTGAAGGAGTGACCAGGTGACCGAGAGTCCTGTCCTGTACGACGTCGCGGACCCCTGTGCGAGGCATTCCTCTCCGCGGTGACAGCCGCCGCCGAGGACGGGTCAGTCCGTCGAGGCCGTGCTCCTGCTCGGACGCGGCAAGCTGTTCTGCGGCGGCGGGGATGTCGCTGCTATGACGGCGCGGTCGCTGGCGCGGCAGCTCGCCGACGGGCCGGGGTTCGCGTTCGGGCAGAGCGGTGCACTGCTGCGCTCTGGACGCCTTCGTGTCGAGGAGCTAGGCCGGCCGGTCGTCCTCGAGGAGGCCGGCTTCCAGCCGCTCCAGGGTGTCGTCGTCGACCCCGTGCTGGGTGAGGTACTTCCGCGCTCCGCCGTACGTCTCCTCGAGCCGGGCGAGGAAGAGCTCCATCGACCTCGGTTCGGCGGTGAGCGACTCCTCGGGCAGCGCGTTGAGCCGCTCCTCGTAGGCCGGCAGCCTGCGCAGCTGCAGGAACATCGCGTCGAGGTCCTCCCGGGTGCGCGCGTAGTCGTGCACGATCTCGTCGTGCGCGACGCCCACGGCGGAGAGCAGCACGGCCAGGGAGACGCCGGTGCGGTCCTTGCCGGCCGAGCAGTGCACCAGCAGCGGGGCGCGGGACGGGTCGGCCGCGATGCGGACGATCGCGGTGATCGAGTCGGCGGAGTGCTCGAGGTAGCGCATGTAGTGCTCCGCCACGGCGGCGCTCGGGTCGTCGAGGTGCGGCCGGTGCTCCCAGGCACCGCCCGCGCGCAGCGGCAGGTGCTCCACGTCGTGCTCGGCCGCCGTCAGGTGCTCGTTGCGCGCCTCCTCGATCTCCACCCGGCTGCGCAGGTCGATCCGGGTCCGGATGCCGAGCGCGTCGCGGAGCACCAGGGCCTGGTGCTCGTCGACGAAGGCCGGCGTTGCGCTGCGGTACACGTGCCTGTGACGCACGCGCCGACCGCCCGTCGTACGCAGGCCGCCGATGTCGCGGAGGTTGCGCAGGTCCGGCAGCCGCGGGTCGTGGCCGGTCACTCGTCGCCCGCGGCGAGGTCGGCGTGCTCGTCGCGCAGCCGGCGCTTGAGGATCTTGCCGCTCGGGTTCTTCGGCAGCGCCTCGGCGATGACCACGTGCTTGGGCGTCTTGTAGCCGGCGAGGTGCCGGCGGGTGTGCTCGATGACCTGCTGGTCGGTGAGGTCCGCGTCCGGCTTGGGTACGACGACCGCCACGACGGCCTCGACCCAGCGGGGGTGGCTCACCCCGAAGACGGCCACCTCGGCGACACCGTCGAGCTGGTAGATCGTCTCCTCGACCTCGCGGCTGGCGACGTTCTCACCGCCGGTCTTGATCATGTCCTTCTTGCGGTCCACGACGCTGAGCCGGCCCTCGGCGTCGAGGAAGCCGAGGTCGCCCGAGTGGAACCAGCCGTTGCGGAACGCCTCCTCGGTCTTGGCCTCGTCGTTGTAGTAGCCGAGCATCGCGTGCGGGCTGCGGTGCACGATCTC
>DASTPU010000200.1:0-33681 GCA_035762105.1 Nocardioidaceae bacterium | reverse complement strand
GCCGATGACCCCGCCGGCTTCACGGCGCCGCTACGTGACAGCGCAGTTGGCAGGCTGTTGCGGGGTGATGGTGTCGACAAGCTCAACCAGCCAGCTCCCCTCAACCAGCGCGCGCCTCTCGACCAGCCCGCTGGTTTCGACGGGCTCAACGGGCGAGCGCGCACCCGGTTGCTCATCGCCACCCAGCACAACCACGACTTCCTGCACGAGATCCGCGATCACCTGACCGGGCACGAGGACTTCGAGACGCGGTTCGAGTTCTTCAAGGACACACCGGCGGTCAACCGGTTCGGGAAGCACCCGCAGCGTTTCGTCGAGCAGGTGCTGGCGAACAAGCCGGGTCTACCCACGGCGCTGGAGAACACGTTCCGAGAGCACCTCGACTGGGCGGACGTCGTATTCGTCGAGTGGGCGACCGCGCTCGCAGCGCTGATCAGCCGCATCGACCACCCAGGCACAAGGGTGGTCGTCCGACTCCACTCCTACGAGGCGTTCAGCATGTGGCCACACATGACGAACTGGTCGAACGTCGACGACGTCGTCTTCGTGAGTGACCACCTCAGGGACTTCGCGCACAAGGCGATCCCCGGACTGAGCGAGCCAGGCGCGCCAAGGCTTCACGTCATCCCCAACGCGATGGACCTCGAGAAGTTCGTCCGGCCGAAGGAGGACGAGGCACGTTTCACCCTCGCGGTCGTGGGCGCGTCGAAGATGGTCAAGGACCCCCGCTGGGCAGTCGACGTCGTCCGCCAACTGCGGAAGCACGACGAGCGCTACAGGCTGCTGCTGATCCGCAGCAAGTTCCAGGACACGAGCCCGGCCACGCACGAGTACGCCGAGGCGCTCGAGCGGGATCTCGCCGAGCTGGAGCCGATCGGGGCCGTAGTGCCGATGAAGCACACGGACGACGTCCCGGCCGCTCTCCAAGAGGTCGGCGTGGTGATCAGCTCGTCGGTGCGCGAGAGCTTCCACATGGGCCTTGTCGAGGGCGTGGCGAGCGGTGCGCTGCCCGTCGTACGGGACTGGCCGTTCTTCCCCGGTGCCGCGCGCAAGCTGTTCCCCGAGGGTTGGGTCGTGGACACGCCCGAAGAGGCCGCAGAGCGCATCCTCGCGCTTACGCGAGGTGCTGAGACGTGGCGCTCCGAGACCGCCAAGGCGGCTCAGCACGTGCTCGAGAAGTGGGACTGGACCGTGGTCCGCGGGCAGTTCGAGCTGCTGCTCCGAGCCACGTGAAAAAAACAGACCAACCGCCTCATTGTCACATGTGGCCCAGACCACGATTTATCTCGTTTTGGTCACGCATGGGGGCTATGAGGCAGGGTAGCCCTGAAGAGAGCGCGGCTACACAAGGTGCGATGTTCTCGCCCTGAAGCCGCGTGGTTTACGGGGGTGAGAGTCCCCTCCGCGCAATGCACCCAATCTCGGGAGGAGATCATTTTGCGCACGCCTATGAACATCCGACGGGTCGGCCTGGCCACTCTGGCCACCTCACTCGTCCTCGGTGGCTCCGTCGTCACGGCTGGATCCGCGTCGGCCGAGGCCGACTTCGACTTCCAGCGCGTCAGCGGCGAGAACCGCTACGACACCTCGGCGAAGGCTGCCGAGGCGTTCGGCGCGGCCAACACCGTGATCATCGCCAGCGGTGAGCGGGGCCGTTACCCCGACGCCCTGGCGGCGAACTACGTGGCGGGCCTCGAGAACGCCCCCGTCCTGCTCACCAGGCAGGACGAGACGCCGGCTGAGGTCAAGCAGGCGATCAAGGACTCCGGCGCCCGCAACATCATCATCGTCGGTGGAGAGAGCGCCGTCAGCGCCGCGCAGGAGCAGGCGCTGAGCCAGGACTACAGCGTCAAGCGCCTCGCCGGCGACGACCGCTGGGGTACGGCGGCCGCCATCATCGCCGAGGGCGGGGACGCCCAGGGCGACACCGCGCTGCTCGCGACCGGCATGAACTTCCCCGACGCACTGGGCGGTGGCCCGGTCGCCTTCGCGGAGAAGATGCCGCTGGCCATCACCAAGGTCGACGACATGCCCGACAACGTCGTGGACGAGCTCAAGGCCGCCGGCATCACCAAGGTGCTCGTGCTCGGTGGCGAGTCCGCGGTCAGCAAGGCCGTCGAGACGGAGCTGAAGGACAAGGGCATCACCGTCGAGAAGCGCTTCGCCGGCACTGACCGCGCGGAGACCTCCGCGATGCTCGCGCGTCACGCGATCGCGAACTTCGGCTTCAAGAACACCGCCGTCAACGTGGCCTCCGGCTACGTCAAGGGTGACGGTGCCGACGCGCTCGGCGGCGCTGCCCTCACTGGCAAGCAGGAGCGCGCGCTCCTCATCACCAAGTCCGAGGACACCGCCGGTGCTGCGATCCTGAAGTTCCTCGGGGACTTCGCCGGCACCCTCACCGAGGGCCTGATCTTCGGTGGCACCTCGGCCCTGACCCAGAGCCTCGAGCTCCAGCTCGAGAAGGCGGTCCTCGGCTCGGGCGCCCAGATCGGCAACGTCCTCTACGACACGCCGCAGGAGGCCATCGACGCCGCCAAGGCGGGCGACACGGTCACCGTCTTCGGCCAGGACAACCCCGGCTTCACGGTGAAGACCGCGGGCCTCACCGTCAAGGGTGAGAACGGCGCGTCCGTCAAGGAGGCCATCCAGGTCCTCGGTGTCGACGACGTGACGATCTCCGGTCTGACGATCACCCCGAGCAACGTCGGCGGCCAGGTCGCCGGGATCTACCTCGACAACGCCGAGGACATCACCATCACCGGCAACACGGTCCTCGGCACCGCCAACGCGGGCGCCGGCGTGATCAACACCAGCGGTGGCGAGGCGGAGACCGCAACCATCCGGAACAACACGTTCCGCGACCTGCTCCAGGGCGTCTTCGCGAACCCGTCCGCGACGTACGTGATCGACGACAACGTCTTCCGCAACAACACCGCGGCAAGCGCCAACGACACCGCGTCGACGATCACGGACAACCGGTTCATCAACAACGACGAGGGCATCGGCCTCGGTGCTGCCGGTAGCACGGTGACCGGCAACTCGTTCGGTGACAACGAGGTCTACGTCAAGGACTACACGTCCGACCCGGCGAACTACGACCTCCAGAACATGATCACCGAGAACGACTTCGACAACGAGGTGACCGTCACCGAGGACGGCTCCGCGATCGTCGACAAGCCTGCCGCTCAGTAACGGAAGAAGAGTCCGGATCGGTAACGACTCGGATCCTCCTCCATAGAGCCACGAAGCCCCGGTCCGCCCTCACGGGTGGGCCGGGGCTTCTGCATGCCCGGGTGCGACGACGTGGAAGGCGTCGATTCTCGGCCTGGTTCTCACATTCCGAGACAAGGTAGGCAGAACTGTCGGTGCTCACCGGTTGGCTTGTCGACATGGAAGTGGTGCAGGAGATGAGAGCGCCGGTGGCCGCGGGCCATGTCGCGGCGGCGCGGGATGCGATCGAGGCCGCGGCCCGGGTGCCGGCGGTCTCACTGGGGCGGTTCGAGGTCTCGGAGGCCGTCGCGGAGCTTCATGCCCTGGAGCAACAGGTGCATGCGTTGAAGCTGGCGATGTTGGCCGAGGCCGAGCGACGCCACCTGGCCGAGGACCAGGCCGACACGGGGACGGCGTCGTGGGCGGCGAAGCTGACCGGGACCACCCGGGCTGTGATGGCCGGTGGCTTGTGGTTGGCGCGGATGCTGCAGGACAAGTACGACGCGACGAGGGAGGCCTTCGCGGCGGGCCGTATCGACGTGGACCAGGTGCGGGTGATCGTCAACGCAGCCGAGCACATGCCCGACAGAGCTACACCCGAGCAGAGGCGGGCCGCGGAGGAGGGGCTGGTGGTCACGGCCGCCGACGGCATGAACGCCCGCCGGTTGCGCCACCACGCCCGGCGGATGCTCGAGGCGCTGTCGAAGGAGCTCGCCGACGAGCAGGAGGCCGACATGCTCGACGAGGAGGAAGAGCGCGCCAGGCGCGAGACCTGGCTGACCCTGCACGACAACGGCGACGGCACGTTCACCGGCAAGTTCGTGATCCCCGAGCTGCAAGCCAGCCTGCTGCGCAGCGCGCTGGAGACGCTGTCCGCGCCGCGTCGGCTATCACGCGACAAGGCCGGCCGACCTGTGTCGGACGAGACGGTGCCGGGCCAGTCCGGACACAACCGGTCCGAGGCGCTCGGGGCGGCGTTCACCGAGCTGTGCGAGCACCTGCCCACCGACCGGCTGGCGCGGTCGGGGATCGGGATCCTGGTCCACATCGACCACGATCGGCTGCTCGACAAGCTCGGTGGGGCGACGCTGGACACCGGCACGCGCATCAGTGCCGGTCAGGCACGCCGGCTGGCGTGCGAGGCCGGGATCATCCCTGCCGTCCTGGGTGGTGAGTCCCAGGTGCTGGACCTGGGCAGGGCCCGTCGGCTGCACAGCGACGCGCAACGCCAGGCCCTCGCGATCCGCTACGAGTCCTGTGCCGCGGAAGGATGTGAACGTCCCTTCGCGTGGTGCGAGGTTCACCATCCCACCCCGTGGAGCGAGGGCGGCGCGACCGACCTCGACAACGCTGTTCCGCTGTGCGGCTGGCACCACGGAAGGGCCCACGACCCGCGTTACACGTGGACGATGCTCGAAACCGGTGAGATCCGCTTCCGGCTCGAGCGCCGCCCGGCACGCATCAGCGACCGCGCAGCCTGATCACGGCCGCGCTACAGCCGCTCGGCGGACGAAAGCGCGGGGACCCGGCGGCAGTCGAGCACTCGTGCGGCCCGGGACTCGACGAGGTCGTAGGGGAACTCGTCGTGGTCGGTCAGCACGACGACCAGGTCCGCTTCACCGACCTCCTCCGCGGTCACGTCGACGAGCGTGGTCCCGGTCGGCGCGCCGGACTCGACGTACGGGTCGGCGACGCGGACGTCGGCGCCCATCCCCGCCAGCAGGCGGGCAACCCGGGGCGCAGGCGACTCCCGGGCGTCGCCGGTGTTCTTCTTGTAGGCGAGGCCGAGCAGCAGGAGGCGGGACCCGTTGACCGCCTTCTTCTCCTGGTTGAGCGTCGCCGTCACCCGTCGTACGACGTAGTCCGGCATGTGGTCGTTGACGTCGTTCGCGAGCTCCACGAACCGGAACGACTGGCCGAGGGCCTGCTTCACCTGCCACGAGAGGTACGACGGGTCGATGGGCAGGCAGTGCCCACCGACACCGGGGCCAGGTGTGAAGCGCATGAAGCCGAACGGCTTGGTCGAGGCGGCGTCGATCGCCTCCCACACGTCGATGCCGAGGTCGTTGGCGAACATCGCCAGCTCGTTGACCAGGGCGATGTTCACATGACGGAAGGTGTTCTCCAGGAGCTTGCTGAGCTCGGCCTCCTTGGGGGAGGACACCGGAACCGTCTGGTCCACGACGGTGTCGTAGAAGTCCTGGATCCTGGTCAGGGAAGCATCGTCGATGCCGGAGACGACCTTCGGTGTGGTCACGAACGTCCAGGTCCGGTTGCCCGGGTCGATCCGCTCGGGGCTGTAGCCGAGGTGGAAGTCCGTCCCGGCCTTGAGACCGGACCCCTGCTCCAGGATCGGCGCGACGAGCTCCTCCGTCGTACCCGGGTAGGTCGTCGACTCCAGGATCACGGTCGCGCCCGGTCGGAGGCAGCCGGCCAGGGAGCGGCTGGAGTCCTCGATGTAGGAGAGGTCGGGGTTCCCCTCGCGCAGCGGGGTCGGGACGGTGATCACCACGACGTCGAAGCCGTCGGCGTCATCGTAGGAGACGCTCGGGAGGAAACGCCCGGTAGCCAGGGCGGCGGCGAGCTCGGAAGAGGGCACGTCCTCGACGTAGGAGCTGCCCTCCTGCAGCCGCCGGACCCGCGCCTCGTCGAGGTCCAGGCCGACCACGTCCCAGCCCACCTGGACGGCCCGTATCGAGAGGGGAAGGCCGACGTACCCCTGGCCGACCACGACCAGCTTTCCGCGCGCCTCCGTGGTGGTGGACGACGTCGGGTCTGAAGACGGCACGCGCCTCTCCTTCTGCTCGCGGGTTGACCGCCCGTCAGTCTAGGCGTCGACGGCCGCCGGACCCTCGCCGGAGGGACGGTGCACCGGGGCCGGTTGGTAGCATCGAGCGCTGTGCCCGCCGCCGTGAGGAGCCCCCTTGTCTGACCAGGACTTCATCGCCCCGGCGCGTCCGGTCATCGGTGACGAGGAGATCGACGCGGCGGTCAGAGTGCTCCGCAGCGGCATGGTCGTGCAGGGCCCCGAGGTCGCGGCGTTCGAGGAGGAGTTCTCGGCGCTCGTGGACGGCCGGCACTGCGTGGCGGTCAACTCCGGTACGTCGGCCCTCCACCTGTCCCTGGTGGCGATCGGGATCAAGCCCGGCGACGAGGTGATCGTGCCGTCGTTCTCCTTCGCGGCCACCGCCAACGCCGTGCGCCTCGCCGGCGGCGAGCCCGTGTTCGTCGACATCGAGCCCGACTACTTCTCGGTCGACCCGGCTGCGGTGGAGGCGGCGATCGGGCCGCGCACCGCGGCGATCATGCCGGTCCATCTCTACGGCCACCCCGCCGACATGACCGCGGTGACGGCCATCGCCGAGAAGCACGGCCTGGCGGTCGTGGAGGACGCCGCCCAGGCACACGCGGCGAGCTGGCAGGGCACTCCCGTCGGCGCCTTCGGTACGGCGGGCTGCTTCAGCTTCTACCCCACCAAGAACATGCACTCCCTCGAGGGCGGCATGATCACCACCGCCGACGCGACCGTCGCCCGCAACCTCCGGCTGCTGCGCAACCAGGGCATGGAGCAGCGCTACGCCAACGAGATCGTCGGCGCCAACATGCGGCTCACCGACGTCGCGGCCGCGATCGGCCGGGTCCAGCTCGGCAGGCTCGAGCCCTGGACCGAGCACCGCCGGGCCAACGCCGTCGCGCTCAGCGCGGGACTCAAGGGCGTCACCCCTCCGCCGGAGGCCGAGGGTGCCCGCCACGTCTACCACCAGTACACCGTCCGCGTGCCCGCCGGCTTCCGCGACGCGATGCTCACCGGCCTCAAGGAACGCGGTGTCGGCAGTGCCGTGTACTACCCAACCCCGATCCACCTGTTGAAGCCCTACGTCCCCGGGTTCACCGACCTCGCCGGGCAGCAGCCGCCGAACCGGGACTGGGACCTGCCCGAGACGATGAAGGCCGCGGACGAGGTGCTCAGCCTGCCCGTCTACCCGGGCCTGACCGAGGAGGACCTCTCCCGGGTCATCGACGCGGTCAACGAGGTGGCCGGCCTGTGACCACCCCACGCCGCTGCTCGCTCCGCTCCTACCGCCACGGAGGCCCCGAATGAGCCGGACCCTGCGCGCAGGGCTCATCGGCCTCGGCGCGATGGGCCGGCACCACGCCCGCGTGCTGGCCGGTCTGGACGGCGTCGAGCTGGTCGGGATCGCGGACCCCGGCGGCGACCCGCACGGCCGCGGCCCGCACGGGGTCGAGCTCGTCGACGACGTCGAGACGCTGATCGCCCGCGGCCTCGACTACGCCGTCGTCGCCTGCCCCACCGGCCTGCACGTCGAGGTCGGGCTCGCGCTCGCGGAGGCCGGCGTCGGTGCGCTCGTGGAGAAGCCGCTCGCGGACTCCCTCGAGGGTGGACAGATCCTCGTCGACGCGTTCGAGAAGCACGGGCTGGTCGCCGGCGTGGGCCACATCGAGCGCTTCAACCCGGCACTGCAGCACATGCGTGCGCGTCTGGAGGACGGCGAGCTCGGTGAGGTCTACCAGGTGCAGACCCGCCGCCAGGGGCCGTTCCCGCACCGGATCGCCGACGTCGGTGTGGTCAAGGACCTCGCCACCCACGACATCGACCTCACCGCCTGGGTGACCGGCCGGGACTACGCCACCGTGGCCGCGCAGACCTTCCACAAGAGCGGCCGTCCGCACGAGGACATGGTCGCGGTCACCGGCAAGCTCGCCGGCGGCGAGATCGTGAACCACCTCGTGAACTGGCTCAGCCCGTTCAAGGAGCGGTTCACGATGGTCACCGGCACCAAGGGCAGCTTCGTCGCCGACACCCTCACCGCCGACCTCACCTTCCACGCCAACGGCGCGGTCACCACGGACTGGGAGGCGATCCGGGCCTTCCGCGGCGTCGCCGAGGGGGACAGCACCCGGTTCGCGATCTCCAAGCGTGAGCCGTTGCAGGTCGAGCACGAGAACTTCCGCGACTCGGTCCTCGCCGGTACGACGGGCGAGGGCGTCGTCTCCCTCAGGCAGGGACTGCGCACCGTCGAGGTCGCCGACGCGATCCTGCGCTCCGCCTCCGACGGCTCGGTGGTCGACGTACGGCCGGAGGCGTCGTGACCGGCAAGGGTCGCGTCGTCATCCTCGTCGACAACGACGTCTCCCGTGACTCGCGGGTGCAGAAGCAGGCGCGGTCGATGGCCGACGCCGGCTGGGACGTCGTACTCCTGGGCCAGACCCCCGGCAAGCAGCCCCGCCGCTGGAAGCTCGGCAAGGCCGAGGTCCGCCTCGTACCCACGCCACGGCTGCTGCACCGCCGGGCCGGTGACCTCCGCCGCTCCCGGCTCCGCGACCCCCTGGCCTACTCGTCCGGCTGGCTCGCCGACACCCGCGCCCAGACGGTCAAGGCTCGCCAGGCAGACCTCCGGGTACGACGGATCGAGGCATCGGCGGGGGAGGCCGGACCGGCCGACCGGCTCGGCCTGCTCGCCGCACGCGCGGTGACCAAGGCGCAGGACCGCTGGGTCGCGCTGCGTGCGGAGCACACCCGCCGGCTCACCGACAGCCGCATCAGCGGGGACAGCCGGGTCGACCGGCTGACCACGGCGTTCTGGCAGAAGGCGCTCGGCGACGAGGTGTGGCGCAGGTTCGACCCGCACCTGTGGGACTGGGAGCTCGCCTACGGCCCCGAGGTCGACCGGCTGGGGCCCGACATCATCCACGCCAACGACTTCCGGATGCTGGGCGTCGGAGCACGCGCAGCAGTGCGCGCCGGCGAGCAGGGCAGGCAGGTGCGGCTGGTGTGGGACGCACACGAGTTCCTGCCCGG
The DNA here is from genome assembly GCA_035762105.1 of Nocardioidaceae bacterium. Lineage (GTDB taxonomy): Bacteria > Actinomycetota > Actinomycetes > Propionibacteriales > Nocardioidaceae > Nocardioides_C. Next base: position 24,647 of record DASTPU010000200.1, on the reverse strand, counting down.
TGTGAAGCCGTGGGAGGAGAACCCGCGGTGGCACCTCGCGCAGATGGCGCACGAGCGGAAGTACGCCCGCGCCGCCGACGCGGTGGTCACGGTCTCCGAGGAGCTCGCCTCGCTGCTTCGCGAGACCCACCGGCTGCCCGAGCAGCCGTCGGTCGTGCTCAACTGCCCCTACGCCGCGGACACCACCGCGACCCTGACCTCGCCGGGCATCCGCGAGGCGGCCGGCGCCGGCCCCGACCAGCCGGTGATGGTCTACAGCGGCGCGGTCTCCCCGGCCCGCGGCCTCGACGTGATGATCGAGGCGATGCCGCAGCTGCCCGAGGTGGTCTGTGCGCTCGTCGTCAACAAGCCCGAGTCCGACTACATGAAGCAGCTGCTGGGCCGCGCCCGCGAGCTCGGTGTGATGGACCGGATCCGCGTCCTGCCCTACGTGCCTTTCGAGGAGGTCGTCCCCTTCCTCTCCACCGCTGACGTCGGCGTGATCCCGATCAACCACTGGCCCAACCACGAGATCCAGCTGATCACCAAGTACTTCGAGTACGCCCACGCCCGGCTGCCGATGGTGGTGAGCGACGTACGCGTGATGGCCGAGACCGCACGCGACCTGGGGCACGGCGAGGTGTTCGCCGCCGGGGACGCGGACTCCTTCGCCGCCGCCGTGCGCAAGGTGCTCGCCGACCCCGAGCGCTACCGGAAGGCCTACACCGACGAGCAGCTGCACGAGTGGACGTGGGAGGCGCAGGCCGAGGTCCTCGACGCGGTGTACACGAGGGTGATGACGAAGTGAGCACTCCCGACGTCACCGTCTCCCTCGCGGTCTACAACACCATGCCCTACCTCCGGGAGACCCTGGACTCCCTCGTGGGGCAGAGCATCGGGCACGACCGGCTCGAGGTGGTCGCCGTCGACGACGGCTCGACCGACGGCAGCGGCGCGCTGCTCGACGAGTACGCCGGGCGTCATCCCGACGTCTTCCGCGTGATCCACCAGGACAACTCCGGCGGCCCGGCCGGCCCGTGCAACCGGGCGCTCGAGGTCGCCACCGGACGGTTCGTGTACTTCCTCGGCGCCGACGACTACCTCGCGCCCGAGGCGCTCGAGCGGATGGTCGGCTACGCCGACGAGCACCGGGCCGACATCGTGATGGGCCGGGTCGTCGGCGTGAACGGCCGCTTCATCAGGCAGGGCGTGTTCCGCCGCAACGACCCCGACCTCGACCCCTACGGCACCGAGCTGCGCTGGTCGCTGGCGAACACCAACCTGTACCGTCGCGAGCTGGTCGAGCGGGTCGGCCTGCGGTACGTCGAAGGACTGCCGTTCGGGAGCGACCAGCCGTTCATGCTCGAGGCTGTCGTCAACGCCTCGCGGATCGCGGTCCTCGCCGACTACACCTGCTACTACGCCGTCGACCGGCACGAGCGCACCAACATCTCCTACAGCACCTCCTACGCCGAGCGGCTGCGCTGCATCGAGGTGCTGGTCTCGACGGTCGCCCGCCTCGTCCCGGAGGGGACCCCTCGCGACACGATCCTGGTCCGCCATTTCACGTGGGAGATCCCGAGCCTGCTCCGCCAGGGGTTCCGCGAGGAGGAGGCACGCTTCGAGCAGGTCGTCGCCGACGTCCGCTCCTTTGTCGAGCGCTACGGCAACGACGCGATCCTGGCTCAGCTGCGCGTCGTCCCGAGGGTGCTCCTGAAGCTCACCGCGCACGACGAGATCGGGCTGCTGCGCGAGATGCTCGCCGAGGACGCGCCCGAGCACCCGGCACTCATCGTGGGTCCGGGTGGCGTGTACGTCGACTACCCGGGCTTCTCGTACGCCGACCCCGACCCGGCCTACCTCGTGCCGGACAACATCGGGTTCCGGGACCGACTGGCCGGTGCGCTGACCACGGCCGCCGCGACGTGGGAGGGCTTCGGGCCCTCGCGACGCCTGGTCGTGGCGGTCGAGACGAACCTGATCGACCCGCGGGGTCTCGCGCAGGTCGGTGCCATGGTGCGCCGCCCCGGCGACGAGGTGGCCGTCGACGACGTGTCGGTGGTCGCGGGCGGGGAGGGATCGACGGTCATCGTGCGGGTGCCCGCCTCCGCGCTCACGGGCCCCCAGGCGGACGACGCCCATGCCGGCTGGAAGCTCGAGCTGACGGTCTCGGCGGCCGGGTTCGACATCGAGGTGCCCGTCCCGCTCGCGCCCACCGATCCGGGGAAGACACGGTTCCTGCACGGCGGCTCGCTGGGCACCGCCTGGATCGACGACGAGGCGGACGCGCTCGTCCTGCACGCCCGGCGAACGCCCCTGCTCGAGGTCCCGCGAGCGATCGTCCGACGCCTGAGCCCGAAGAGGAGATGACGGTGCAGATCTGCGTTGTGGCGCTCGGGAAGATCGGGCTGCCGCTGGCGGTGCAGTTCGCGGACAAGGGCCACCACGTGGTCGGCGCCGACGTCGACCAGCGCGTGGTCGACCTCGTGAACCAGGGCATCGAGCCGTTCCCCGGTGAGCACCAGCTGGCCGAGAAGCTCGCCGCCGCGGTCGGTTCCGGCCGGCTGCGGGCCACCACGGACACCACGTCGGCGGTCTCGGAGAGCGACGCCGTGGTGCTCGTCGTACCCCTGTTCGTCGACGCCGAGGGCGTGCCGGACTTCCGGGCGATGGACTCGGCCACCCGGGCCGTGGCGGCGGGCCTGAGGCCAGGGGCGCTCGTCTCCTACGAGACCACCCTGCCGGTCGGGACTACCCGCAACCGCTGGGCGCCGATGCTCGAGCAGGGCTCTGGCCTCCAGGCGGGCAAGGACTTCTCGCTGGTGTTCAGCCCCGAGCGGGTGCTGACCGGACGGGTGTTCGCCGACCTGCGGAAGTACCCCAAGCTCGTGGGCGGGATCGACGAGGCGTCCGCGGCGCAGGGCGTGCGGTTCTACGAGCAGGTGCTCGACTTCGACGAGCGCGACGACCTGCCGCAGGCCAACGGGGTGTGGGACCTCGGCTCCTCGGAGGCGTCGGAGCTCGCCAAGCTCGCGGAGACGACCTACCGCGACGTGAACATCGGGCTCGCCAACCAGTTCGCGCGCTACGCCGACTCGATCGACGTCGACATCATGAAGGTGATCGACGCGTGCAACAGCCAGCCGTACAGCCACATCCACCGGCCCGGCATCGCCGTGGGTGGGCACTGCATCCCGATCTACCCGCAGATCTACCTGTGGAACGACCCCGCGGCGACCGTGGTCCGCGCCGCGCGCGAGGCGAACCGCGACATGCCGTCGTACGCCGTGGACCTGCTCGCGGCGGGCTACGCAGAGCTCGCGGGCGCTCGCGTCCTGGTGCTCGGCGCGGCCTACCGCGGTGGGGTGAAGGAGACGGCGTTCTCCGGGGTCTTCCCGACCGTCGCGGAGCTCGAGCGGCGCGGGGCCACGGTCTACGTGTCCGACCCGCTCTACACGCCCGCCGAGCTGGCGGAGCTCGGGCTGCTGCCGCACCAGGGCGAGGACGTCGACGCCGCCGTGGTCCAGACCGACCACGCGACCTACGCCGAGCTGTCCTCGGCCGACCTGCCGGGCGTGAAGGTGCTCGTGGACGGGCGACGCGTGACCGACCCCGCGAGATGGACCGGGGTTCGCCGAATCGTTATCGGCGGCTGACGACTCCTCCCCGTAACGCCACGGACGGCCCCTCGTTGAGTGAGCGGTGTCACGCCGGGCCTCGCCGTGCGGGCACGCCTCGGGACGAGAGCGCTCCCGAGCCACGGCCAGGAGGAACCCTTGATCAAGTCAGTCCCAGGAGCCCGCAAGGCGAGCCTTGCCGCGCTCGCCATCACGACCCTCGTCGCAGGGCTCGGCCCCACCGGTGCCGCTGTCGCGCAGCCGGGCTTCCAGTTCGACCGCATCGCCGGCGACAACCGCTACGAGACCGCCGCGGACGTCGCGGACCGGTTCGCCGTCGGGGGCGGCGTCGACCACGTCATCCTGGCGAGCGGCGAGCGGGGCCGCTGGCCGGACGCCCTCTCCGCGAACTTCCTGGCCGGGGCCAGGAACGCTCCCATCCTCCTCACCACGCATGACACGACGCCCACCGCGACCAAGCAGCAGCTGAACCAGCTCGGCAAGGACACCAAGGTCTGGGTGGTCGGCGGCAGCAGTGCCATCAGCAACGCCCAGGTCCGGCGCCTCCGCAACGACGGGTTCACCGTGCAGCGGGTCGCCGGGGCAGACCGGTGGGCGACCAACACGAAGGTCATCGGGCAAGGCGGCCGGTCCCGCGAGGGGCTCGGCGTCGTCGCCAGCGGGCTCAAGTTCCCCGACGCGCTGGCCGGTGGTCCGCTCGTGTACGCCGAGAACATGCCGCTCGGCCTCACCAAGAGCGACGACATCCCCGACAGTGTCGTGCAGGCACTCCAGGCCGCCGGGGTGACTCGCGTCCTCGTGGTCGGCGGCACCGCCGTCGTGAGCGACAAGGTCGTCGCCGAGCTCCGCCGCAAGGGCATCACGCTCGAGAAGCGGCTCGCCGGACCCGACCGCGCCGCCACCTCGGTCGCGGTCGCGGAGTACGCCCTCGGCACGCTCGGCTTCGCTGAGGCAGCGGTCAACGCGGCCTCGGGCTACGAGAAGGGCGAGGGGGCCGACGCTCTGGCCGGTGGCCCGCTGTCCGGAGAGCAGCAGCGGCCGGTGCTGATCACGACCAACGGCACGAAGGCCGGCCAGGCTGTGCTCGACCACCTCGACGACGGCTGCGAAAGCCTCACCCAAGGCACCGTCTTCGGTGGGACCGGCGCCCTCTCGACTGCCGTCGAGGAGGACATGGAGGCCGCCGCCTCGTGCGAGAACCAGGACAACGCAACGGTCACTGCCGACAAGCAGGCACGCCAGGGTGGCACCCTCACGGTCAACGTCACCGGCGACGACATCGACTCGGTCAAGGTGTCAGGCCCCTGCGTCGTGGAGAGGACATACTCGCCGGCAGACGACGTCGACAGCGCGAAGGCCGGCTACCAGTTCCGGGTACAGGTGGACGGCAGCGCACCTGAGGGCAGCTGCGCCGTCACCGTGGTCACGTCGTTCACGGACGCCAGCGGAAAGGCCGACGAGACCGACACCGTCACCGTCCAGATCACCGACCAGGCGGTCACGGACGCTCCGGAGCTCGTGGCGGTGGAGTACGTCCGCACGACCTCGTCCGGAACGACGATGCGCTACACCTTCGACGAGGAGGTCGTGACCTCGGTGGAGGCGGCGGGCTTCCAGCTGGTCGGGTTCGACTCCGAGGACCGGGTCGAGACCGGCAACACCGCCGTCCGGGAGAGCGGCAACACCGACGCAGTCCTGGTCGTGTTCGACACGGTCAACGCGGCCGACTTCTCGAGGTACAGCCTGGGCACGGTCGACTTCTCGGCGGTGGACGACGCCGACGGCAAGGGGAACCCCGAGGGTGCCCGGTCGATCAACACCGGCCGGGCCGGTACCCCGGGCCGCACCTCCGCGCCGGATCTGCTGGGCGTGTCGAACGTCCGCGCCGGCGGAACGATCGCGGACCCGACCGTGCTGGCCGACTTCGTCTTCGACGAGAACGCGCACGTGATCGACCCGGCAGCCTTCGAGCTCGTGCTCACCTCGGGTACGACGCTCGCCTGCGACGCCCTGCCGAACGGGACGTCGTCGGACCCGACCGACTTCCAGGGCGACGGGACCACGACGACCCCCGTCGAGTGCGCTGACACCACCGACCCTGCCGTGGGGGCGACCACCGTCGCTCGCGGCGTGGCCCTCGAGGATGCGGTCAGCGACGCGGACCAGAGCGCGGTTTTCGTTCCGGGGGTGACTCCCGTCGCCGCCGCCGGTGGCAACCGGAACCCGCAGCAGGCCTCGGACGCGCCCGACGGCTCCTCCGCCGGCCCGGATCTCGTCTCCGTCGCGGTGGGCGCCACCGAGCAGGCCGGCAGCAGCTCGCCGCAGACGCTCTGCGTGACCTACACCTTCGACGAGGCGGTCTCGAACACAACGGGGGAGCGGGTTCCGGCGCAGTTCTTCCTCTACAACTCCGACGGCGACCAGTCCGCGGGTGACGTCCTCTGCGGCAGCGAGACCGCCGAGGGTGCGGCCGGTGACAGCGACGTGACGGTGGGCTTCGAGCTCGCGGACAGCGGCGACGAGGCGCTGGTGGACATCGACGACATCGCCGGAGCCGGCATTCTCGACGGCGCCGCGCAGAACACCGCCGGGGACGCCCGCAACGACGAGGTCGGGCACGCCACTGCAGCGATCGCCACGGGCCGCACCACGGGGCCGGACCTGGTCACCGTGCGGCGGGCGACGACCGCGACCAACACCGACCCGATCACCGGGGCGGTGACGGCCACGCAGGTCACCGTCAGCTACACCTTCGACGAGGAGCTGGCTTCGCTGGACGACGCGGACAGCTTCTACGTGTACGACGCACGAGGCAACCGCTTCGAGCTGAACACCTGTTACGCCGGAAACGACGCCAGCAACGACACCGGGGACGCGTTCGGTGACGACGAGGTGTTCTGCCGGGTCAACGCAGGGACCGGCGGCGACGTCACCGGCCCGGGCGGCGCCGACTTCGACACACCGGAGGAACGGTTCGCAGCAGTGCGGGCAGCCGTGCTCGGCACCGTGGACGACGCGTCGGTGACCGACGTCGCCGCCAACCCCAACCCTGAAGGCGCAGCAGTCATCGAGGACTGACCCCGCCGCAGCCGCCGGAGCCCCCGACCATCCCCGGTCGGGGGCTCCGGCCGTTCTCCGGGTCCCGGCAGCGGCTCGCGACCGCGGTGATGTGAGTCTTTTGCCCATTCCGCCGCGGGGTCGCCGCCCTTTACCTACGGTGGTCCGGAGGGGTCGGTAACGATTCGGAAATTACAGATTTGTAGTTCGACCGAACCATTCGACACCGGGCTTTCTGGGCAGACAGACTGGTCTCGCTAGTCACACCAGTCACACCAGAAACACTGGTGCGGCCCACGTCTCGAGCATTGGTAGCTGCCCTCATGTCTGTCTCCCGCCGTTCCACCACCGCCCGCGCCGTCGTGCGGGTCGCCGTCCTGGCGGCCGTCCTGGGCACCACGCACCCGGCGATCTCGCTGAGTGCATCGCAGCCGGAGGTCACCGACGCGGCCACGTCGGCGGTCACGGCGCAGCCGGTCGAGACCGAGCTGACGACGGTCGCGGTGCCGGAGCAGGCCGCCGAGACACCCGGACCGGATGCCCCACAGGTCGTGGCGGAGCTGGAGAACACCCGCACCCAGGACTTCGGTCTCGTCGGTGTGACCTGGGCGCTCGAGACGGCGGCTGCCGACCTGGTCGTGCAGATCCGGACCCGGACGGAGGGCGCCTGGACCGCATGGGAGGACCTCGAGGTCGAGGAGGCGCAGGCCGGCGAGACGAGCGCGGCCCGCGGCGGCACCAGCCCCGCCTGGGTCGGAGAGTCCGACGGCGTGGGCGTACGCCTGCTGTCCACCGCCGACGCGCCGCAGGACGTCGAGGTCGTGCTGATCGACGGTGGCACGGGTCTCGCCACGAAGGGCGAGTTCCAGCCGGCGTACAAGCTCATGTCGAGCACCACGGAGCCCACCGCGACCCCGAGCCCGACCCCGACGACCCAGACTGCGACGGCCACCTCGACCGGCGGGGTTCCACAGCCCACGATCGTGACCCGCAAGCAGTGGGGCGTGGACACGTCGACCCAGTCGACCTGCTCGTCGCCGAGGACCTCGTCGGTGATGAAGGGCATCGTCCTCCACCACACCGCCGGTGCGAACGGCTACAGCCGTGAGGAGTCGCCGGGCATCGTGCGGGGCATCCACCGCTACCACACGCAGTCTCTGGGCTGGTGCGACATCGGCTACAACTTCCTGGTCGACGCCTACGGCACGATCTACCAGGGTCGCCGCGGCGGGATCCTGAGCCAGGTGCGCGGCGCGCACGCCGGCAACTGGGACGCCAACATGTACACCACCGGCATCTCGATGATGGGCAACTTCGAGGAGATCGACGTACCCCGGGCGACGCGGGAGTCCGTCGTCGAGCTCAGCGCATGGCGGCTGTACTCGTTCGGCCTCGACGCGGTCGGCAAGGTCCGCATCGACGAGGGCTCCGTCGACATCATCTCCGGGCACCGCGACATCTACACCGCGGGCATCCGTCCCGCGACGGCGACCGCCTGCCCCGGCAGGTACGGCTACGCCTGGCTCAACGGCAGCATGCGGTACGACGTCCAGGCGGTCATCGACGCAGCACCCGAGCAGACGCCGGCCCCGACCCCGTCACCCAGCCCCGCCGACGGTTGGCAGGACGGCCAGACCCCCACGCCGAGCCCGACCCCGACGCCCACCCCGACCAAGACGCCCACGCCGACCCCCACCGCGGAGCCGACCCCGACCGTCGAGCCGGCGCCGGCCCCCCTGGCCAGGCGACTCTCCGGCGACGACCGCTACGCGACCGCGGCGGCGATCAGCCGGGAGACCTTCACGAACAGGGGCGGCGCGGTGTTCCTCGCGGCCGGCAGGACCTACGCCGATGCCCTGTCCGGGGGCCCCGCGGCGGCCGGGCAGGCAGCACCGGTCCTGCTCTCCAAGTCCGACACCCTCCCGGACGTGACCGTGGCCGAGCTCCAGCGCCTCGCGCCCAGCCGGATCTACATCCTCGGCGGCGAGGGCGCGCTCTCCACCGACGTCGAGGCCCAGGCGGGAATGTATGCAGAGCGGGTCGTGCGTCTGGCGGGTGTGGACCGGTACGAGACCGGTGTCGTCATCAGCAGCACGCTGTGGTCGCGATCCGGCGTCGTCTACCTTGCGTCCGGCTCCGACTACCCCGACGCGTTGTCCGGCGGTGCCCTCGCGGCGAGGCGGCACGCTCCGATGCTCCTCGCAGGACGCCGCACGCTGGCGGACTCCGTGAAGCAGGAGCTGGCCCGGCTCAACCCCGAGAAGGTCGTGATCCTCGGCGGCACCGGTGTGGTGAGCAGCGGGATCGAGCTCGAGGTGGGTGAGGCCGTCCCGGGCGTCATCGTGACCCGCCTGGCGGGGAAGAACCGCTACGCGACGTCGGCGGCCATCGCGGACGCCGGGTGGCGTCAGGCCGATGTCGCCTACTTCGCGGCCGGCAGCGACTTCCCGGACGCGCTCGCCGGCGTGCCTGCTGCGGGCCTGCAGGCCGCGCCGCTGCTGCTCACGAGGGAGACGTGCATGCCGAGGCCCGTGGCGAAGATCGCCAACGCCCTCGCTCCGGACGACAGGGTGCTGCTCGGTGGTTCGGCGGTTCTCCAGGACAGCGCATCGAAGACGACCTGCTGACGCGAGGTCAGTCCGGGTTTCGCGCCCACACGTAGGTCTCGCCGACGGTCGTGACCTCGATGTCGTGGTCCTTGAACCACTCGACCACCTGCTCGCGCAGACGCTCGCCGTCTCGCGTGTAGGGCGAGGTGACCGAGAACGCCTTCACGCGCCTCGTCCACGACCCGAGTCCGTCGAGTGCGGCCAGCTCGTTGCCGTTCACCTGCACGTTGAGGAAGTCGACGTCCCGGTCGGGGATCGTGCGGTCGAAGACGTTGGCGAGGGTGTCCATCTGGACCTCGCTGTCCTCCCCGAAGCCCGCGAGCTGGTCGGCGTCGGCGATGGTTGCTGCCTGCTTGTGGAGTCGGCGGGCCACGACGGATCCGGTGCGGTCCGACAGTGCACTGTTGACGGTCACGATGCGGTCGGTCAGGTCTTCGTTGGCCTCCACGTTGCGGCACAGGAGGTCGTAGTTGTCCGGCATCATCTCGATGGCGATGACCTTGCCTTCGGGGCCGACCTTGTCGGCGTACGCGATCGGCTTGAACCCGATGTAGCAGCCGGCATCGACGACCACGCGGGCGCCGTCGGGCACGTTGTTCGTGCCGTTGAGGTAACGGCGGATCACGTTCGTGGCCAGCCCGAACGTCTCGACCGTGATCTGCTCCGGGATCTGGTCCCGGAAGAGCAGGTAGTAGAGCACGTCCCGGGACGAGGCGGGGTAGTCGTAGAAGAACCGTCCCGAGGCCGTACGGAGCCACGGGTGGCCGGCGTCGAACCCGCACTCGGCGACATCGAGCTCGTCGAAGTCGACTCGGAAGTTGCTCACGGTCCTCGGCACCGTGCGAAGCAGGTTGACCGCGATCTGCTCGGCCGCCTCCTCCGGCGTCTCGCCTCGCAGCTCCGCGATGGCCTGGAGGTTGGCCTTGACATGGGGCCGGCCCTTGACCAGGCGGGTGACGAAGCGCCGGCGGGGATCCTGTGCCTGCTTCGCGGCGATCTCGTCGCCGCCGCCGCGGTCGGGCTCGGCAGAGGTCGGGCGGGTTCTACGGAGACCTTGCAGGCGTCCGAACCGAGGACTCGTCATGCCGCACAGGCTAGCCGCGGTGAAGCGGGGGCGCGGAGCGGGTGCCGGGTGAGTGGGTACCCTGAGACGCAATTCCCGGGACCGCCATAGGAGAACACGTCTTGCCCTCGAACATCTTCACCTGCGGCATCTCTCGGTCCGGCACGACCCTTCTCACCACCGTCCTGGACTCCCACCCGACGGTGTCCATGGGGTACGAGCTGATGCCGCAGGGCATCCCCGCACCCGCGGAGGCCGCGGCCGCGATCCGGGAGACGGGTGCCGAGGACCGGGACGGATGCACTGCCGCGCTGCGCGAGCGGGGGCAGGACCAGCTGGCCGTGCTCGTGCACCGTGCCGACCGCACCCTGGTCTCACCGCTCGAGCTCGCGTCGATCCTCGAGGACTTCGACGCGGCCGGCCGCACGGACCTCTCGGACCTGGAGGGCCGGATCGCGATCTCGGCCGCGATCGTCGAACGCAAGACGGCCAAGGAGGGCACCTCCGTCTGGGGGTTCAAGTGCGCCGTCCCGCGTGTCGGCCGGTTCGACGCGACCCTGGACCGGCCCGACGCCGCCTACGTGTTCATCGTCCGTGATCCGCGGGACGTCTGGAGCTCACACGTCGAGCGGGGGTTCGACCTGACCGTCGAGGAGGTGGCGCGCCAGTGGGCGAACTACCTCTCCGCCTTCGAGTCGTGGCAGCAGCGCAACCCCGGCCGGGCCCATCTCGTGCGATACGAAGACCTCGTGAACGACCCCCGGCCGACGATCGACGCGATGTGCGCGGCGATCGGGCTGTCCCACGACCCGGCGATGGACCGCTTCTACGAAGGCAAGGCCAGCGTGCTGCGCGGTGGCCATGCCAACTCGGAGGCGCTCTCGCAGGACTTCTTCACGACCAGCATCGGCAGGTGGCGTGACGACGTCCCCGAGAAGGATCTCGAGACGCTGGAGTCCATGTGCTACGAAGGCATGGAGAAGCACGGCTACGCCAAGGTCACCCGCGCCGGCTTCCGCTTCCCACGGAAGAAGTGGGACGAGCGGCAGGCCCGCCTGGACCAGCGTCGTACCTACTTCCTGGACGAGTACGCCAAGCTGGTCCTGCCCGCCGTCGAGGCCATGCCGCACCGCACCTGGCTCGAGGCGACCTCTCCCGCCGCTGACGACCTCGACGAGGTCCTGCTGATCCGGCATGACATCGACAACGACATCGAGAACGCCGTCAAGCTGGCCAGGTGGGAGGCCGACCACGGCATCCGCGCCACCTACTGCGTCCTCCACACGGCTTGGTACTACGGGCGCTTCGAGCAGGGCAGGCTCCTGGCCCGGAGCGAGGACATGGTCGAAGCCTGCCGCGAGATCCAGGACCTCGGCCACGAGATCAACCTCCACAACAACGCGGTGACGGTCGCCCTCCGCACGGGGACCGACCCCTACGACGTCGTCGAGGAGGAGCTCGACTACCTCCGGTCCCGTGGTCTGGACATCCAAGGCACCTCGACCCACGGCGACGGTCTCTGCCACAAGCTGGGGTACCGCAACCTCGAGCTGTTCAGCGAGACGGCCCCTGACGGTCCGCGGACCCTCGAGCACGAGGGCAACCAGGTCACCATCGGGACCAGGTCGATGGCAGAGTTCGGGCTGACGTACGAGGGCTATGACCTGCCGCGCGACATCTACATCAGCGACTCCGGCGGGAAGCTGGTGGCGGTCGCGGACACGCCTGGCCGGGCAGGCAAGAGCCGAGCCGAGCTCTCGGTTCCGTACCGGAAGGTCGTCGGCATCCTCGTTCATCCCTGCTGGTGGGACCTCGAGAGCACGCCGCCTCGCCGTCGCGAGGACGTCAGCTACGACGCGATGCTCCGCCGACTGACAGAGGGGCCGGCCCCCGAGCCACGCCGCAAGGGGCTGCTCGCCCGGCTGAGGGGCTGACGGCAGAGCCGAGCCGCCCGCCGACGGACGGCTGGGTCAGTAACCGAAGATCTGGAAGTCGCGTCGGTAGATCCGGGCGACCAGGTCCTCGAGGTCGGCGGAGATCTGCGGCTGCTCCCCGGCCACCGGCCGCGACTGGTTGCGCGGGTCGGCCGGTGAGGCGGGGACGTCGATCCGCTCGCAGACCGCGGCGAAGTCCTCGTCGAACGTCTCGAGACGTCCGAGGTAGTCGACCTGCGTCAGGTCGATGAGCCGACTCTGCAGAGCGAGGTGGTGGTCTGCGTTGGCGAGGTCGGAGAGGTCCTGCTGCGCGGTCCAGTCCGCGAAGTTCTCGATCTGCCTCATGCGCTGGAGTGTTGCCTCGTCGAACCCGAAGTAGTTGTTGTTCACGACCTTGTTCCGCCAGGCCGAGACGAAGCGGCCGAGGGGGTGACGGACGAACGCGAACTTGAAGTAGTCCTCGAACAGCTCGGTCGGGTAGCGCATGCGCATCGCATGGTTGACGTCGAGCGGTACGTCGTACCTGGCGAAGTGACCGAGGATCGTCCTGGTCCCGACCTTCGCCACGCGGAACCACACGAACCGGCGCCGATGGCTGATCGTCAGGTTGTACCCGAGCGGCGAGAGCCTTCCCGAGCGTGCGCTGCGCCTCGCCAGCTGCCGGAGGGCCTGGCGCGTCTCCGTCGTGGGGCGCACGCGGTCGGCCTCGGTCTGGAACAGCTCCGCAGTGATGCCTTCCTCCGCAAGTGGGTCCTGCGGGTTCTCTCGGGGGCGCACGGTTTCTCCTGACGTGGGGTCCGCCGAGAGGTTACACGGGGGGACGCCGCCGGACTCACCCCGTCGGGCGACAGCAACCACATTCTCCCGGTACGCACGATTGTTCCGCCATGTGCCGGGGTACACCGGTCTCAGCGAACGCTGAACGACCGAAGTCATCGGGTCTCGCGATCGCGTGGGGAGGATCGTCCTTTCCGGTGTGGGGGCACCGGGGGACCAGTTCCTGAGCAGCGGCTTGCGGAGAGACAGCTTGTCTTTCCGCCGGCCCGCGCTGCCCCGCGATGCCTGCGGCTCGATGCCTGCGCGCCTGGAGGGTGCGCGCAGCACGTCCCGAACCGAAAGAGGGAGCACACCATGCACGCACCGAACAAGAAGAAGCTCATCGCCGCCACCGCGGCTCCGTTTGCGCTGACCGTCGCGCTCGGCACCGCGCCGGCGTACGCCGGGGGCGGATCCGACGGCCAGGTCGAGGGCGCCGCAACCGCGAGCAGCAACTCGAGCGCTGACATCAAGCTGGCGGCCGACGGCTGCACCGTGACCTCCGACAAGGAGATCTCGCACATCGAGTACTACCTCGGTGGCACGTTCGTCATGAAGGACGACTCCGTCGGCACCGAGACCTACGACGTCAGCCAGGTCGACGCGGACTTCGACGCGGTGGTGGTGAAGTCGGGTACGACGACCAGCGGCATGATCTCCGTCGCCGGCTGCTCCACGACCACGACGGACGACGAGACCACCACCGGCGGCAGCGACGACACCACCACCGGCGGCGGCGACGACGTGGAGGCCGGGGGCGGCCACAACGGCGGCGGAAACAACGGCGGCGGTAACAACGGCGGCGGTAACAACGGCGGCGGAGCCGGGAACGGCGGCGCCGATGTGGACGAGGATGTCGACACCGACGATGACGTGAAGGTCGACACCGACGATGACGTGAAGGTCGACACCGACAACGACGTCGACGTGGACGTCGACGCGGACGTCGACGACGACGCCGACAGCGATGACGGTGACGAGAACGGTGCCGGCGCAGGCGGTGGCAACGACACCGACGCCGGTGTCGACGCCGGTGCGGACACGGACGTCGTTGCCGGTGCGGACGTAGCCGCCGACGCCGACGTCAAGGCGGGCGTTGACGCCGAGGCCGGCCAGGTGGCGGGTCTCGAGGCCAACGCCGCGGCCGGCACGAAGGGCGCCGTCGGTGCGAACAGCGACCAGGTGCTCGGTGCGCAGGCTCCGGCCGACGCTGCCCCGGCCTACCAGTCGACCGCCGCGGGCGACAGCTCCGGCATCCTGCCGAACACCGGCGCCGGTGAGAACGCAGCGCTCATCGCCGGGGGCGCGGCACTCGTCGGGCTCGGTGGCCTGCTGATGCTGGCACGCCGTCGCATCAGCTTCGACAGCTGAGCCAGGCGGCCTCAGCCGCTGCCTCAGAGCCGAAGGGTCCCCTGTCCGCCCCCACGGACAGGGGGCCCTTCTCTGTCCTCAGACGTCCGAGACCTCCCCGGGACCCCCGTCGGCGGAGGCCGACTCAACACGGGCGGCCCGTGCCTCGGCGGCGCCGGGGATCTCGGCGTACCGGCGTTCCATCACCTTGCGGACCCGCGTCTCGTCGAACGCCAGGCCCAGCCACTCGAACAGCGGCCGGAGCGAGGACGGGTCGTCGACGTACTCGTCGTACCGAACGTGGAAGACCGAGGGCCCCAGCACCTTCGCCGCAGACAGCATCCGGGACTCGATGTCCTCGAGCCGCCCCTGTGCCTCAGGGTCGTCGGCCCACCAGCTGCTGGTCGCGACGTCGTCGAGCTTCCTGGTGTTGAGGATGAAGCGTGCCCCGGGGAAGACCTGCTGCATGAACGCCAGGTACTCCGGCAGGTCGTCCTGGTACCACCGGATCTCCTTGAAGCCCAGCATCTTCGTGCCGGGCTCGGGCCGCAGGACGGTGTCGAGCAGCAGCTCGCGGATCCTCGTGATCGCCAGGTCCGCGGGATAGTCGCGGATGCCGAAGAACGGGTTGACCTTGCGGCGGGCCACGTCCCCGGCCCAGGCCGCGTCCTTGACCGCGCTCTTGTGGAACTGGTGCAGGTAGTAGGGGAGACCGCGGTTCTCGCCGCGCATGAGCACACCCGGCGTCGAGTTGAGAATCGCCTGGAGCAGCGTGGAGCCCGAGCGGCCGTACGCCATGACGAACACGTAGTCGTAGTCGCCGTAGGCGCGCTGCGTCGACTCGAGCCGCCTGACCCTCCTCTCCAGCCGGGCCACGTCCGCGCGTAGGGCGTCCCGCTCCCCGATCAGACGACGGACCGGCGGGACGAGACCCGTCGCCGCGCGCTTGGCCAGTGCGCGGCCGCGCAGGGCAGGTCCTTCGGTCACTCCGGGCACACTCCCGTTCGGGCGGTGGGTCGTCTGGCTCGGCCCGAGCCTAGTACCGCCTCGCGCGGCCACGGGCACGACGCCGACTAGGCTCACGGCCCATGAAGATTCTCGTCACCGGCGGCGCCGGCTACATCGGGTCGACCACGGCCAAGGCACTCGAGCAGGCCGGGCACACGCCCGTCATCCTCGACTCGCTCCTGGCCGGCCCGCGTGCGTTCGTCGACGACCGGATCTTCTACGAGGGTGACATCGCTGACCGGTCACTCCTGCGCAGGGTCGTCGAGGAGCACCCGGACATCGACTGCACGATCCACATGGCAGCACGGATCGTCGTACCCGAGTCGGTCGAGAAGCCCTACGAGTACTACCGCGACAACGTCGCGAAGTCACTCGAGCTGTTCGACGAGCTCAACCGGCTCGGCAAGAACCGGGTCCTCTTCTCGTCGTCGGCGTCGTTGTACGGCACGGTCGAGGGGTTCGAGGTCGACGAGGGTTCCCCGCTCGACCCGCCGTCGCCGTACGCGCGGACCAAGCGGATGATGGAGCAGATCCTCCAGGACATCGCTGCCGCGACCGACCTGCGCGCCGTCATCCTGCGCTACTTCAACCCGATCGGCGCCGACCCAGACCTGGAGACCGGCGTGTACGCCCGCGAGCCGTCCCACGTCCTCGGCCAGCTGGTCATGGCCGCTCAAGGCCTCAAGGACGCGTTCACGATCACCGGCACCGACCACCCGACGCGCGACGGCACGGGCATCCGCGACTACGTCCATGTCTGGGACCTCGCTCAGGCGCATGTGACCGCCGTGGAGAAGTTCGACCAGGCGGTCGAGCGTGAGGGTGCGCCGAGCACGATCATCAACGTCGGCACGGGCCACGGCGTCACAGTCCGGGAGCTCGTCACGACCTTCGAGAAGGTCTACGGCGGGCCGGTGCCCGTCGTGGAGGGCCCGCCGCGTGCCGGCGACGCCGTCGGCGCGTTCGCCAACGTGGACAAGGCCCGCGACGTGCTCGGCTGGACCTCCTCGCTGACGTTGGAGGACGGGATCGCCTCGGCGCTCGCATGGGGTGAGCGCCGCAGGGAGGTCCTCGGCTACGCCTGAACCACAGCAGTTCCCGCGCCCAGGGTGCGGTTGTTGCTGCGGAACCGGGCAGCCCACAGCAGTTTCCGCGCCAAGGGTGCGATTGTTGCTGCGGAACCGGGCAGCCCACAGCAGTTTCCGCGCCCGGGCGCCCATCTTTGCGAGACGGGCCGCGGACCGCCGCAGAGGGTCAGACCTCCACGAGCTGCACCGAGCCGTCCGCGGCGCGCTCCTCACGGAAGACCGAGCCGGTCTTCGGGCACGTCCAGGTGCCGGCGCTGTCCGCCTCGACCAGGCGGCGGCCGGCCGGCCCGACCCAGCCGACCTGCCGCGCGGGCACGCCGACGACGAGCGCGAAGTCGGGCACGTCGTGGGTGACCACCGCGCCGGCGGCGACCATCGCCCACCGGCCGATCTGCACGGGTGCCACACACACCGCGCGGGCGCCGATCGAGGCGCCGTCGCCGACGTGGACCCCCACGGCCTCCCAGTCACCGCCGCGCTTCAAGGTCATGTCGGGGTCGACGGCACGCGGGTACTCGTCGTTGGTCAGCACCGCCGCGGGGCCGATGAACACCCCGTTGCCCAGCTCGGCCGGCTCGTACACGAGCGCGTAGTTCTGCAGCTTGCAGTGGTCACCCATGACGACGCCGGCTCCGACGTACGCGCCCCGTCCGACCACGCAGCCCCTGCCGAGCCTGGCGTCCTCGCGGATCTGCGCCAGCTCCCACACCGACGTGTCGTCGCCGACGACTGCTGACTCTGCGACCTGGGCCGTCGGCTGGACTCGCACGGTCACAGGAAGGCTCCCTACTTGTCGACGTCTCCGACCACGAAGAACATCGAGCCTAGTATCGAGACCATGTCGGCGACGACGCAGCCCGTCAGAACCTCGGGCAGTACCGCCACGTTGTTGAACGACGCCGTCCGCAGCTTCATCCGCCACGGCGTCTTCTCCCCGCGCGAGACCAGGTAGTAGCCGTTGATGCCGAGCGGGTTCTCGGTCCACGCGTACGTCGACCCCTCTGGCGCCTTGAGGATCTTCGGCAGCCGCACGTTGATCGGCCCACGGTCCAGGGAGCGCAGCCTCTCGATGCACGCCTCGGCGATGTCGAGCGAAACCTGGACCTGGTCGAGCAGCACGCCGAAGCGCGCGTAGGCGTCGCCGTCGGTCCGCACCGCCACGCGCATCACCCCGTCGTCGAGGAGCTCCTGGTAGGCGAGGTAGGGCTCGTCGCGGCGCAGGTCGAAGTCGACCCCGGAGGCCCGGGCGATCGGCCCGGAGACGCCGTACGCGTCCACGAGCTCGCGCGACAGGATGCCGACGTTCTGGGTCCGGGCCTGGAAGATCTCGTTGCCGAAGATCAGGTCCTCGATCTGCGGGACCCGTGCCCGGACCGCCTCGACCGCGGTGTCGGTGCGGTCGAGCCAGCCGGCCGGGATGTCCTCCTTGAGGCCGCCGACCCGGTTGAACATGTAGTGCATCCGCCCGCCGGAGAGCTCCTCCATCACCTGCTGGATGGTCTCCCGCTCGCGGAACGCGTAGAACATCGGCGTGATCGCACCGAGCTCGATCGGGTAGGACCCCATGAACATCAGGTGGTTCAGCACCCGGTTCAGCTCGGCCAGCAGCGTCCGCAGCCACACCGCCCGGGCCGGCACCTCCATGCCGAGCATCCGCTCGACCGCGAGCACGACCCCGAGCTCGTTGGAGAACGCCGACAGCCAGTCGTGCCGGTTGGCCAGCACGATGATCTGTCGGTAGTCGCGGACCTCGAACAGCTTCTCCGCGCCGCGGTGCATGTAGCCGATGATCGGCTCGGCGTGCACGATCCGCTCGCCGTCGAGGACGAGCCGCAGGCGGAGCACGCCGTGCGTGGCCGGGTGCTGCGGGCCGATGTTGAGGACCATGTCCTGGGTGGCCATGCCCTCGCCGCCACCGCGTTCGTAGCCGAACCCGGACGCGCCCGCGCCCATGCCCACGGTGATCTGCTGCTGCTGACCGGTCACCCGCCCATCGTGGCACGTGTCGTACTGTCTTGCGCGTGTCCAGGCTGGGGAGTGTCAAGCAGTGGGTCCGTGCCCGCGTCGCCTCCCCCGAGGACATCCGCGAGCCGAAGCTCAGCATCGTGGTCCCCGTCTACAACGTCGAGGGGTACCTCGAGGAGTGTCTCGACAGCATCCTCGCCCAGCCGTACGACGACCTCGAGGTCGTCCTGGTCGACGACGGGTCGACCGACTCCTCCGCCGAGATCGCCCGCCGCTACGCCGAAGCCCACCACAGCTTCCGCCTTGTGTCACAGGCGAACGCCGGCCTGGGCGCGGCCCGCAACGCCGGCGTCGAAGCCGCCCGCGGGCAGTACCTGACCTTCCTCGACTCAGACGACCGCCTGCCGGCCGACGCGTACTCCGCGATGATGCGCACCCTGGAGCAGAGCGGCTCCGACTTCGCGATCGGAAAGCTCGTCCGCGACGAGGGCGACCGCCGGTACGCGATGCCGCGGATGCGCGACAACCACCGCGTCCGGCGCGTCGGGGTCACGCTCGGCGAGATGCCGCGGATCCTCGCCGACGTGTTCGCGGTCAACAAGATCTACCGCCGGTCGTTCTGGGACGAGGCGAGGCTGGCGTTCCCGACCGACATCCGCTACGAGGACCAACCCACGCTGACCCGGGCGTTCCTCGAGGCGGACAGGTTCGACGTGCTCACCGAGACCGTCTACCTCTGGCGGATCCGCACCGACGGCTCCTCGATCACCCAGCGCCGCGACGACATCGCCGACCTCTACGACCGGATCCTCACCAAGCGCAGCAGCACCGAGGCGGTGCTGGCGAAGGCGCCGCACCTGCTGCGCGTGTGGCAGTCCGACATCCTTCCGGTCGACATGTGGGAGTACTTCCGTGCCGTCCCCGGCTGCGCCGACGAGTACTGGGACCTGCTGCGCTCCGCGATGGAGGAGTTCTGGTCCGAGGAGACGGTGCCGTTCCACCGCACCTGGATCCCCGTGCAGCAACGGCTCATGGGCTGGCTGGTCACCCAGGACCGTCGCGAGGACCTGGTCCGGCTCATCGAGTTCGTCGACGGCTGCGAGGGCGACCTGCCGCTGGAGCAGCGTGGGGACCGGGTCGTCGCGCTGCTTCCCGGCACGGAGGACGGCGGCCTGCCCGAGGACACGTACGTCCTCGGGGACCACGAGCTGCGCTGGGAGGCCCGGGTCACCAGGGCGGCGTGGGCGGGGGGCCGCCTGGAGGTCGACGGGTTCGCGTTGATCCGCAACGTGCCGACCGCAGGCCGCGACACCGAGCTCACCGCACGCCTCGTGGGCCCGGACGACCGCGCGGTCGACGTACCGCTGAAGCCTGTGGAGCAGCCCCGAGCCACGAAGTTCGCCGGCCGGCCGAGCCAGAACTACGACGCGTGCGGCTTCCGGCTGACCGTCGACCCCGCGGTGCTCGAGAGCCCGGAGGGCACCTGGCGGCTCGAGCTCGAGCGACGGGTCGCCGAGCTCCGAAGAGGCGGGGGAGTGACCAGCCTCGACCGCCCCGACGTGGACCGGACCTGGCACGACGTGGGCGGTGCGACGCAGGCGCGTCTGCACGAGGTCGACGACGGGCTTTTGTTGCAGATTCGGCGCGGCTCGTGACTGATCGTCACGAATAGGGCAGACTTCCGCGCGGTGACCGCGAGGTCCGTGCGGGGGCGGACGGTCGCGCGGCATCCGGCCACGGATCAAGGGAGGTGACGTGGTGCCGACCGACTTCGATGCCCGCATGGCAGCAGCCAAGGCGGGCGACGAGGGTGCCTTCGTCGAGCTGTTCCGCTCCATCCAGCCCGCGCTGCTCCGCTACCTGAACACCCTGGGCGGCGGCCTTGCCGAGGATGCCGCATCCGAGACCTGGGTGAACGTCGTGCGGAGCCTTCACAAGTTCTCCGGTGACGAGAGGGGCTTCCGGTCCTGGGTCTTCACGATCGCCCACTCCCGGCTGCGTGACGCCCAGCGCAGCGCGGTCCGGATGCCCGTCCCGGTGGACACCGACGACTACCTGAGGTCGCGGCCCAGCGCGGTGGACGTCCTGGGCGAGGTCGAGGAGATGTTCTCCACCGAGTCCGCTCTCGCGCTCATCGGGACCCTGCCGCCGGAGCAGGCGGAGATCGTGTTGCTCCGGCACGTGGCCGGCCTGGAGGTCTCCCACGTGGCACAGATCGTCGGCAAGAAACCGGGAGCGGTCCGGGTGTCGGCACACCGCGGCCTCAAGCGCCTGGCCGACCTGCTCGCCGGGCGAGAGGCGCATAGCACACCGCAGGGCTGTAACGGCATCGACGCGCGTATCGGTAACTGAGTGACATGAACCCTTATCGACACGAAGCCGACGACACCCTGCTCGACGACCGGGTGGCGTCCCTGCTGTCGGCGGCCGCCGCTCCCTCCGAACCGGGTCCCCTGCCGGGTGAGGGGGCGGCACTGGCCGCCTTCCGCGCTTCGCAGGTACCTACTCGGAGGTCCTCCATGCTTTCCTCTCTCACCGCGGCCAAGGCGGGCATAGCCGCCGCCATCGGCGCCGGGGTGCTGCTGACCGGTGGCGTCGCCGCGGCCGCGACCGGCACGCTTCCCGGTGCCGCCCAGGACACCGCGCACGAGCTGTTCGCCAAGGTGGGCGTCACCCTGCCCGACGCTGCGAGCACCGCCCTCGAGCGCGCTGACTCACGCGGCAGGTCGGCCGACGCGCAGTCCGACGCGACCGCCCCCGCCGGTACGGGTGCGGCCGAAGAAGCCGGCGAGGACGCCGTGGACCGGCCCGACGCCGCTGCACACGGCGAGGAGGTCTCCGGCACGGCGACCACCACCGAGTCGACGGGTGCCGACAAGGGTGCCGAGATCGCCGGGATCGCCTCGGGCGACAAGGCCAAGGCCGGCGACGAGCACGGCGAGGCCGGCGACCAGCACGGTGAGGCCGGTGCCGAGCACGGTGACGTGGACGCGCGCTCCGACGACGAGGTCGAGGAGGCCGAGGTCGTGAAGCCGGAGGCTGCCGACGACGCGGACGAGAAGACGGACGACACGACGGACGACGCAGACGAGGACGACGACGAGACTTCCGGGACCGGGCGGCGCCCCTGACCCCCGCTCAGGACCGGACCTGCACGACATGCCCTCGGCCTTCGGGCCGGGGGCATGTCGCGTTCTCGGGCCGGTGAGGACCTGGGCACGGAGAACCGCCGGGCGAGTGGCTCTCGCCCGGCGGCACCCCCGTTGCTCCCCCGTCGTCTCCTCGACACCTGCCCTGCAGGTCAGGCGGCGTCCAGGAAGTCCTGAGTGGCGTACCACCGACCGTCGACCGCGTCGTGCGCGACGCCGACACCAAGGTGGGTGAGGTCGGGGTCGAGGATGTTGGCCCGGTGCCCGGGCGAGTCCATCCACGCCTGTACGACGGCCCTGGCGTCGAGGCTCGGCCCGGCCACGACGGCGATGTTCTCCGCCGCCGCGGACGCCTCGCACAGAGCGCGAAGCTCGGTGAGGTCCGCGTGGGTCAGCTCGCCGGCCTCGGCCATCCACGCGCTGTGTCCCGTGGCGAACCCGGCCGCGCACACGGACGGCTGCAGCGGCGTGAGGCCGTGGCTCTCCCGGCGCCGGTTCGTCTCCTCGAGGATCGCCGCCTGGAGCTCGGCGATCTCGGCGGTCACCACGGTCGACGTGGTGCCGTCCGGGGTGGTCACGGTCGTGTCGTTCGGCGTGGGGGTCGGTGCCGCCTCCTCATCCGGCACCGACCCCGCCGCGCCTCCTCCCAGGTACCTGCCCGCGACCAGCAGGCTGACGTGCCAGCCGCGCCCGCGGGTGAACATCGCTCCTACACCGATCGCGCGCACCCGCCGCGCGAGCAGCACGCCGCGGGCCCCGCGGTCCGCGAGCCAGCTCCGCACCAGAGTCGCCGGCCGGAACGGTCCGACCGCCACGGCGTTCAGCTCGAGCGAGCGTGAGCACTCGCGGCGCATGAAGGCGTCGCGGACCCGGGCCGGCCGCTGGGTGCGGCGCAGGGTGGCCGCGGCGGCCTCCGCGACGGTGTCGACGCAAGGCACGAGCCGCAGCGGCGCGAGCCCCTTCTCCGAACGGGCCTGGTTCACCTGGGCGACGACCGCGTCCTCGTAGCGGGCGCTGCGCGTCCCGGCCGCGGCGCTCGCGGAACCTCCGACTCCGACCAGGGAGCCGGCGACGGCGGCGAGGACCACACCGGCCACGGCGAGCCGTCCTGTTCGACGAGGTCGCGTCGGTGTGTCGGTCACGGGTTGCTCCCAGGATCGTGGTCTGTCCACGAGCACCTTGCCTCCCGGCACGACAGCATGTGTCAGGAAATCAGCTGAACTGTCCGTTGAGACGCCGTATCTCGTCTGATCGTCGTACTGGGACCGTCCGATCGGGTCATGTCGTGTCCGTTCCATGGGGCCATGACTACGCTCGTATCCGATGGACGACCTCTTCTCCCCGCCGGGCACGCCATGGCGGCCCGTCTCACCTCAGCTGCGCCGGATGCGCCGTGCCGTGCTCGGCGGGCTCGTCCTGTCCGGGCTCGTCGTCCTCGCCGTTGTGACCGTGACGTTCGACTGGCCGGCCTCCTGGGCGGCCGCGCTGTCCGTCGTACTCCTGGCGGGGTTCGGCTGGGGCTGGTGGCTGGTCGGCCGCAACGTCCGGGCGTGGGGGTACGCAGAGCGCGACGACGACCTCTACATCAGGCACGGCGTGATGTTCCGGCAGCTGGTCGCGGTGCCCTACGGGCGGATGCAGTACGTCGACGTCAACGCCGGCCCCTTCGAGCAGATGTACGGCATCGCCAGCGTCCGGCTGCACACCGCCAGCCCGCGCACCGGGGCCAAGATCCCCGGCCTGCCCGCCGACGAGGCCGCCCGGCTGCGTGACCGGCTGACCGAGCTCGGGGAGTCCCAGGCGGCCGGCCTGTGACCGACCGCGCGCCGCAGCGGCTCTCGCCGCTGACGCCGTTGGTGCGGAGCTTCATCGTGCTCGTCGCTGCCGGGATGACGGTGATCCGGGACGTGACCCGCGGAGAGATCGGGCCGACCGCGACGATCTTCGCGCTGCTGCTGGTGAGCGGAGCCGTCTACGGGACCGCGTCATGGATGCGCACGAAGTTCTGGATCGAGGCCGACGAGCTCCGGGTCGACACCGGCGTGATCAGCAGGCAGTCCCGGCGGATCCGCATCGACCGGCTCCAGGGCATCGACATCGTGCAGCCCTTCGTGGCCCGGTTGTTCGGGCTGGCCGAGCTGCGCATGGACGTCGCCGGTGGGAGCTCGCGGGAGGGCTCGCTGGCGTACCTCCCGCTCGGGGAGGCGCGGCGGCTCAAGGACCTGCTGCTCACCCGTCGCGACCAGATCAGCGGCGCTCCTGCTCCCGAGGAGGAGGGGGCGCCGGCGGTCGCCCCGGAGCCGCGGCCCGAACGGCTCCTCGGCCGCGTCGACCTCGGCACCCTGATCTTCTCCATCCTCCTCTCCGCGGAGGCGGTAACGCTGGCCCTCGTGAGCGGCGGCCTCGGCGCGGCCTTCGTCGCGAGCGGCCAGTGGCTCGGCGTCTCGGCGATGCTGCCCGTGATCCTCGGCTTCGCGATCGCGCTGTTCCGCCGCTTCTCGGTCAACTACAACTTCACGGTCTCCGACACCCCGGCGGGGACCCAGGTGCGCCGCGGGCTGTTCGAGCTGAGCTCCCAGACCATCGCGCTCACCCGGGTCCAGGGCGTCGTCGTCTCCGAGCCGCTGCTGTGGCGACGGCTCGGGTGGGCGCGGCTCGACGTGTCGATCGCGGGGTACGGCGTCGTCGGGGACGGCGAGGGCCCGGCGCCGTCGACGGTGCTGCCCGTCGGCGACCGCGCGCTCGTCCACGAGCTCGCCCGGCACATGCTGCGCGGCCTCGACCCCGCGACCGTCGAGCTCCGGCCGGTCCCGCGACGCGCCCGGTGGCTGTCCCCGGTGGGGTACCGCTTCCTCCGGGTCGGCACGAGCGAGCAGCTCGTCGTGTCCCGGCAGGGATGGTTCGTCCGCCGTACCCATGTGGCGCCGCAGGCCCGGATCCAGTCGGTCAGGGTCACGCAGGGGCCCCTCCAGCGACGGCTCGGCCTCGCCG